>CALRZF020000428.1:0-3016 GCA_943372585.1 Ramlibacter sp. 2FC | reverse complement strand
GGGGGAGAGCCGCCGCGCATGTAAACCTCCCTGGTTGTGCTGCGGCTCCAATTGTAGTTCTTAAATATCCATATTGCGCCAATTTGCCACCTTTTGGCGCAAACGGGGTTTATGGCATCGACTCTGCCAGCCGGCCCATTTCGGACACGACGGCGCCCAGCAGCTTGGGGGTGAGCGTGCCAGCGCTGATGCGCGCCATGCTGTCGGGGCCGAAGCCGCCGATCTCAAACACGCCGTCATCGGAGCAGACTTCAATGGCGGCCACGCAGCGCCCGCGCAGGCTCTGGGCCTGGTGGCGCCATTGGCGAAAGCTGGGGCTGTACAGGATTTCGCGCGTGGACAGCACGCAGTCGGGTGCCTCGGGCAGCTCGGCCGTCAACGCCGCCACTGATCCCATCAGGCGTGCCACCGGCATGTGCGGCGCCAGGGTGGCCGACAACCCCGCTGCGGCGGTTCCCTCGCCCGCCACGCACCACAGGGTGGTTGTCTCACTGGCGTCGCAGCTGTACAGCGCGTCCGGTCCCGATTCCAGCACGGCCATGCCGGCATGCTGCTGCATGGCCCGGCTGAACTGAAGCATGGTGCGCACCCGGCCAGAGGTCACGCTGCTCCAGACCTTGATGCCCTCCAGGCGGGCCAGCTGCCACAGCAGCAGCCATTCGACCGAATCCTGATGGGCATCGCCCGCCTGCGCGTCATGCAGCTTGCCCACCCTGAGGGTCAGCGTGGCGCGCTCCTTGCCGGGCTGATGGGTCAGCTGCAGGTCCAGCTCCTGGCCCAGCGAACACCCCCAGCTGAGCAACGCGCCGGCCACACTGACCAGCACCTCGGGCTCGGACATCACATCCACAGGGTCGAGCTGGCACAGGATGCGGTGGCCTGGCCTGCGCTGGCGGTGATCAGCGATGGCTTCTTCGATCACGTCATTCAAGGCGACGGCTTCATGGGCCGGCGGCAGGTTGCGGTTGGCCAGATGTGACAGCCGCTGCGCTGCAATGCCGGATTCATACAGGCGCTGCAGAGGATCGCGCATCCATCGGGCTTCATAGGCGCCAATGCGGCGGGTGCGGGCCAGTTCGGCCAGGCCGTCCAGGGACTGCCGCACGGATTCGGCCATGGTGGCGCCCATGGCTGCCAGCATGGAATGCCAGCCGCCGGAGGCCATGGCCTCGCCCAATGGCTGCTGGAAGGCCGACTCATACTCGGGGCCTGTGTGCTGGAACGCGGGTGATGACGCATGCATGATGGTCTTCCAGAAATTGCTACAAAATAATTATAAGTTAAAGGTATTCATATGCGTCAAACCAGACGGAAGTAGGGGACCGCTCCACGTGAGACAATCCAAGGCTGCATGACGTTATCTTTTTCCAATCTCTCGCTGGCTGAACCGCTGGCACGCGCCGTGGCCGAAATGGGCTACGAATCCATGACCCCCATCCAGGCCGAAGCCATCCCCGTGGTGCTGACCGGCAAGGACGTGATGGGCGCGGCCCAGACCGGCACCGGCAAAACGGCGGCGTTTTCGCTGCCGCTGCTGCAACGCCTGCTCAAACACGAAAATTCCTCGACCTCGCCCGCGCGCCACCCGGTGCGTGCGCTGGTGCTGCTGCCCACGCGCGAGCTGGCCGACCAGGTGGCCCAACAGGTCAAGCTGTACGCCAAGTACACCAACCTGCGCAGCGCCGTGGTGTTCGGCGGCATGGACATGAAGCCCCAGACGCTGGAGCTGAAAAAAGGCGTTGAAGTGCTGGTGGCCACACCGGGCCGCTTGCTGGACCACATTGAGGCCAAGAACGCAGTGCTCAACCAGGTGGAATACGTGGTGCTCGACGAAGCCGACCGCATGCTGGACATTGGCTTCCTGCCCGACCTGCAGCGCATCCTGAGCTACCTGCCCAAGGAACGCACCACGCTGCTGTTCAGTGCCACGTTCTCGCCCGAGATCAAGCGCTTGGCCAACAGCTACCTCAAGGACCCGATCACCATCGAGGTCGCCCGCCCCAACGAAACCGCCTCCACCGTCGAGCAGCGCTTTTACAGCGTGGGCGACGACGACAAGCGCCGTGCGCTCAAGCAGATCATCCGCCAGCGCGGCATCACCCAGGCGTTTGTGTTCGTCAACAGCAAGCTGGGCTGCGCCCGCCTGGCGCGGTCGCTGGAGCGTGAAGGCCTGAAGACCACCGCGCTGCATGGCGACAAGAGCCAGGACGAACGCCTGAAGGCGCTGGCCGCGTTCAAGGCCGGCGAAGTTGACCTGCTGGTCGCCACCGACGTGGCCGCCCGTGGGCTGGACATCAAGGACGTGCCCGCTGTTTTCAACTTTGACGTGCCGTTCAACGCTGAAGACTATGTGCACCGCATCGGCCGCACGGGCCGTGCCGGCGCATCGGGGCTGGCGGTCACGTTTGTGTCCAACAGCGACGGCCGCCTCATGGGCGACCTGGAAAAGCTGCTGAAGAAAAAGGTTGAGGTCGAGGCGGTCGAATACGAAGAAGACCGCCCGCGCGGCCGTATCAACGATGGCCGCCGCCACTGGCGCGAAGAAGGCGAAGTGGGCGATACGCGCGACGCGCTGGACACACCGGCGCCGCGCCAGCCGCGCCCGCAGCGCGAATACCGCCCGGCCGCCGCGCCGCGCGACCCGTTTTTTGACCAGCCCTACCAGCCGCCGGCCGCCGACGCTGCACCGGCCTGGGAAGCCGCAGCCAAGCCGGCAGGTACGCGCATCTCGGCCAACATCAAGCCCAAGCGCAAGGTCGCAGCACTTTTCAAAGCCGAGTAACTGCAGCTACTCGCCGGGCTTTTGGGCCTGGTCGCATTTCACCTGAATCAACTCGTGCTGCCCCGGCCCCGCGCCCAGGCGCAGCGCGCTCAGGCAGCCGCCCCACACGCAGCCCGTGTCCAGCGACATCACATCGGGGCGCAGCAGCAAACCCAGCGTGGACCAGTGACCGAACGCCACGGTCGCATCGGCCGTACGCCGCCCCGGCACGTCAAACCACGGCAGGTAGCCCGC
>CALRZF020000427.1:0-3018 GCA_943372585.1 Ramlibacter sp. 2FC | reverse complement strand
CGATGCACAGGTAGCGCAGCCGCTCCAGCAAGGGCACGTCCGAACGACGGGCCCAGTCAAGCACGCGCTCATTAAACGCCAGGATGCTGTGGTCGCGGTCGAGGAAAGGGACGCTGGGTAGCTCTGACATCAGGATGACAATGGGATGACGGGTTTGTGACAGTGTTTCGCCGATTCATGACAGCCTTGTGACACCGCAACCAGGTGACTGACGAACAGCTGCGTCGCCTCTGCCCAGCTGAACTGCAACGCCCGCGCACGCGCCTCGTGGCGCGGCACGGCCAGCGTCGCAAAACAGGCCTGCTGCAAGTCAGCATGCAGTACGCCGCCCCGGGCCTGGGGCTGGCCCAGTACCTCCAGCGGGCCGTCTACAGGATACGCTGCCACGGGCGTTCCTGTGGCCATGGCCTCCAGCATCACCAGGCCGAATGTTTCCGAGCGGCTGGGGAAGACAAACAAGTCGGCCGCAGCGTACACGCGGGCCAGCTCGTCGCGCGGGAGCAGGCCCAGCCATCGCACGCCGGGAAAGCGCTCGCGCAACTGCGCTTCCAGGGGGCCCACGCCGCACACCACCTTGGTGCCCGGGAAGTCCAGCTGCAAGAAGGCTTCGATGTTCTTTTCATACGAAACACGGCCCACAAACAGCGCCACCGGGCGCGGCAGCAGCCCCATGGGCTCGTACACCTGCGGCTGTGCCTGCATCTGGAACAGCGTGGTGTCCACCCCGTGCGTCCAGGCGCGCAAATTTTTGAAACCGCGTGCCTGCAGCATGCGCAGCACGCCGTGGGTGGGCACCATGACGCCGGCCGACGGTTTGTGAAAGTGCCTGAACAGCGCATAGCCCCAGCTCAGCGGAACCTTCAGCGCGGCGTTCAGTATTTCCGGGAACTTGGTATGAAAAGCCGTGGTGAAGCGCCAGCCCCTCTTGCCGCAATGCGCGCGCGCCGCCCAGCCCAGCGGGCCTTCGGTCGCGATATGCACAGCCTCGGGCTGCAGGGCGTCCAGCTGTTCGGCCATCCTGCGGCGCGGGCGCACCGCCAGGTCAATGCCGGCATAGCCGGGGCACGGGCGCGTGCGGAACTGGCCCGGGTGGATGACGTGCACCTCGTGGCCGGCCGCCGCCAGCTCACGCACCAGCTCCACCAGCGTGGTGACCACGCCATTGACCTGGGGCTGCCAGGCGTCGGTAACCAGGGCGATCTTCATGCGGGTACCTGTGTTGTAGCGCCGGCGCGCACAGGCACGGCGGGTGTGGCGTCCCAGTGCACCAGCTCCAGCCGGCCGTCCATGTGTTCCACCAGCGCGGTGCGGCTTTCCACCCAGTCGCCGTCATTGCAGTACAGCGTGCCGTTGATCTCGCGCATCTCGGCGCGGTGGATGTGCCCGCACACCACGCCGTCGTGGCCGAGCTTGCGCGCCTCGGCCGCCACGGCCACCTCAAAGTCGGTCACGTAGTTCAGGGCTGTCTTGACCTTTTGCTTGAGGTAGGCCGACAGCGACCAGTACGGCAGGCCCAGGCGGCCGCGCAGGTGGTTCAGGTGGCGGTTGAGCTTGAGCGTGAACTCGTACAGGTTGTCACCCACATACGCCAGCCACTTGGCGCACTGGATCACGCCATCGAAATAGTCGCCGTGGATCACCCACAGGCTGCGGCCATCGGCAGTGCGGTGCACGGCGTCTTCCACCACCTCGATGCCGCCGAACTGGTGGCCGATGAATTCGCGCGCAAATTCGTCGTGGTTGCCCGGCACATAGATCACCCGGCAGCCCTTGCGCGCGGCGCGCAGCAGCTTTTGCACCACGTCGTTGTGCGCCTGCGGCCAGTACCAGCGCCGGCGCAGCTGCCAGCCGTCCACGATGTCACCCACCAGGTACAGGTACTGGCTGGGGTGGGCCTTCAAAAAGTCCAGCAGCGCCGCCGCCTGGCAACCTGGCGTGCCAAGGTGCAGGTCAGAGATGAAAACGGCCCGGTAGAGAGAGCGCCCCGTGTCATCGGCAGGTTCAGCGGCAATGGCCGGGTCCGATGCCAGGGCGCCGCGGAACTGGCTCCGCCAGGCCGCAGTCGCCGCCCCCTCGAGGGGGAAGCGCAAAGCGCTTCGGGGGTGGGCCATCATGCGCCCAAGAAGTGTTTGCGGTAGCGCGCGGGCAGGTCGGCTATGCGCATCAGCATGGGCAGGTCGGCGGTGTTGAAGTCAGGGTCCCAGGCGGGGGCGCCCAGCACCTTGGCGCCCAGGCGCAGGTAGCCCCTGATCAGCGCAGGCGGCTCGATGTCCAGCGTGCCGTCCAGTTGCTCAATGGGCAGCGGCAGGCGCGGACGCACGTGGTATTCAATGGGTGCCAAGTGCGTCTGGCTCACCTGGCGCCAGATGCTCGCCGCAGCGTCGCCACTGACCACGCCGTTGTGCAGCATGGGGATGCTGGCGCAACCAATCATGGTGTCCAGCTGGTTGCGCACCATGAACTCGGCCAGCGCGCCCCACAGCGCCAGGATCACCCCGCCGTGGCGATGGTCCGGGTGCACACAGCTGCGGCCCAGCTCCACCATGCGTTCGCGCAGGCTGCGCAGGCGCGTCAGGTCAAATTCCGTATCGCTGTAGGTGCTGCCCACGCGGCGGGCCTGAGCCGGCGTGAGCACGCGGTACGTGCCAACCACCTGCTGCGTATCCACGTCGCGCACCAGCAGGTGTTCGCAGTAGTCATCAAACAAGTCCACGTCGTGCCCGGCAATGGGGCTGTTCAGCCGCGCGCCCATTTCACGGGCAAACACGTCAAACCTCAGGCGTTGCGCCTGGCGGACTTCATCTTGGTGGCGGGCCCACGAAACCGAAATACTGCCGCGCCCAGCTTGATCGATGACCTGATGATCGCTTCGGTGAAGTGACCCCCGGGGCAAGGAGACCGGCGACAGGGGCATGGTGGGGCTGGGCAGTTCGTTCATTGCGCTCTCCTTGGTGTGCTTTACGCAGTGGATGAGCGCCAGTGTGTGATTGCCGGGTGACGGCCCTGTGGCAGATTGAT
>CALRZF020000426.1:0-3029 GCA_943372585.1 Ramlibacter sp. 2FC | reverse complement strand
GCCCATGGCCCCGGCGTAGCTGCCCACGGGTTGCATCGGGTCGGCGCCCAGGCGGTTTTGCAGCGTCAAAAACTGCTCCAGCTCGTCGCGGAAGAATTGTGTGCGCTCGGCCGCGCGTGGGTGGCTGGCGGGGAAATTGAACGCCAGCGTGGCCAGCGCGTCGATCACGCGGAACGTGCCCATCTGCTGGCCGTAGATCGTTTCCACGCCAATGATGCCGACGATGATTTCGGCGGGCACGCCGTATTCGCGCTCGGCGCGAGCCAGGGTGTCGGCGTTGGCATTCCAGAACCGCACGCCCGCGCCGATGCGGATGGGGTCGATGAAGCGGCTGCGGTACACGCGCCAGTTTTTGACAAAGCCCTTGGCGGGCGGCTGCATCAGGCGCGACACATTGGGCAGGTAGCGGGCCTCACCCAGGGCGCGGCGCACCCAGGCCGGGTCCAGATCGCGGCGCTGGGCAATGTCATCGGCCTGGCGCATCACGTCGTCGCGCGTGGCGTACAGCACGGCGCTTGCGGGCGCGGCGGCTTGTGATGTCTTGACGGGCTTGGCGCGCGGCGCGGGCTTGGTTTTGGCGGCATGGGCGGGCCATGCCAGGGCCAGCGCTGTGAGGCACAGCATGGCGAGAGCGGGGAGGCGAAGGGTCACTGGGGCCAGGCGAGTTGTTTGTATTCCTGCTGCAGTTTAGCGAGGCTGGCCTGCGAATGGGGTGCGTAACGGTGTGCTTCCAGGCGCAACAGCCAGTCGGCCACGCCCTGCGCCGCGTCGCCAAACGTGGCGCGCGCCACGGCGGCCGTCTGGCGCGGTGGTGCGCTGGCGGGCACCACCGCGCCGGCTTTTTGCAGGCGTTGCTGCGCGCACCACAGCAGCCGCAGCCACGGGTCGTGGCGGCTGCGTTCCCACAGCGTCCACACAGCGCCGCACAGCGCCACCACCACAATGATGCCCAGCAGCACGTAGCTCAGGTCCTCCCAGCTGGGGGATTTGAAGCCGATGTTTTTCAGCAGGTCCAGCTGCTTGCTTTGCGTGTAGTTCAGCACCCATTGATTCCAGCTGTTGTTCACGGCCTCCCAGGCAGCGCGCAGGCTGGCGGCCAGCGTGGGGTTGACAGCGCCGAATGCGGCGGCCACCACGCCTTGCGGCGCGCGCAGCCGCTCAAACGCGCCGGTGCGCCCGGGCGCCACAGCCGATGTGGGGTCCACCCGCGTCCAGCCGCTGCCTGGCATCCAGACTTCGGCCCAGGCATGGGCGTCGGCCTGGCGGAGGGTCCAGAAACCGTCCACGTTGTTGCGCTCGCCACCCTGGTAGCCGGTGACGATGCGCGCGGGCACGTTCATCGCCCGCATCAGGATGACGAACGACGACGCAATGTGTTCACAAAACCCCGCCTTGCGGTCAAACCAGAATTCGTCCGCTGTGTTCTGGCCGTACACGCCGGGGTTCAGCGTGTATTCGTAGCCGCCGCTGCGCAGCAGGTCCATCACGCCCTGTACCAGCCCCGCCGTGTCTGCGTCTGCATAGCGCGGGTCGCGCCGCAGGTCTTGCGCCAGCTGCAGCGTGCGGGGGTTAAAGCCAGCGGGCAGTTCGCGGTATTCAGGCAGCACACCGGCGGCGCTGGCTGGGCCGTGGCGAAACTCCAGGTAGCTTTCGGCCCGGTAGCGCAGCAGGTCGGTCACCGGCCGGTCGGTCACCCATTGCAGGTCCTGCGTCAGCAGGGCGTTCATGCCGGGTACCTGGGGGCTGCGCGGCGTGGCGTCCAGCACCATGAGCCAGGGACGGCTGCTGGGCTCCAGCGTCACTTCGTAGCGCACCGGTTGGCCGCCCACGTCCAGCCGGGGCGAGCCCAGCGCACCCACTGAAAAGCGCGACGCCAGGCGCGGCTGCAGCGGCTCCCATTCGCGCCCGTCAAAGCGGGTGAGCACGGGGCCGCGAAAGTACATGTCCTGCTGCGCGGGCACGGGGCCGTCAAACTTGATGCGCAGCGCGATGCTTTCGTCCAGCGCCAGGCTGGCAATGTTGCCCACCTGCATGGTGCTGGACAGGCCGCTGCGCCCCGTCATGCCGTCACTCGGTATGCCCCACAAAGGCGCCAGCCGCGGGAACAGCAGGAACAGCACCACCATGACGGGCGCGCCCACCAGCGCCATGGTGCCTGCGGTGCGCGCGGCCTGCAGCAGTGGCGGCTTGCCCACCGGCATGTGGGCATTGACCAGCGCCGTCAGCAGCCCCAGCAGTGCGATCAGCATGGCGGCGGCCGTCAGCAGCGACTGCGAGAAAAAGAAGTTCGTGAGCATCGTGAAGAAGCCCAGGAAGAAGATCACGAACGCATCACGGCGCGCGCGCAATTCCAGGGTCTTCAAAGCAAACAGCACCACGATCATGGTTACGCCTGCGTCACGGCCCAGCAGCGTGCGATGCGTCAGCAGCGTGGCGGCGATGGTCGCGGCCAGCAGGCCCAGCAGCCACCAGCGGCCCGGCAGCGGGCGCGACGTCCAGGCCAGCCGCCCGCGCCACAGCAGCACGCCGGCCGCCAGGCCGCTGCACCACAGCGGCAGGTTGCCCACCTGGGGCATCACCACCCAGCCGATCACGACCAGCAAGAACAGCGTGTCGCGGCCCTCGCGCGGCAGGGCGTTGAGCTTGCGGAAAAATCCTTTCAGCACAGCGCCAGCGCCTCCAGGCAGCGGCGCTTGTGCGCCTCACCGCTGGCCGGTTTGATTTCTTGCCCCGGCAGGCGCAGGCCGTAGTCCACGCCCAGCTTGTCGGCTTGCAGCACCCAGGCGCACAGGCGCGACAGCTTGTGCTCGGTGTCCAGGTGCCCTGCCAGCGCAAAGTCCAGCCACAGCTCGTAGCGCTGGGCCTGCTGTGTGTCGCGGCTGATCAGGTCGTCAGAGCCCCGGGCCTGGCTGCGCGCCACCTGTTTCCACACCACCAGCTTCAAGGGGTCTCCGCGCTGATAGGCGCGCACACCGTCAAATTCGCCCGTGGTCTGGCGGCGCGTGGCGGCGGCGCCGCCCGTGCGCGGC
>CALRZF020000425.1:0-3032 GCA_943372585.1 Ramlibacter sp. 2FC | reverse complement strand
GGCCACGGCGGCGAAGACCCCGGCGCCATCGGCCCGGGCGGCACGCGCGAAAAAGACGTGGTGCTGCAGATCGCCCACCGCATGCGCGAACGCATCAACGCCACCACGATCAACGGCAGCCCCATGCGCGCGTTCCTCACACGCGATGCGGATTTTTTTGTGCCACTGCACATCCGCGTGCAAAAAGCACGCCGCGTGCAGGCCGACCTGTTCGTCAGAATCCATGCCGACGCGTTCTTCACGCCCCGCCCCCAGGGAGCCAGCGTGTTTGTGCTGAGCGAGCGCGGTGCCTCCAGCTCGGCCGCGCGCTGGCTGGCCGACAAGGAAAATTCCGCGGACGCGGTGGGCGGCCTGAACGTGCGCGCCAAGGACGCACAGGTGCAGCGCGCCTTGCTGGACATGAGCACCACGGCGCAGATCAACGACAGCCTGAAGCTGGGCAGCGCGCTGCTGGGCGAGATCGGCAAGGTCGGCAAGCTGCACAAGCCGCGCGTGGAACAGGCAGGCTTTGCCGTGCTGAAGGCGCCCGACATTCCCAGCGTGCTGGTGGAGACGGCCTTCATCAGCAACCCCGACGAGGAAGCCCGCCTGAAAAGCGAGGACTACCAGGAGCAGCTGGCCGACGCGCTGATGCAGGGCATCCGGCGCTACTTTGCGGCCAATCCACCGCTGGCGCGCAACCGCCCAGTTTAAAAAAGCCGCCGCACGAGGCGGGCTGCACCGACGCCGCAGGGCGGTCCCTTCCTACACGCAGCGCGGGGGCCCGCCCCTACAGTTCACCCACAGGCCACGCATCTGGTTTGCCACTCGAAGGCCTGCAACTTACTAACGAGGTGAACAAGATGACCAAGACCAAACTGATGATCGCGGCTGCTGCCGCTTCCCTGATTGCCCTGACGGGCTGTTCCTCCAACCCGAGCAATGCCCAGATCGGCACGGGCGTGGGCGCGGTGGCCGGTGGCGTGCTCGGTAGCGCCGTGGGCGGCACCGCAGCCACCATCGGCGGCGCTGCCGTCGGCGGCCTGATCGGTAACGAAGTGGGCAAGCGCAAGGACCAGGGCCGCTAAGCCCTGACCTGCACCTGCTTCACACCGGGTAGATCAGCGAGTTGAGGATCATCTCGCTGTCATACACACAACGCCGGCTTGCGAACAGCAAGCCGGCGTTGTTGCGTACGATTTCATCCACGTAACGGCCCACGTTGTACACCTCGCTCACACCGCCGGGCTTGGTGCGGAATACGGCGTAGCTGGCCTCGGCGCGGATCACGCCGCCTTCTTCACCCAGCACCCGCGCCGGGCCCACCACATGGCGTGTGTAGTACGGCCCGTGGTAGATGGTCTGGGTAACGCCGTACACGCGGTCCTTCATCATCCCCTTGCTTTCCAGCGCCATCAGCGACAGCGGCAAGCCGCGGTCAAAATTTTCACGCGCCTGCACCTGGTAGCGCCCCTCATCGGTAAAAAACTCCGGCCACGCGTCAAAACGCTTTTCATCCAGCGCGGCGGCGTAGTCGGCGTTCAGGCGGTTGATTTCAGCGTGCAGCTGCCAATCCGTGTTGATGGGCGCGTTCATACAGCCATCACCTTTTTCCAGTAGGCATACATGGACCGGATCAGCGTCTCGGTCACCATGTGCTCGGTCATTTCGGTACCCGTTCCGCCCAGCTCGCACAGCGTGCTGCCCGCCTCGCCCCACTGGCGGAAACCGTCCTGGCTGAACTCGATGACCTCGCCGTCGTCCGCACTCACAAAGCCCGCGGGGCCGAACAGGTTGGCCTGACGCAGGCGGCGTTGCGTCATCTCGGGCGTGTCATCGGCAAAACCGAAATGCGTCCACACAAAATCAAACTCGCCTTCGCCGCGCGGCACGATGTGGCGCGTGGACAATGAATTGACCTGCTGCTGGATGATCAGGCTGGGGAACAGCGTGATCATCGTCACCGTGGGCATGATGTCCTGCCCTGGCTGCTGCGGGTCGGGAATCTTCCACCAGGGCTCGGGCACCACATCCAGCAGCCGGTCGTCGTTGAGCGCCATGTTGGCCTTGAAACTGGTCACGCCTTCAGTCACGGCGGCGTTCTGGCCGCCCTCATTGCGGCGGCTGATCATCACCGCATGCCGCCCCTGCGCGTCCATCACCATGCGGCTCTTCTGGTCGGCGCGCCACAAGCCGAAGGTCACAAACCAGGTGTGCAGCAGGCCCGGGTGGTACGGGTCCTTGATGTTTTCCATCATGAGCTTCCAGTTGCCCGGAATGCGCTGGCGGTTGTAGCCCAGCAGGGTCAGCTGCCGGCCCTTGAAGATGCGGTCCAGCCAGGGCATGACGTTGGGCCCCAGGTAGTCTTCCAGCGGCTCGGCCGTGTCGCTGAACGTGGCAAACACCAGGCCGTGCAGCACCGCCACGCGCAGCTTCGTCAGGCCGTTGGCCTTGAGATCAAAGTCCGCGGGCATGCCGCCGTTCACGCACTCGCCATCTTTCACACCGTCCTTGAACGGCAGGCCGGCCAGTTCGCCGTTGAGCTTGTACGTCCACTGGTGGTAAGGGCAGACAAAGCTGCGCGCGTTGCCGTGCGGCTCCTGGCAAAAGCGCACGCCACGATGGGCGCAGCGGTTTTCAACGACACGGATGCCGCTGTCAGTGCCACGGTCTTTGGGCGCCACGCGGTCGCGCACCATGATCACCTGGCGCTCACCCACAAAGCTCAGTTTGAAGTCACCGGTGTTGGGGATTTCGACTTCCAGGCCCACGTAGCACCAATGGTCACCGTAGAAGATCCTGTCCAGTTCGCGCTGGTAAAGCTGCGCGTCGGTGTAAGCCCAAAAGGGCACGCGGCTGGAGCCGGGCGTGGCCCAGCGTGACAGGGTGTCAGGTGCATTCATGGCGGCGTCTCCTGCTTCATATCATACGCATACTTATTAATTTTGCGAAGCCGGTAAATCACCACCATGGTTGAGACTCACGCCCCTCCCGTCGGCAAGAACGGGGGGTAGGGCCACAGCGGCTTCACTGCGGTGGTCCGGCCTGTGGCC
>CALRZF020000424.1:0-3070 GCA_943372585.1 Ramlibacter sp. 2FC | reverse complement strand
CCCGAGGATGTCCGCTTGCCGGACGAGCCCGGGGCCGGCTTGCTGGTCGCAGAACTTTCCGATGCGGCGGAAGCCGGCCAGCCCCAGGACGCTTCGTTAACCAGCCTCACGGCCACCGATCCCAACGTCTGAACGCAAACGCATGAATCAAAACGACAATCCGGCTCCGGCCACTGCTCCCGCCTCGCAGGTTGATGAGCCCGTTGTGCGGCCAGCCCCCGATTCCATGGCACGATCAGCTCCTGATTTGATAGCAGTTGACGTAGCATCCGCCAGCGACGCGGCCAGCACGGCACCGGGCCGGCCCGAGCGTGTGGCGCCGGTGACGCCGGCGCTGGCCCGTTTTGAAGACGTGGTGACCGGCCAGTTCGATGCCGATGAAGAGGAGGACGTGGCGCTCGAGCTTCCCAAGCGCGTGCTGCTGCCCCAGCCGGAAACGCCCAAGCTGCACAAGGTGCTGGCGCAGGCGGGCCTCGGTTCGCGGCTGGAAATGGAGCAGCTGATTCTGGAAGGCCGGATTTCGGTCAATGGCGAGCCGGCCCACATTGGCCAGCGCATCCAGTTTGGCGACACGGTCAAGGTCAATGGCAAACCCATCCGGGTGCGTATCGACCCGCCACCGCCTCGGGTCATCGCCTACCACAAGCCTGCAGGTGAAGTGGTGTCGCACGACGACCCGCAAAACCGCCCCACCGTGTTTCGCCGCCTGCCCAAGCTGTTCCAGGGCAAATGGCAGTCGGTCGGCCGGCTTGACCTGAACACCGAAGGGCTGTTGCTGCTGACCAGCTCCGGCGAACTCGCCAACAAGCTCATGCATCCCCGTTTTGGGCTGGAGCGTGAGTACGCGGTGCGGGTGCTGGGCGCATTGAACAACGAAGAGAAAAAACGCCTGCTCGACGGCGTGCAGCTCGACGACGGCCCGGCCCAATTTAGCACGATTGAGGCCGGTGGAGGCGAGGGCGCCAACTGCTGGTACCGCGTGACGATTTCAGAAGGCCGCAACCGCGAGGTGCGCCGCATGTTCGAAGCGGTGGGTCACGCCGTGAGCCGCCTGATCCGCATTCGTTACGGCGCGGTGGTGCTGCCGCGCGGCCTCAAGCGCGGCGCCTTTGTCGAACTCGACGAGCGCGACATCGACGCGTTGACCAATGCTGTCGGTCGCTCGGAGGCCCGCGCCGATCCGCGCGGAGCCGACAGGAACACGGGGGAAGCAGGAGGGGCCGGGGAAGCCGGCTCCGGCGATGGCCGTCCAGGGCGCGGACCGCGCCGCAACGACCGCTCGCGCGGCGGGCGGGGACGCCCTGACAACGGTGCTCCCCGTGCACCGAATGCGCAGGATATGCCGGAAAAAAGTAGGACGGCCGAGCCAGGCGACCATGACGAGGAGACCGGCCATGATCCGCTGGACCTTCAGCCCCCCCTGAATCGCAACGAAGCGCCGCGCGACGCTAACCGTCGCCGTGGCGCCAAGGGTGGACGCGGCAACGGGGGCAACGCCGGTGCCGGTCCCCGGTCCGGCCCGCCCGGCAAATTCGGCGGCAACACTGGCGGACAGGGGCCGAAGCGCCGCGACGAGCGGGGCGGTGATCGCGGCGACCGCGGCGACAAAGGCCCTGGCGGGGCACAGCCTGACCCAATGAAAACCTCGTTTGGTTATATCGGCGCTGAAACATTTACCCGCCAGCGGCAGGCGCCGGGTCAGGGCCAGCGTCGCGGTGGCAGCGGCACGGGCGGTGGCGGTCCTTCAGGCCCGCGGCGCGGAGGAGGAGGAGGCGGCGGTGGCGGGGGTGGAAACCGCGGCGGAAATCGCAGCGGGGGCGGCAACCGCGGCGGAAACCGTTAACTCACCGGCGTATTCACCCGCACTTTTTCTCAAGGGCCATTGCCCGCGGGTTAAAATCAGAGGCTTTATTCGATTTGAATAAATCCCAGAAAAATCAAGGTTAAGGAAATCTCATGGCGATCGAACGCACTCTCTCCATCATCAAACCCGATGCAGTGGCAAAAAATGTCATTGGTCAAATTTATGCGCGCTTTGAGGCTGCCGGCCTGAAAGTGGTTGCTGCCCGGATGGCGCACCTGTCGCGCGGCGAAGCCGAAGCCTTTTATGCCGTGCATAAAGAGCGTCCTTTCTTCAAGGATCTGGTCGAGTTCATGATTTCCGGCCCCGTCATGATTTCCGCCCTGGAAGGCGAAAACGCGATCCTGAAACATCGCGACCTGATGGGTGCGACGGATCCGAAGAAAGCCGCCGCCGGTACCATTCGCGCCGATTTCGCCGACAGCATCGATGCCAATGCCGTGCATGGCTCCGACGCCGTCGAAACCGCCCAGGTGGAGATCAGCTTCTTCTTCGCGGGCATGAACATCTACTCGCGCTAAGGCGCAAGTTTCCCGCAAATGACCGTCAACCTGCTTGATTACGATCTGGACGGGCTGGCGGCCTTTTGCGAGGGCCTCGGGGAGAAACGCTTCCGGGCCACCCAGCTTTTTCGCTGGATTCACCAAAAAGGCGCGACAGATTTTGCCCAGATGACCGATCTGGCCAAATCGTTGCGTGAAAAACTTCCCGCTTCCGCCCACATCCCGGGTCTGAAGGTGGTGTCACGCCACGATTCGGCCGACGGCACCATCAAATGGCTGTTTGACGTCGGTGCCGGCGATGTGATTGAAACAGTCTTCATCCCCGAGACCGACCGCGGAACGCTCTGCATTTCTTCGCAGGCCGGCTGCGCTGTCGGCTGCCGTTTTTGCTCCACCGGACACCAGGGTTTCAGCCGCAACCTGACGACGGCCGAGATCATCGGCCAGCTCTGGTATGCCGAAC
Source organism: Ramlibacter sp. 2FC (assembly GCA_943372585.1). Taxonomy (GTDB): domain Bacteria; phylum Pseudomonadota; class Gammaproteobacteria; order Burkholderiales; family Burkholderiaceae_C; genus RAM1. The sequence goes on along the minus strand of CALRZF020000424.1, from coordinate 243 downwards.
ACTTTCTGCGCCAGCACCTCGGCAAAACCGAGCGCGTGATTTCCAACGTGGTGATGATGGGCATGGGCGAGCCGCTGCAAAATTACGCGCAATTGCTGCCCGCCCTGCGCGTGATGCTGGACGACCATGCCTATGGTCTGTCGCGCCGGCGCGTCACCGTTTCGACTTCGGGCGTGGTCCCCATGATGGACCGCCTGGCGCAGGATTGCCCGGTCGCGCTGGCGGTGTCGCTGCATGCGCCGG
>CALRZF020000423.1:0-3071 GCA_943372585.1 Ramlibacter sp. 2FC | reverse complement strand
GCTCCAGCCGCCGCTCTTTGGGGTCTGTCACGCGCACGCGGTGCATGGATACAGCCGCGTCATAGTCCACCCACACCACGTCTTCGCCCAGCGCGTTACGCCCGGGCTCGGCCACAAAGCGCCCTGCGGGCGTGGTGCGTTCATGCGGCTTGACCTGATCGATGGGGCGCTTGCCAATGCCGGGCACAGTGTCGTCGCCCGGCGCATAACCCAGCAGCACGGGTGAGGCGCCGCGCAGCCTGGCGTCGGGCCCGAAGACGAATACCTTGGCGTTCTTCTTGTCCAGGATGACAAAGTGAAGCCGCTGGTGGTCGCCCGTGCGGGCCACCCACTGCGCCACGCGGCGCGCGTCCTCGGACGCTTCTTCACCGGCAAAGTCGGCCGCTACGGGCTGCCACGGCGCGGGCTGGGTGACGGCAGGTGTTGAGGGCCACAGGGTTTTGCCGGTCACGGCCAGCAGGGCCGCCAAAGCGGCCGTGCCGATCAATACACCAGCCAGTGCGGCTGTCAGAACGGATTTGAGTTGGGGCGTGATGGGGGTCATCCCACTAGCGTAGGCAGCGGCCGCGGCCCAGCCAGTGGGAACCGCGCGATGGACGCTGTAGGACAGTGGCGCGCCTACACGCGCCGCGCCGGCCCTGCAAGGTGTGCGCTACCAATGGCGCAGGGTCGGGGTCATTGATAAGCTTGCTTATCAATACAGAAAAATGCATTGCGAAGGGTTTGACCATGACTGCACCCCACGAACCTGGGACTGGCGGCGCGCCGGTGCGCCGGTTCACCGACCCGGCCTACCAGCCGCAGGCCGCCACGCTGGGCGAGCTGCGCGAGCGCATCGACGCGCTGGACGAACAGATCGTGGCGCTGATGGCGCAGCGCGCCCTGTTCGTTCGCGACGCCACGCGCTTCAAGCTCGATGAATTCCAGGTGGCCGCGCCCGCGCGCCAGGCGCAGGTGTTTGCGCGTGTGCGTGCGCTGGCGGCCCCGCACGAAAACCATTTCCCCGGCCTGAGCGACGTTGTCGAATCAGCCTATCGCGCGCTGGTCGCCGGCTTCATTGCCGGCGAGGGGCGCTTCTTTCACGACACCGAAAGGCTCACGCCATGACCCGCACATCTTCTTTCGCCTCCCGCCGCCTGTTTGCCCGGGCGGCCGCCGCGCTGGCTGTCACCGCAGCCTGCACCGGCGTACTGGCCCAGGGCGCCTGGCCCAACAAGCCCATCCGCGTGGTCGTGCCCTACGGCGCGGGCTCGTCGCCCGACGTGATCATGCGCATCGTGGCCGAGCGCCTGGCGCCGCGCCTGGGCCAGCCCGTGGTGGTGGAAAACCGCGCCGGTGGCGGCGGCAACAACGGCACCGGCGCTGTGGCCAAGATGGCGGGCGACGGCTACAGCTACGTCATCAGCACCAACGGCCCGCTGGTCTACAACACGCAGATTTACGGCAAACTGGGGTATGACCCGTTCACCGAGCTGCGCCCGGTGGTGCTGGCCGGCGCGCAGGCCAATGTATGTGCGGTGCGCACCGATTCGGGCATCAACAACCTGCGCGAGCTGGTGGACACCATGAAGAAGAACCCCGGCAAGTTCAACTTCTCGTCCACCGGGGTGGGCAGCCTGTCGCAGCTGGGCGTGGAGCTGCTCAAGGTCAAGACCGATACCTTTGCGGTGCACATCCCGTACGCGTCATCGCCTCTCGCCATCCTGGCCATCCTGCAAGGCGACGTGCAGTTTGCCTGTGTGCCCGCCGTGGCCGTGATCCCCCAGGTCAAGGCCGGCAAGCTGCGCCCGCTGGCGGTGTCCACCGCCAAACGCAGCGAGCTCACGCCCGACATCCCGACCATGAAGGAAGCCGGCCTGCCCGAGATTGAAAACATGGCGTGGATGGCCGTGATGGCGCCGGCCAGCACGCCCAATGACATCGTGCAGCGCATGAACCAGGAGATCAACGCCGTGCTGGCCATGCCCGAGGTCAAGCAGAAGCTGCACGCTCAGTACATGGAGCCCGTCGGCGGCTCGGTGCAGGACCTGCAGAACTTCATGCAGCAGGAGCTGCGCGTGATGACACCCATCATCAAACGCACGGGCCTGCGCATCGACTGAGCCGCTTGAAGATCACCCTTACCCACCGGCGCCGCCCCGCCAGCGCCGCTGAAGTGGAAGCGGCGCTGGCGCGCCTGGACGCATCGCCCGGCATGTACCTGGGCGTAGACGCCGGCATTGCCGGGCTGCACCCGTTGCAGGCCGTGCTGGTAGACCAGCCTGCCCTGGTACTGACGGTGCATGCGGAGGGTGTGGAGGCTGCTGCCTGCACGGCGTTGGGCACGGCCTTGCTGGCGCACCCGGCGCTCGCGGGCTGGGCCACATCGGCGCAGCCGGGCAACGGCAAGCCGCTGCAGTCGTTGCGCGCACTGCTCAAGGCATTTGAGCCGTCGCCCGATGTGCTGCTGCAAGGCGCCTTGCGTTTCAGTGCGCATGTGCTGGGTGGCTCCACGCAACCCGTGCCGCCAGGCAGCCTGGGCGTTCTGTTCCTGGCGCAAAGCCTGTGGCAACGTGATTCGGCGGGCCAGTGGGAGCATGTGGTGCTGTCGCTGGACGGGGTGGCGGACGAAACCGTCGTTGCGGCCACGCAGGAGCCTTCGTCAACCGCCGACGCTGCAGAACCGCAAAACGACTACGCACCCGGCGGCCACGCCCAGATGGTCGCGCGGGCACTGGTGCACCTGCGCGAACAGCCCCTGGTGTCGCTCACGTTGAGCCAGAGCTTTCGCCGCAGGTCCGGCGCATCGCCGGCCGCCGCCTTTGCCCGGCTGCGCCGCGTGAACCCGGCGCCTGCCATGTTCTTTTTGAATGACAGCGCGGGCGACCGGCTGTTTGGCGCGTCGCCCGATCTGCAGCTGGTGGTACAGGGCCGCACGGTGCAGGCGCTGCCGGTGTGCGGCACAGTGGCGCGCGGCGCAGGGCCGGTGGGCGAGGCCGAATCGTTTCGCGAGCTGGTCAATGAAGACACCGACGCCGCGTCGCTGGCGGTGTGCAGCGACGCGCTGCGCAACGACCTGGCGCCGCTGTGCG
>CALRZF020000422.1:0-3074 GCA_943372585.1 Ramlibacter sp. 2FC | reverse complement strand
CACCTGCGCGACGCGCTGGACCTGGTGGCCAAGCGCCACCCCGGCGTGCTGTCACGCTTTGGCGGCCACGCCATGGCCGCGGGCTGCACACTGGACGAGGAACACCTAGCTACGTTTGAAGAGGCCTTCATGCAGGTGGCACAGGAATGGCTGGACGCCGCCACACTGATGCGCCGCATCGACACCGACGGGCCGCTGGCGCCCGAATACCGGCGCGCCGACCTGGTGGACACGCTGCATGCCGAGGTGTGGGGCCAGGGCTTTGCGCCGCCAATGTTCAGTGAGGAAGTGGAAGTCCTGTCGCAACGGCTGGTGGGTGAAAAACACCTGGCGCTCAAATTGCGCCATCAGGGTCAGCCGGTGGACGGCATCTGGTTCGGCCATACCGAGCCGCTGCCGGCCCGGGTGAAGCTCGCCTTTCGCCTGGACGCCGACGAATGGCAGGGCGTCAAGCGCGTGCGCTTCCTGGTGGAAGCGGCAGAGCTCTGACGTTGCCGGGTTTCAGGCGTGATGAACCGACGCACGAGCCCAGTGCTGCGCGTCGTCGAAATACGAAAACAGCTGTACGGCCACCGCACGCAGGCGCTCGTCGTCCATGGTGTGGGCGCGGGCCAGCTGCCACAGGGCGTATTCGCGGTCGCCCAGCATCATGGCGGAGCTGACGCAGCGGCCATGCCCGGCCATCAGCAGGGTGAAGGTGGCCAGCAGCTCGGTGGGCCAATAGCGGGGTTCCGCCAGCTCGTGGTGATTGTCCAGCGGCGCAGGTGCGGGCATGGACCGGGAAGCGGGCGAAACATCAATGGAGGCAGTTGCGTTGGCCATGATGGACTCCTTGTGACGATGGAGTCACTGTAGGCAACGCTGCGATGCGCGCGTGTCAGCGGCCCAGCCTACGCAGTGTCAGCATAGAACGACGCCTGCATCGTCCCAGGGCCACCGCGGAACCGGCTGCTTAGCGCAATCGATCCAGCGTCCATTCAGCGTCGCGCACCCGGTCGCGGGCCCGGCGCTGGTCGTAGTCCAGGTCACGCAGCTCTTCGCGCCAGCGGCGGCGGTCCTCGTCGGTTTTGGCTTCAGCCAGCCGGTCTTCCAGCGTGCGGCGGCGCTGGTCCATGCTGCGCAGGTCGGCCCGCGCGCGGTAGACCTCCATGCCCATGGCGTGACGGCGGCGGAATTCACCGTCGATACCGGCCGCACATACACCGTGGTAAGTCTTGCCTTGCAGGCCCAGGCGGGCCGCGTTGTCCAGCCGGCAGTACTCTGGCAGGCCCTGGTTGCGGCCCTGCAGGTACAGCGGGGCATTGGCCGTCACACCGGCTTCGGCACAGGCTTTGGTGCGGCGGTCCAGCAGCGTCAGCGGTTCGCCGGCCAGGCCGTCGCGCAAGCCCACGTCACGCCAGTTGGCCGTGCGGCACTCATCGGCCGACATGGTGCTGCAACCCTGCAGGAGGGCGAGCGTCAAAAAGAGAAGAAAAGCAAAGAAGGATGTCGGGGGCCGCTTCATGCCCCGATTATTCCCGACGCTTCAGCGTCAGGCCTGGCGCATCAACGGCTGTAGTAGGCCACGGGCATCATGACCGAGACCTGGCTGCGCGCCGATGTGGAAAAGGCGGCACGCATAGGCTGCGCGGCGGTCTGGGCTGTATCTGCCACGCGCAAAACCTGCGCCGCAGGCTGGGGCTGGAACGTCAGGGCCACGTGACTCGCGCAGGCGGCGTAGCTGGCGCGGGGGTCGCTGTCCAGGCAATCCAGTACCGCCAGTTGTTGCGATTTGGCCGACGCATGGCGCGCCTGGGCCGACTGCACCTGTCCGGCGCACACGATGTACATCGACGACAGCAAGGCCCCGATCACCACGGCCACAGCGGCCAGGAACAGGCTCTCGCGGGGGGTATCGGCAATCTTGTTGAGCAGGGCGGACAGCATGTTTGAAACTCCAGTGACGTTGGAGTGAATGCTAGAAAACGTACGGCGCCTTGAAATCCGGTGCATTTCCTGTCGTGATGTAGGACAAAATCGCGGCAGCCATGACCGCCCTCCCCTCTGTACTGGACAGCAACCAGACCGCGGCCGCCTTGCCCTGGGGCCACCTTGCCGCCGAGATCGAGAACCTGCTGCGCGACACCGCTGTGCAGGTGCCCGCGCGGCTGGTGCAACCCCTGCCCGGTGGCGGCAGCCTGTTTGTGATGCCTGCCCTGGACGCGCGTGTGGCCATCACCAAGCTCATCACCTTCACGCCTGCCAATGCGGGCACAGGCCGCGCCACCATCCAGGGCGACGTGGTGGTGTTTGACGTGGCCACGGGCGAGCGCCGCCTGATCCTGCACGGCCCCACCGTCACGGCGCGGCGCACCGCGGCTGTGTCGCTGCTGGCGGCGCAACGGCTGGCGCCCAACACGCAGGGGCCGCTTTTGATCGTGGGCGCCGGGGTGCAGGGCCTGGCCCACCTGGAAGCATTTGCCGCCGGCCTGGGCGTGCGCGAAGTGCAGGTCGCGTCGCGCAGCACGTCCAGCGCGGCCGCGCTGGTGCGTCAGGCGCAGGCGCTGGGTCTGGACGCAATGGTGGCTGGCGACCCCAACGCCGCGCTGGCCGACTGCCCGCTGGTGGTGACCTGCACCCCGGCTGCCGAAGTGGTGCTGCGCGGCCTGCCGCGCGAAGACACCTTCGTGTCAGCCGTGGGGGCGTTCACGCCCCAAATGGTGGAGTTGGCGCCGCGCCTGTGCCGCCACTTTGCAGAACTGGGCACGGTGGTGGTGGACACCACCGATGCACAGCACGAAGGCGGCGACCTGCTGCAGGCGGGGCTGGATGTGTCGGCGTTTGCATCGCTGGGCGATGTGGTGCGCGGCACCGCCCCTGCTGTGCAGGGGCCGGTGCTGTTCAAGAGCTGTGGCTGGGCGGGGTGGGACCTGGCGGCGGCGCGGCTGGCGCTGCTACGCAACCATCAGGCCACATAACCGGCTTCGCGCTGGTGCCGAACCGCCAGCACGGATGCCACATCGGCATCCTTGTCATACACATACAGCGCCAGGTAGCCGGTGTTTCCCCGCGAGATGACCAGTTCCCGCATCCCT
>CALRZF020000421.1:0-3090 GCA_943372585.1 Ramlibacter sp. 2FC | reverse complement strand
CATATCGCTGCTCAAGAATTGCCGGTGCGGCCCAACAATCACCGGCATGGAAACCACACTTGCCCCCGCAGCACTGGCCGAAGACGCACGCCCCGCCCGCACGTCCCCGGTCCCCGCCCTGTCCCTGAACCGCCTGGGCGAGCTGCCCGCACGCAACAAGGTCATGCTGGGCGCGGCGGCGGCGCTGCTGGCCGGCGTGATGGGCCTGTCGATGCTGATGGGCCGCGAACCCGAATGGCGCGTGCTGTACGCCAACATGAATGACCGCGACGGCGGCGCCGTGCTGACCGCGCTCACGCAGCTGAACGTGCCCTACAAGTTCACCGAAGGTAGCGGCACGCTGATGGTGCCCGCCGCCCGCGTGCACGACGTGCGCCTGCGCCTGGCGTCCCAGGGCCTGCCCAAGGGCGGCACCGTCGGCTTTGAGCTGATGGAAAACCAGAAATTCGGCGTCACGCAATTCCAGGAGCGCCTGAATTTCCAGCGCGGTCTGGAAGGCGAGCTGGCCCGCTCCATCATGGCGCTGCAGGCGGTGCAGTCGGCCCGCGTGCACCTGGCGCTGCCGGCGCAAACGGCTTTCATGCGCGAACAGCAAAAGCCGTCGGCGTCCGTCATGCTCACGCTGTACGGCGGGCGCACGCTGGAGCGCAACCAGATCGCCGGCATCGTGCACCTGGTGGCCTCCAGCGTGCCCGAAATGCCCACGCGCGCGGTGAGCGTGGTGGACCAGAACGGCACGCTGCTGTCGCAGGCGCCGGGCGAGGTGCCCAACGGCCTGGACGCGCCGCAGCTGCAGTACGTGCGCCAGACCGAGCAGAGCCTGGCCACACGCATCCTGTCGATCCTGGAGCCCATCGTGGGCACGGGCAATGTGCGTGCCCAGGTCACGGCCGACATCGACTTCACGCAAAGCGAATCCACCGCCGAGGTGTACACGCCCAACCAGGGCAGCGCCCCGGCCGCCGTGCGCAGCCAGCAACTGTCTGAAACGCCCGGTGCCAGCGCAGCCCAGGCCGCGGCCCAGCAAGGTGGCGTGCCGGGTGCGCTGGCCAACCAGCCGCCCGCCACGCCCACGTCGCCCGTCAACGGCGCGCCTGGCGCATTGACGGCAGGTGCCGGCGCGACCGGGGCGGCTGCCGGCGTCAAGCGCGACGCCGTGACCAATTACGAAGTGGACAAGACCGTGCGCGTGGTGCGCAGCGCCACCGGCAACATCCGCCGCCTGAACGCCGCCGTCATCGTCAACCATGCCACCAAAGCTGGTGCCGACGGCAAGCCGGTGACGACGGCCATACCGGCCGCCCAGATGGAGCAGATCAACGCCTTGGTGCGTGAGGCCATGGGCTTCAGCAAGGAGCGTGGCGACTCGGTCAACGTGGTCAACGCGCCCTTCACCCAGGTGGTGGAGCCCAAGGCTGCCGACCTGCCCTGGTGGCGCCAGCCGGACAACCTGGACCTGGCGCGGACGTTTGCGCCGTGGCTGGCCTTGCCGCTGGTGGCGCTGATCATCATCCTGGGCCTGGTGCGCCCGGCCATGCGCGCCGCGCGCCCTGTGCCGCTGGCCCAGCGCGTGCTGTCCACCAGCGTGCAGGACGCGATCGCCCTGCCCACGCCCGAAGGTCTGGACGGCAAGGTCACCATCACCGGGGCCGACCCGTCGGTGCCGCTGCTGCCCACCGCGCAGGCCGCGGCCCAGCAGGCCCGCAACGCCCAGCTCGACAACATCCGCCAGCTTGCCAAACAGAACCCGGCCACCGTGGCCAACGTGGTGCGCAGCTGGGTCAATCAGCCCGCATAGAAAACCATGGCCACAGCCGACCCCACCGAAGACGAAGGCGTCCACGCCAGCGCCATCCTGATGCTCGCCCTGGGCGAGGAATGCGCGGCCGAAGTGTTCAAGTTCCTTGCGCCCAAGGAAGTCCAGCGCCTGGGCGAGCGCATGGCGCGCCTGACCACCGTGGCCGATGCGCAGTTTGACGACGTCCTCATGCGCTTTGAAAGCCAGGTGGACTCACAGCGCTCGCTGGTCAGCGACACCGGCGCCTACGTGAGCAACGTGCTCAAGCTGGCGCTGGGCGACGACAAGGCCGGCCTTTTGATCGACCGCATCGTGCAGGGCCGCGACGTGAGCGGCATTGAAAGCCTGAAGTGGATGGATGCCCAGGCCGTGGCCGAGCTGATCCGCAACGAGCACCCGCAGATCATCGCCTCCATCCTGGTCCACCTGGACCGCGACCAGGCCTCGGGCGTGCTGGGTGAGTTTGACGACCGTACCCGCAACGACGTGGTGCTGCGCATCGCCACGCTGGACGGCATCCAGCCCAATGCGCTCAAGGAGCTCAATGAAGTGCTGTCCAAGGTGCTGGCCGGTGGCGAACGCATCCGCAAGCAGCCGCTGGGTGGCGTGAAGACCGCCGCTGAAATCCTGAACTTCCTGGGTGCCAGCGCTGAATCCGCCGTGCTGGACGCCATCCGCAGCGGCGACGCCGACCTGGCGCAGAAGATCGAAGACCAGATGTTCACCTTTGACGACCTGATGAAGCTGGACAACAAGGCGATCCAGCTGGTGCTGCGCGAGGTAGCCAACGACGCGCTGATCATTGCCCTGAAGGGCGCCGAGCCCGAGATGCGCGAGAAGATCTTCAGCAACATGAGCTCGCGCGCGGCCGAGACGCTGCGCGAAGACCTGGAGTCCAAAGGCCCGGTGCGTGTGTCCGAGGTGGAAGCACAGCAAAAGGAAATCCTGAAGACCGTGCGCCGCCTGGGCGACGAAGGCCAGATCATGATTGGAGGCGGGGGCGATGAGAGCTTTGTCTGACGCGCGCCAGCCTGTAGCGCCCGCTGCTGCAGTGCCCCCTGCAGCACAGCCCGCCAGCCGCATCATCTCGGCCGAAGCGCTGCGCGGCGTGTCGGCATTTTCGCTGGATGCACTGTCCATGCAGGCCGATGCCGCGCGCCACCTGGGCCCGCGCGACCTGGCCAACGAAACCGCCCGCGCCGCCTACGCGCTGGGCCGCCGCCGCGGCTTTGAGCAGGGCGCGCGCACCGGGCTGCAGCAAGGCTACAGCGAAGGCTCGCAGGCGCTGGATG
>CALRZF020000420.1:0-3105 GCA_943372585.1 Ramlibacter sp. 2FC | reverse complement strand
GTCCACACCTGGCCGGCTGCGTCGGTGTGGGTGGCGTTCAGGCCCTGGGCGTTGTACGTCCAGGCCCAAGTGCGGGCTTGCCCTGTGGCTGTGTCGGTGATCGTTTCACTGAGCTTGTTGCCCAGGGCGTCATAGGTGTAGGCCGTGCTGCGCCCGGCCTCGGTTACCAGCACGGGAAGCCTGAACGTCGGGTGCCACTGCGTTTGCGTGGTCTGGGCTTCGGGGCGGCTGGCGGCTTTGGTCTCGCCTGTCTTTAGCCTTCGGGATGTGTCCCAGGTGTACAGCGTCGTGATGCCCACGAAGTCGGTCTGGCTTTGCACCAGGTTGTACGCGTCCAGGCTTTGGCTGGCCAGGCTGTTGCCGCTGGCGTCGGGTGCGCTGGCCTGGGTGGTGCGCATGCCCCGCCCCGCCTGGCTTTGGTAGTGGTAGCTGCGCGTGTTGTTCAGCGCGTCGGTGATGGCGCTGCTGTTGGCGCCATAGGCCACCACCGTGCGGTCGGCCCCGCCGGCCAGCTCGCTCAACGTGGCGCGGCCTTGGGCGTCGTAGGCCACGCTGTTGTAGCGCACGCCTGCTTCGTTGATGACGGCGGTGACTGCGTTGGGCCAACGGGTGTCTTCGTACAGGTATTGGCGCGTGGTGCCGTCGGCCTGGGCTGCGCTTTGCAGCCGGCCCTGCGTGTCGTAGCTGTACGCCACACTTTGGCCGCCGGGGGCGGTGGCGCTGCTGAGCTGGCCTTGGGCGTTGTACGCCAGGCTCAGGGTTCTGCCAAAGGCGTTGGTCACTTGCGTGAGCCGCCCTCCTGTGTAGCTGTAGTGGTAGGTCCAGCCGTTGCGCTGGCGTTGGCTGAGCGCCTGGCCGGTGGCCTTGTCAAAGACCCAGTGACTGTTGTCGCTGGCGCGGTGCACTTCGATGCCTTGCGCCGTTTCCGTCATCGTGTCGGGGCTGCCTTGCGCTGTCCACTGCGCCGGGGGTTGTGTCGGCGGCGGCTCGTACACCGGCGTGCACCAGCTGTTGGCCGGGCAGCTCCATGTGCCGCCTTGGGCCGGGTCGGTGCTGTATTGGGTGGCCGTGTTCAGAAAGCGGCTGCTGGCGCCGTCGCCGTAGCTCACGATGCTGGTGCGCCCCAGCGTGACGACCCGGTGCGTGTGGTTGTGTGCCCAGTGGCTGCCCAGGCCCGTCGCAGGGCCTATGTCCCAGCGGCTCGCGTAGCGGCGGCTCAGGTTGAGCGCATGCGATGCGTTGTCGCTCAGGTCCGCGTGGCTGTAGATTTTGGTGCCGCTGGTCGCAACGATCGGGTGGCGGGTGCATTGGCCCGGGTCTTGGCTTCCTTCTTCATCCGGCGTCGCCGGCGTGCCTTGCACGCTGATGGCCATGTTGGCCGAGTTGGTGCAGCCGCTGCAGTCGGCTCGCAGTTTGTCGAGCTTGCTGGCGCCCACCAGCGTTTGCGGGGGCGTGTAGTCCAGCATGACTTTGCCGCTGGCATCTGTGGTGCCGCCGCCCGTGACCGAGCCACCCGCTTCGCCTTGCATGCTGATGCTGATGGACACGCCCTCTTTGGGTGCGCCGTTTTTGGTGACGGTGGCGATCAACCGCAGCACTTGTCCGCCGCTGGCCAGCGGCACGGCGTACGCGGCGCCCGCAAGCTCTATCAGCGTGGGTGGCTCCGGCACGCACAGCCCGTTCTGGTTTTGCGCGGTCTGCTCGGGGCAGCGTGTCGTCCAGTTGATCAGCCCGCCGACACGGTCGCCCCCGCCTTGGGCTGTCTTGGTATAGATATATGCGCAGTTGCCGTTAAAGCGGGCTTGTACGACCGTGACGCCTGTGCAAGTGTCTTCACTGACGGACGCCAGGTACGGGCAAGCGTGCGTGTAGGCAGCAAGCGCCGAGAAGGCCGACGCAAATGTGGTGCCCGAGAAGCTGAATGCGCCGCAGCTGTGGTCAGTGCCACTCGTGCTGTACGTGCCTTGGGGCTCCTGCGGCGTCTGCGCCTTTACTGGCACCACGCCGAATAGGCCCCATGCCAGCAGCACGCCAGCCATAGCGCGCGCAATTTTCCTCCCGGTCATCTCCACTCCCTGTTGGTTTTGAGTGGGCGCAATTTAATGCGCAAAAAGTATTAAGTCAATCGGAACGTGCCTGCATTTTCAATAGCCAGCCCCTCACACCGAATCCCGCAAGCAAGTGCGCAGGCGCGCAGCCAACCAGAAACCCTAAAGCGCCTGGCGCAGCGTCAGCGCCGCCAGCCGGCTTTCGGCCATCAGCCGCGCATTGGCCGGCGCCGGCGCCAGCAGCAGGTGGCGCACCAGCGGCTCCATCACGGTGGCGTCCGGGTCAGCCAGCAGCAGGTAGCGGGTGGCCGATTCGTCCTCCACCTCGTTCAGGCGGCCCACCCAGTCCAGCGCCGTGAGTGTTTCCAGCACGGGCTCCAGTTGCAGCACGTCCACCTGCAGCGCATGGGCCAGCTCGTCGCTGCTCAGGCCGCGGCGCGCGGTGGGGCGTGCGCGCTCCAGCTGCTGCAGCACCTCCAGCGCCAGCTGGAACTGCCAGCCATGCCCGCCGCCGCGCCGCGCCACGCCGTGCATCAGGCTGGGCAGATAGGCCGCCACCACCGCGCCCAGCAGCACAATGACCCAGGCCATATAGATCCACACCAGCAGGATGGGCAGCGTGGCAAATGCGCCGTACACCGCTGAATAGGTGGGCACCATGCCGATGTACAGCGCCAGCAGGTTCTTGGCCGCCTCAATGCCCACGGCCGCAAACAGCCCGCCTGACAGCGCATGGCTGCGCCGCACGTGCGTGTGGGGCACATAGCGGTACAGCGCCGACAGCCCCGCCCACATCAGCAGGAATTCGACCACGTCCAGCAAAAAACGCACGCCACCGGGCATGGCACCCACCAGCCCGCGCGAGGCCGACACCACATACGACGTGAGCGCCAGGCTGGCGCCCAGCAGCAGCGGCCCCAGCGTCATGGCGGCCCAATACACCAGCACGCGCTGGGTGAAGGGCCGCGGGCGCTTGACGCGCCAGATGTTGTTCAGCGTGCGGTCAATCGTCAGGATCAGCGCCAGCGCCGTCACGAACAGCACGCCCAGGCCCACC
>CALRZF020000419.1:0-3128 GCA_943372585.1 Ramlibacter sp. 2FC | reverse complement strand
GTGCTGGCCAGCCAGGCCACCGCCACCGACACCGACTTTTCCAACATCGAATCTGTCGTGGGCCACGAGTACTTCCACAACTGGACGGGCAACCGCGTGACCTGCCGCGACTGGTTCCAGCTGAGCCTGAAGGAAGGCCTGACGGTGTTCCGCGACCAGGAATTCAGCCAGGACCTGGCCGGTGAGGCGTCAGCGCGAGCCGTCAAGCGCATTGAAGACGTGCGCGTGCTGCGCACCGCCCAGTTCCCCGAAGACGCAGGCCCCATGGCCCACCCGGTGCGCCCCGACAGCTACCTGGAAATCAACAACTTCTACACCGTCACCATCTACGAAAAAGGCGCCGAGGTCGTGCGCATGCAGCAGACCCTGACCGGGCGTGAGGGGTTCGCCAAGGGCATGGCGCTTTACTTTGAGCGCCACGACGGCCAGGCCGTGACCTGCGACGACTTTGCACAGGCCATTGCCGACGCCAACCCCGGCTCGCCGCTGGCCAATCTGCTGCCCCAGTTCAAGCGCTGGTACAGCCAGGCCGGCACGCCGCGCGTGCGCGCCACCGGCACTTATGACGCAGCCGCGCGCCGCTACACCCTGGCCCTGTCGCAAAGCTGCGCGTCCACACCGGGCCAGCCGCCCAAGGAGCCCTACGTCATTCCCGTGGCCTGGGGCCTGCTGGCGCCCGACGGCAGCGAGATGGCAGCGGGCATGCACGTGCTGACCGAGAGCAGCGACACCCTGGTGTTTGACAACATGGACGCCGAGCCCGTGCCTTCGCTGTTGCGCGGCTTCAGCGCACCGGTGATCCTGGACTGCGACTACACCGACGCCCAGCTGCTGACGCTGCTGGCCCACGACACCGACCCGTTCAACCGCTGGGAGGCAGGCCAGCGCCTGGCCCTGCGCCGCGCGGCCGCCTTTGTGGCGCCGGGTGCCGGCCCGGTGGCACTGGACGCACCTTATGTGGAAGCCATGCGCAGCATCCTGCGCCACCCCACGCTGGACGCCGCCTTCAAGGAACTGGTGCTCACGCTGCCGGCAGAAACCTACATCGCCGAACAGCTGGACGTGGTGGACCCGCAGCGCATCCACGCCGTGCGTGAAGCCATGCGCGAGCAGATGGCACAGGCCCTGCACGACGACTGGGCCTGGGCCTTTGATGCCCACCGCGACAACGGTGCCTACACGCCCGATCCGGTGTCCAGCGGCCGCCGCGCGCTGGCGGGCCTGGCGCTGGCCCACCTGTGCCTGGCCGCGCGCGAGACCGGTGACACCGTATGGCCCGGCAAGGCCTACCAGCGCTTCAAGGACGCGGGCAACATGACCGACCGCTTCAACGCGCTATCGGCCCTGGTGTCCAGCGGGCATGCGCTGGCCGAGCAGGCGCTGCAGCGCTTTCACGCGATGTTCAAGGACGAGGCCCTGGTACTGGACAAATGGTTTGCGCTGCAGGCCGGTGCGCCCGACCGCGGCGGCAATGTGTTGCCGGCGGTCAAGCAGCTGATGCGCCATGCAGACTTCAACATCCGCAACCCCAACCGTGCGCGCAGCGTGATCTTCAGCTACTGCAGCGCCAACCCCGGTGCGTTCCACCGTACCGATGCAGCAGGCTACGTGTTCTGGAGCGAACGCGTGATCGAGCTGGACGCCATCAACCCGCAGGTGGCCGCCCGCCTGGCGCGCGCGCTGGACCGCTGGACCAAGCTGGTGGAGCCCTGCCGCAGCGCCGCGCGCGAGGCCATTGCCCGTGTGGCCGCCAAAGCGGATTTGAGCAACGATGTGCGCGAGGTCGTGACCCGTGCGCTGGCCGACTGAAAGAACTCCATGACGAAAAAAATATCCCTCACCCGCTACCTGGTTGAACAGCAGCGCGTGGACGGCCACATCCCGTCGCAGCTGCGCCTGTTGCTGGAAGTGGTGGCCCGCTCTTGCAAGAGCATCAGCCAGGCGGTGAACAAGGGCGCCCTGGGCGGGGTGCTGGGCAGCGCCGGCAGCGAAAACGTGCAGGGCGAGGTGCAAAAGAAGCTGGACATCATCGCCAACGAAGTGCTGATCGAGGCCAACGAATGGGGCGGCCACCTGGCGGCCATGGCATCTGAGGAAATGGACGGCATCTACGTAGTGCCCAACCGCTACCCCCAGGGCGAATACCTGCTGCTGTTTGATCCGCTGGATGGGTCCAGCAACATCGACGTGAACGTGAGCATCGGCACCATCTTCAGCGTGCTGAAAATGCCCGAGGGCCGAAGCCTGGAAGGCGCACCGAGCGCGCCCGGCGTGGCAGAGGCTGACTTCCTGCAGCCTGGCAGCAAGCAGGTGGCCGCGGGCTACTGCGTGTACGGCCCCCAGACCACGCTGGTGCTGACGGTGGGCGACGGCGTGGTCATGTTCACGCTGGACCGCGAGCAGGGCTCGTTTGTGCTCACGCAGGAAAACGTGCAGATCCCGCCGGACACCAAAGAGTTCGCCATCAACATGAGCAACATGCGCCACTGGGACGCCCCGGTGCGCCGCTACATCGACGAATGCCTGCAAGGCAAGGAAGGCACGCGCGGCAAGGACTTCAACATGCGCTGGATTGCCAGCATGGTGGCCGACGTGCACCGCATCCTCACGCGCGGCGGCATCTTCATGTACCCCTGGGACAAGCGCGAACCCGACAAGCCCGGCAAGCTGCGCCTGATGTACGAGGCCAACCCCATGAGCTGGCTGATCGAGCAGGCCGGTGGCGCCGCCACCAACGGCAAGCAACGCATCATGGACATCCAGCCCACCAAGCTGCACGAGCGCGTGAGCGTGATTTTGGGGTCGAGGAACGAAGTGGAGCGGGTCACCGGCTACCACACCCAGACCCCGTCCTGAATTGGCTATAATCGAGGGCTTAACGCCGGTGTAGCTCAGTCGGTAGAGCAGCTCATTCGTAATGAGAAGGTCGGGTGTTCGATTCATCTCTCCGGCACCAAATGGAAAGCCCCTGATTCGCAAGAGTCAGGGGCTTTTTCCATGTCGCGCCAGCATGACGCGGCAGGTAATGCGAAATGACTGCGCCTGCCCCAAAATCCCGCCCATGAACAATTCACCCCCTGCGCTGGTGCTGGCCGGCCTGCTGCGCGAAATGCGCAACGGCCACGGCA
>CALRZF020000418.1:0-3144 GCA_943372585.1 Ramlibacter sp. 2FC | reverse complement strand
AGCTGCCGCCGGTGAGCTTGCGCAGGCGGCGGCGCGCCAGGTCGCCATAGATGCCGGCCGGAAATTTGGCCAGGAACATCTCAAGCTCTTCCGGGTCGGTGGAGTCCTTGATGTCCTTCCAGTAGACCAGCTCCAGTTCCTGGGTGACGGTCGCTGTGCTGGTGGCTGATGTCGCACTGGTGGCCGATGTAGCGGAGGTGCCCGAGGTGCCGGTACCGGTACCCGCTGACGTCCCGGCCGATGTGCCCCGTGAACCGGTGCCGGGCCCGTCCTGCACCGGCTTGCGCTGCGGGTCGGCGGGGGGAACCACCGTAGCGTCCTCCGCCCGGCGAATGGCCGACTGCAATGCGGTGGCAAAGTCGCGCGCGGACGCAAAGCGTTCGTCACGGTCCTTGGCCAGTGCACGCGCCACCACGCCGTCAATGGCGGCGGGCAGGCGCGCGTTGTAGGCACTGGGTGCCTGCGGCGTGTGGCCGATGATCTGGTGAATGATGGAAAAGTCGTTGTCGCCGTCAAAGGGGCGCCGGTCCGTCAGCAACTGGTACAGCACCACGCCCACGGAAAACAGGTCGGCCCGCGCATCGATCTTCTGGCCCTGCACCTGCTCGGGCGACATGTATTTAAGCGTGCCAACCATGCTGCCCTGCGTGCGCGTCGCCTCGCCGGAGTCCTGGATGCGCGCCACGCCAAAGTCGGTCAGCTTCACGCGGCCGCCGGGCTCGATCAGCAGGTTGGCGGGCTTGATGTCGCGGTGCACGATGCCGGCCTTGTGCGCATAGTCCAGCGCCGACAGCAGGTCACGGATGATCCTGAGCGACTGTTCCAGTGAATAGCGCACGCCCCGGTCCAGGTGGTGCTTGAGGTCATCGCCCTGTATGAACTCCATGACCAGGAACGCGATGTCGCCGTCGCGGTCGGAGTCATAGACGCTGACGATGTTGGGGTGCTGCAGCCGTGCGGCCGAACGCGCTTCGGTGCGAAAGCGCGCTTCGTATTCGGCCGCCGCTTCCTCGGACAGGTTCTCGACCTTGACGGTCTTGATGGCAACCCGCCGGTCCAGGTTAGGGTCCCGGCCCTCATACACGATGCCCATGGCGCCCTTGCCCAGCACGCGGACCAGATCGTATCGACCAAGCTTCTTGAGACTCACGGCAACGGGTGGGGGGTTGTGAGAGGAAAAATGATTCTAACTGTGCGCATGACCGAAGCCATGCATGCACACTACTTCGGCCGCGTTGGCGGATCGCGCTTGATGCGCATGCTCTCGCGCAGATAAGCTTCCGTGAAGTACTTGCCCAGCAACCGCTGCAGCCAGCGCGGCATGTCCGCGCCCTGCTCCTGGTGGTATTTTTCGTAGGCGTCCCACAGCCGGGCACTGCCAAACAGCAGGCTGCCCGCGCCGGGCAGGTGCTTCTTGAGTTCTTCAGGCGACAGTTCGCGCAGCGTGCCCTCTACCGCAGCCTTTGCGGCCACGCTCATGGCCTGATCGTGCGCGCGCAGTTCGACCAGCAACTCACCCAGCGCGCGCTCGGGGCGAATGAAACCAATCGATGCCGCTCGACCACCCAGCAAGTACTGCAGCCTGGTGTCATCGGGCCAATCTGCCTTCAGGGGGTTGTTGTCCTTGACTGCGACCATGGTGCGGTCTTCCGCACGCAGGTCGCGCTTGAGCTCCGCCTTGGACGCGTGCAGCTCCAGCAGGCCCAGCAACGCCAGGCGTACCAGCCGGCCCATCTCTTCAAGCTCGCCCTCGCCCAGCGATCCGATGCGGGACGGGTCCAGCCCGGCGCCGCGCAGAAAGGCGGCTATCTCGCCACCGGCCTGGGCGCCACCACCTGCCTGCAACGGCCCACCCGCTTGCGAGCCGGGGCCAAACGTTGAGTCGAACCCCCATTCGCCAAATGGGTCTTCTTCGGCCGGTGGGTCGGCGGGCGCCAGCCCAGCTGGCTGCGTCAAACCTTCGTCAGACACGGCGCTGTGACTGAACCCCGAAGCTTCACGGTCAAAAACGGCCCAGGGGTCATCCTGCTCAGGGTGGGCCAAGGCAACGGCGGCCAACACCTTGTAGTCGCCCAGCTTGAGCATCTGGCCATGCGGCAAAACACCGCAGGCACCGGGTGGGGCTTCGCCAAACGGAAGCTCTACACCATTGACCACCGACAGCACACGAAAGTGGAGTTCATCGGCCTCGCACCAAACGGCCAGATGCCGACGCGAGACGTTGCGCCGCGGGTCGGGCAGGCAGATGTGGCAGTCTGCGTCGCGCCCCAACACCAGCTCAGACTGCCCCGGTTTGAGCAATCGATGTTCGTCAATACCCGGGCCGCTGACGTGAAGATCGACTGCCATGCCGTGCGCGCGGTGTACCAGTGTCAGGCCCGTACCGAGAAGACAACCAGCGGCGCGCTCTCGGCGTCGCGCTCGCAACCCAGCGAAATCTGCCCGTTACCCACCAGATAACACTCTGTACGCCGCAGCACCACCGGTTCGGTCTGGTTGCCCATGTAGACCCAGGTGCCAAAGCTGGATGCGTCATTGAGCACAAATTGACCGCCACGCCATTCCACCGTGGCGTGCACACGGGACACGCGGGAATCATTGAGCGAAAGTGAGGCCGTGATGGCGCGCCCGAGCGTGAGCTTGTCGCCGCGCGGGTTCAGCCGAAGGGTTTGACCCGCCGCTGTCACCTCCAGAAACGCGTCCGTGACCGCCTTGAACATGGATGCACCCATGATGGTGGCATCCGCGTCGCGGTCCACCTTCCAGTCCACACGGAACACTTCGGTAGCCTCGGCCTTGCCACGCAGGTACATGGGGCCGATGCTGCGCAGCTGCGCTTGCTGGATGGGGGCGAGCGCATCGCGCACGCGCTGTGATGTGAGGATCTGCTCGGCACCTGCCAGATCGGCCAGCCGCGCCGCGCTGTTGACGGCGTCGCCGAAACAGTCGCCGTCTATTTCCACGACTTCACCGCATTCAACGCCCATTTGCATCTGCACCGGGGCGCCGTTGCCACCGGGGTACACGGGCTTGTCCTGCAGGCGTTTCTGGATGGACACGCAGGCGGCGAGTGCGTCGCCTTCAGCGGGGAACACGACGAAAAGGCCGTCGCCCAGCAGCTTGACCACGCGGCCATGGTGCTGT
>CALRZF020000417.1:0-3153 GCA_943372585.1 Ramlibacter sp. 2FC | reverse complement strand
ATGAAAAGGCCAGCAATGATGCGGATGTAACGTTCGACGGTCATGAAATTCTCCAGGGAGTTAAAAAAAAGAAAAACGGGTTCTATTTCAGGCGCACGATGCCCAGAAGCTTGAGCACGTACTTCTCATACACCGGCTCCGAGTTGCCGGTTTTCATCTTGCGGATGAAATACTTCTCGAACGCGATCTTGGCCAGGTGCACCCATTTGCCCTTCTTGAACCAGTTCACGTTGCGTGGCGGTATCTGCGGCAGGGCCACAAAGGCCGCGCCCGTGTCGCCCATGTCGGCCAGGCAGATGGCGTTCCAGGTGGCCTTGGCCTGCACCGGCCGGCCGGCAATTTCGTCGGCGATGTTGTGGGTGATCGCGCTCACCATGGTCTCTATCATGTAACCGGTCTTGGGGGCACCTGTCGGCACAGGCGTGACCTCCACCGGCGGGATGGCCACGCAGACGCCGGCCGCAAAGATGTTGGGCCAGGCCTTGCTGCGCTGGTGTTCGTCGATCAGCACAAAGCCGCGCGGGTTGCACAGTCCCGGCACCGCCGCCACCGCGTCCACGCCCTTGAAGGCCGGCAGCATCATGGACAGCTTGAACGGGACTTCATGCTCCTTGTAAAGGTTGCCGAGGTCATCGACCTGGGTGACAAACATCTTCCCGTCCTCGACACGCGTGGTCTTGGCATTGGTGATCCACTTCATGTCGTGGCCGCGCATCTCCGACTCCATCATGGACTTGCTGTCGCCGACACCACCCAGGCCCAGGTGGCCGATGTAGGGCTCGCTGGTCACAAAGGTGATGGGCACCAGATGGCGCAGCTTGCGCTTGCGCAGATCGGCGTCGAGGATGAAGGCGAATTCGTAGGCCGGCCCGAAGCAGCTGGCCATCGGCATGGCGCCTATGACGACCGGGCCGGGGTTCTTGAGGAACTCCTGGTACTCCGCCCAGAACGCTTCGGCATGTCCCACGGTGCACACCGAATGGGTGTGCCCGCCGTGGGGGCCGGCGCCGGGCACCTCGTCGAAGCTGAGCTTGGGCCCGGTGGTGATCACCAGGTAGTCGTAGTCCAGGCTGTCGCCGCCTTCCAGCGTCAGGCGCCTGGCCTCGGCGTCAATGGTGGTGACCGCCTTGGGCACAAAGGCGATGCCCTTGCGCTCCAGCAGGGGCGCGATCTTGAGCACGATGTCATCCCGCTTGCGCCAGCCCACCGCCACCCAGGGGTTGGAAGGCACGAACTGGAAATAGTCCACCGCGCTGACCACCGTGATCTTGTGCTCGGGCGGCAGAAGTTCGCGCATTTCGTAGGCGGCCGGCATGCCGCCTATCCCGGCACCCATGATGATGATGTTGGCCATGTCATGTCTCCTTGGTTCAGGTTGAAAAGTCAGTCCGCCGCTCAGGCTTCAACGCGAGCGACAGGCGGGGCCACCCGGTGCTGGTACAGCGCGAAATACAGGACCGGAATGACCACCAGCGTCAGCAGCGTGGACACCAGGATGCCGAAGATCAGCGCAATGGCCAGGCCGTTGAAGATGGGATCGTCCAGGATGAAAAAGGCGCCGATCATCGCGGCCAGGCCGGTCAGCGCGATCGGCTGGGCGCGCACGGCCGCTGAACTCACGACGGCCTCCTTGAAGGCCATGCCCTGCGCGACCTGCAGCTCGATGAAGTCCACCAGCAGGATGGAGTTGCGCACGATGATGCCGGCCAGCGCGATCATGCCGATCATGCTGGTGGCCGTGAACTGGGCGTTGAGCAGCGCGTGCCCCGGCATCACGCCGATGATGGTCAGCGGAATGGGTGCCATGATCACCAGCGGCGCGAGGTAACTCTTGAACTGCGCCACCACGAGCAGGTAGATCAGGATCAGGCCCACGCCGTAGGCGGTGCCCATGTCGCGGAAAGTCTCATAGGTGATCTGCGATTCGCCGTCCCACTTGACCGCGTACTGGCGGTAGGGATCGGAGGGCTGGCTGATCCAGTATTCACCCAGTTCCCCGGTGTTGGGCAGCGCCGCCTGGGCCAGCTTGGGCCGGATGCCGAACAGGCCGTACAGCGGCGAGTCGAGCTTGCCGGCCATGTCGCCGAACACATAGCTGACCGGTTGCAGGTCCTTGGTGAACAGCGGCTTGTTGATCACGCCCCGCTCCACCTGCACCAGCTCGGACAAGGGCACCATGCGGCCGTTCGCGGCTTTCATGGGCAGGGCCAGCAGCGCATCGAGCCCCACCTGGCTGTCCAGCGGCAACTGCAGGCGAACCGGCACCGGGTTCTTGGACTGGCCATCGTGCATGTAGGCAGCATCCGCGCCCGAGAGCGCGCCCTGCACCGTCTGGGCAATCGCCGCGACCGGAATGCCCAGTGACTCGGCGCGCTGGCGCCGAACCGTGAGGTGGGCACGCGGGGCGTCCTCCTTGAGCGAGGTGTCGATGCCCACGATATCGGGCGTGGCCGCAAAGGCGGCGGCAATGCGCCGTGCCAGTGCCTGACGGCCGGCTTCGTCCGGGCCGTAGACCTCGGCCACCAGCGGGCTCATGACCGGCGGGCCGGGTGGCACTTCCACCACCTTGACCCGGGCCTGATGACGCGCGCCGATTTTTTCCAGTTCCGGGCGCAGGCGCTGGGCGATCACGTGGCTCTTGTCGCTGCGGTGTGCCTTGTCCACCAGGTTGACCTGCAGGTCGCCCTGCTCGGCCTCGGCACGCAGGTAGTACTGGCGCACCAGGCCGTTGAAGGTGATCGGGCTGGCCGTGCCGGCATAACCCTGCAGGTCGCGCACCTCGGGCTGCTGCGCCAGGAAAGCGCCCAGCTCGTGCAGGGCGGCCGCTGTGTTTTCCAGCGGCGTGCCGGCCGGCATGTCCACCACCACCTGGAACTCGCTCTTGTTGTCAAAGGGCAGCATCTTGAGCACCACCCACTGCACCATCGTCAGGCCGACCGACAGCAGCAAGGCCACCAGGATGCCGGCCAGCAGCAACCAACGCTTGCGCGCGCTGTCGAGCAGGGGCGTGAGGATGCGCGTGAAAAAGCGCTGCAGCCTGGGGCCCAGCCCACCCGACGTCGCCGCGGCCTCAAGCCCGTGCCCGGCGCCGTGCGGCTTCATGAGCTTGAGCGCCAGCCACGGCGTGACCGTGAAGGCAATGGCCAGCGAAAT
>CALRZF020000416.1:0-3156 GCA_943372585.1 Ramlibacter sp. 2FC | reverse complement strand
GTCGGCTCGCCGCCCATGGTCAGGCGCACGTCGCCGGCGACGTGCGCCTGACCATGGGCGGCGAGCCGACTTTTGTGGCCACGCAGGACCGCGACGCAGCCGAATGGAACATCGACGCGCTCGGCCCGACCAAACGCGGCTACGCGACCGAACTCGTGCAGAAGCTGCGCGCCGAATACGGCAACGGCGGCTTCCTGCATTTCGGCCAGGGCAAGTGGTACCCGGGCGAGCAACTGCCGCGCTGGGCGCTGAGCATTTTCTGGCGCAAGGACGGCCAGCCGGTCTGGCAGAACCCTGCCCTGTTCACCGACGAACGCCAGCCCTGCAGCTACACCAGCGACGATGCGCGCCGTTTCACCGAGACACTGGCCGGCAAGCTGGGCCTGTCCGCCCAACACATCACGCCCGGCTACGAAGACACCTGGTACTACCTCTGGCGCGAGCGCCGGCTGCCGGTCAACGTGGACCCCTTCGACACCAAGCTCGACGACGCGATGGAACGCGCCCGCCTGCGCCGCGTGTTCTCGCAGGGTCTGGATGCGGTGGTGGGTTATGTGCTGCCGCTCAAGATCAGAGAAGAAAAAGCACAAGGCAAGGGCCCGCAATGGTCCACCGGCCCCTGGTTTTTCCGCGACGAACGCATGTACCTGATGCCCGGCGACTCGCCCATGGGGTACCGCCTGCCGCTGGACTCGGTGCCCTGGGTCTCGAAAACCGACTACCCCTACATGACCGAGGCGGACCCGTTTGCGCCGCGGGACGAGTTGCCCTCCACCGCCGCCCTGGCCGCGCGTTACAACGCCGCCACCGGGCAAGCCGCACCAAGTCCCGCGCCAGCAGCGGCTACACCCGCCACCGGCCACAACAGCGCGACCATGCTGGCCCAGTACATGGCGCGTTACATGACCGCCAGTGGCCCGCGCAACGAAGCCAGCCGCCTGCTGCAGTTCAGGCCGGCCACGACCAGCACCGACGCGCGCTTCGCCCAAAGCGCCAAAGCGCCCGCCGCGACGGCCAAGCCGGCGGCTGGGCCCGTTGATGACAACGCCCGCATGCCCAAACCCGGCGAGTCCGCCGCCTGGCTGACACGCACCGCGTTGTGTGTGGAAGTGCGCGACCCGACGCGCGCCAACGGCCCCCAGGACAAACCCAAGGCAGCCAAGGCAGCACCGAAAGAAAAAGGCGCGAAGGCGGAGACCGGCGCGCTCTACATTTTCATGCCGCCGCTGGAACGTCTCGAGGACTACCTGGATCTGCTGGCCGCTGTCGAGGCCAGCGCGCAGGCCCTTGGCCTGCAGATCGTGCTGGAAGGCTACCCGCCGCCACGCGACCCGCGCCTGAAGATGCTGCAGGTCACACCCGACCCCGGCGTCATCGAGGTCAACATCCATCCGGCCTACAACTGGAACGAGCTGGTCGAACATACCGAGTTCCTCTACAAGATTGCGCACGAGACGCGCCTGTCGGCCGAGAAGTTCATGACCGACGGCCGCCATACCGGCACCGGCGGCGGCAACCACTTTGTGCTCGGCGGCGCCACGCCGCCAGACAGCCCCTTCCTGCGCAAGCCGGAAATGCTGGGCAGCCTGATCGCCTACTGGCACAACCACCCCTCGCTGAGTTATTTGTTCTCGGGCATGTTCATCGGCCCGACCAGCCAGGCGCCGCGGGTGGACGAGGCGCGCAACGACCAGCTCTACGAGCTGGAAATCGCGCTGCGCGAAATCGCCGCCAACCGCGAAAAATACGGCCAGGACATGCCGCCCTGGATCGTGGACCGCACCTTGCGCAACATCCTGGTCGACGTGACCGGCAACACGCACCGCAGCGAGTTCTGCATCGACAAGATGTATTCGCCCGACTCGGCCACCGGCCGCCTCGGCCTGCTGGAACTGCGCGCGTTCGAGATGCCGCCGCACGCCCGCATGAGCATCGTGCAGCAGTTGCTGCTGCGCGCGCTGGTCGCGCGTTTCTGGAACAAGCCTTACCACGGCCGCATGACGCGTTGGGGCACCGAGCTGCACGACCGCTTTTTGCTGCCCGCCTTTGTGCGCCAGGACTTTGCCGATGTATTGACCGAACTCAATGAAGCCGGTTATGCCTTTGCGATGGCCTGGTTTGATCCGCATTTCGAGTTCCGCTTCCCGATGATTGGCCAGGTGAAAGCCAACAGCATTGAGCTGACCCTGCGCAGCGCCTTGGAGCCCTGGCATGTGATGGGCGAGGAAGGCTCATCCGGCGGCACCGTGCGTTATGTGGATTCCTCGCTCGAACGTGTCGAGGTCCATGTCACCGGCCTCAACGACAACCGCTACGTCATCACCGCCAATGGCCGCGCCCTGCCGCTGCAAAGCACCGGCACCGTCGGCGAATACGTGGCCGGCGTGCGTTACAAGGCCTGGAACCCGCCCTCGGCCCTGCACCCGTCGATCGGCGTGCATGCGCCGCTGACCTTTGACATCGTCGACACCTGGATGGAACGCTCGCTGGGCGGCTGCCAGTACCACGTGGCGCATCCGGGCGGCCTGAGCTACGACACGCTGCCCGTCAATTCGTACGAAGCCGAAAGCCGGCGCCTGAACCGCTTTTTCCAGATGGGCCACACCGCGGGCAAGATGCGCGTCCAGCCGGCGCAGCCGAGCCGGGAGTTTCCGTTCACGCTGGATCTGCGCTAGGGTCCCCAGCCAAGACGCGCAGGCGATCCACGCAGGCCCTGAATGCGCCGTGCAGTTCCGCCGGCTGGCGAATCTCGAAGTCAAACGACAGCCGCGCCAGCTGGCGTGCAAACCAGTCCAGGTCATCGGCCTGCGCGTGCAACAGCACGCCGCCGGCGCAGGGCTGGAACACGCCGACACCTTCAAACAGTTGTTCCTGCGCTGTTTCCATCGCGGTGCGCAGCAACACCTGGATGCTGAAGGCCCGCGGCAAGGTGGCGATCCCCAGCGCGAGGTGTTGCACCGCATCGAAGTCTGCCGGTGGCGTGAACACGGCATTGAGCGCCTGCACCTCCAGCACCCGGTCCAGCCGGAATGAGCGCAGATCCCGACGCAGATGGCACAGGCCCACCGCATACCAGCGCCCCCCGCGGTGGGCCAGGCCATAAGGGTCCAGATCCCGCCCGGTGACCACACCATCGGCAGAACGGTAAGCCAGGTG
>CALRZF020000415.1:0-3168 GCA_943372585.1 Ramlibacter sp. 2FC | reverse complement strand
ACCACCAGCACTTTCAGCGGGCCTTCGCGGCCAGCGAAACGCTCAGCGGGCGCAGGCTCGGACAGAAAGCCGGGGCGCAGCGGGTTGCCGATCCACTGGCCTTTAATGAACACATTCGGGAAGGCGGTGAACACACGGTCAGCCACCCCGGCCAGCACCTTGTTGGCCATGCCGGCCACCGAGTTCTGTTCGTGCAGCACCAGCGGCTTGCCCAGCAGCACCCCCATCATGCCGCCAGGGAAAGTGATGTAGCCACCCAGGCCCAGCACCACATCGGGCTTGACGCGGCGCACCACCTGGATGCTCTGCCAGAACGCGCGCAGCAGGCGCAGCGGCAGCAGCGCCAGCGTGAGCGGGCCCTTGCCGCGCACGCCGCCGAAATCAATCGTTTCCAGCGGGATGCCCTGCGGCGGGACCAGCCGGCTTTCCATGCTGCCGGGTGCGCCCAGCCAGTGCACGCGCCAGCCCTTGGCGCGCAGTGCATGCGCCACGGCCAGGCCGGGGAAGATATGCCCCCCTGTACCGCCCGCCATGATGAGTGCGCACTTGCTCATGAGCGGCCCCCTCGCATGAGGGTGCGGTTCTCAAAATCGATGCGCAGCACCACCGCAATCGCCACCAGGTTCATCAGGATGGCCGAGCCGCCATAGCTCATGAGCGGCAAGGTCAGCCCCTTGGTAGGCAATGCGCCCAGGTTCACGCCCATGTTGATGAAGGCCTGAAAGCCGATCCAGATCCCGACGCCCTGCGCCACCAGCCCGGCAAACACGCGGTCCAGCGCAATCGCCTGGCGGCCAATGTGCATGATGCGCCGGGTCATCCAGAAGAACAGGCCGATGACGATCGCCACGCCGATCAGGCCGAACTCTTCGCCAATGACTGCGAGCAGGAAGTCGGTGTGCGCCTCGGGCAGCCAGTGCAGCTTCTCCACACTGCCGCCCAGTCCCACGCCAAACACTTCACCCCGGCCGATGGCAATAAGCGAGTGCGAGAGCTGGTAGCCCTTGCCCAGGGCGTGCTTTTCGCTCCAGGGGTCCAGGTACGCAAAAATGCGCTCGCGCCGCCACTCGCTCATGGCAATCATCAGGCCGAAGGCCACCACGATCACCGCGGCGATCAGGAAGAACATGCGTGCGTTCACGCCCCCCAGGAACAGGATGCCCATGGCGATCACCGCGATCACCATGAACGCACCCATGTCGGGCTCGGCCAGCAGCAGCATGCCCACCACCGCCACGGCCACTGCCATGGGCAGCACGGCGCGGAAGAAGCGCTCTTTCACGTCCATCTTGCGCACCATGTAGTCGGCGGCGTAGATGAGCACCGCAAACTTGGCCAGCTCCGACGGCTGGAAGCTCATGAAACCCAGCCCGATCCAGCGTCGTGCGCCATTCACACCCTTGCCGATGCCGGGGATCAGCACCACCACCAGCAGCAGGAGCGACAGCACGAAAAGCCAGGGCGCGTATTTTTCCCAGGTGGCCAGCGGCACCTGAAAGGCCACCAGTGCCGCGATGAATGCGATCAGCAGGAACACCACATGGCGCACCAGGAAGTGCGTGTGCGAATAGCGCGCGAACTTCGGGTTGTCGGGCAAGGCAATGGATGCGGAATACACCATGACCAGGCCAAACGCGAGCAACGCCACGGTGACCCACAACAGCGGCTGGTCAAAGCCCTGCACGCGGGCAGGCGCGGCGCGGCGCAGGTCGCCATCCTTGCGACCGAACATTCCGCCGAGCCGTGCCGCCAGTGCGTTCATGCAACTTCCTCCAGCTCAACGCCTGCTTCACGCGCCACACCCTGCACGGCCTCGCGGAACACGCGGGCGCGGTGCGGATAGTTGTCAAACATGTCAAAGCTCGCGCAGGCCGGTGACATCAGCACCGCGTCGCCCGCATGGGCCCGCTGGGTGGCCAATGCCACGGCTTCGTGCATGTCGGCCGCGTCGATCAGGGTGACGCCGCTGTCGGCCAGCACGGCGCGGATCAGCGGGCCATCGCGGCCGATGAACACCGCCGCGCGGGCATGGCGTGCCACAGGTGCAGCCAACGGGGCAAAGTCCTGGCCCTTGCCGTCGCCGCCCAGGATGACGACGACCTTGCGCTCGGCGCCCAGCCCCTGCAGCGCGGCGACCGTCGCCCCCACATTGGTGCCCTTGCTGTCGTCGAAGTATTCGATCTCGTTGATGATGCCGACCGGCTCCACGCGGTGTGGCTCGCCGCGGTACTCGCGCAGGCCATAGAGCATGGGCCCCAGCGCACAGCCCGAAGTCAGCGCCAGCGCGACTGCGGCAAGCGCATTCACGGCGTTGTGGCGACCACGGATACGCAGGGCGTCCGCGGGCATGAGCCGCTGGAAGTGCAGCTCTTCGTCGTTGTCCTTGCGCTTCTTCAGCGTCTCGTCGGCCTCCAGCGCGCGCACCAGCCAGGCCATGCCGTTCACGACTTCGATGCCGAAGTCCCCGGGGCGTTGCGGCATGTCAGCGCCGAAGGTCAGGTAGGCGCGCTGTTCGTACTTGCCTCCTTTGAGCCGCACCGGCTCAGGCAGCATCTTCATGACCAGCGGGTCTTCACGGTTCAGCACCATCAGGCCGGCCTGGCCGAACACACGCTGCTTGGCGGCCGTATAGGCCTGCATGTCGCCATGCCAGTCAAGGTGGTCCTGCGTGACGTTGAGCACGGTGGCAGCGGTCGGCTCAAAGTTGTCCACACCATCCAGCTGGAAGCTGGACAACTCGATCGCCCACACCTGGGGCAGGGGGTGCTCGTCTGACTGCGCGTCGATCTTCTCAGCCAGTGTGTCAAGCAGCGTGGGGCCGATGTTGCCGGCCACGGCCACCACCTTGCCGGCGCGCTCTACCAGTTGACCCACCAGCGCCGTCACCGTCGTCTTGCCGTTGGTGCCGGTCACAGCCAGCACCGACGGCGCATAGCCGTTGCCCGCCTTCAGGTCGGCCAGTGCCCGGGCAAACAGGCCCAGCTCGCTGGTCACCCACAGGCCCATGGCGTGCGCGGCGTCCGTCACCGGCGCCACATCGGCTGGCGCCAGGCCCGGACTGCGAAACACGGCGCGGATGTCCGTGCCTTCCACCAGCGCAGCGGTAAAGGCGCCGCTGACAAACTGCGCCTGCGGCAACTGCTCGCGCAGCGCAGCCAGTTGCGGCGG
>CALRZF020000414.1:0-3170 GCA_943372585.1 Ramlibacter sp. 2FC | reverse complement strand
AGGCGTCGCGCTTGAAGCGGGTGGCGTCACGCACACACAGCGCGCGCTGCGCGAGCAGCCCGACGATCTGCTCGTCAAGCGTGTCGATGCGCTGGCGCAGCGCGGCCAGTGTCGGGGCAACCTCGACGTAGTGCGGGTCCTTGAAGCGGCGCACCGCAGGCGTATGGGTGGCGGGTTCCTGGGGGGAATTCATGGAAGGCGGGTGGCGGAGCACCAGAGTCATTGATAAGTGAGCTTATTTGTTTGGAGGGATGCTGTCATGGGGGCAATCCCCAACCTGGCACCTGTATCGATGACCCGTCGAGAAAGCTGGGGGCGGTAGGATGGAGGAATAAATGTAACCAACCGTACAATGGTTGCTGCCTGGAACGGCAGCCCTGGAAACTGCGGCGGGCCGCGGCCGGGAATGTACCTCTCAGACCTGATCAGAAAAAGGGGCCAAGCCTCGTGAACAACGTGACGCCGTCAGAGCTCGCCCTGTGGTCAGCCATGGCCGGCGCCATCCTGCTGCTGTCCATTGTGGCGGCGGCAGATCTGGTCGCGAGCCGCTCCGTTTCGGCGGTGCGTGGCCTCGCGTTCATCCTGCTGACGGGCGGTTCGTCGATCCTGCTGTCCGGCCTGCCCGAAATGCTGGTGCCGGCGCTGCGTGGCGGAGTCGTGCTGCCGCTGACGGCGTCGTTCGGGCCGCTGAGCGGTGCCCTGGCGCTGACCTACCTCGGGATCTGGGTCGGTGCCGCGCGCGACGATCGCCTCATACGCTGGACCGTGGCTGGCGGAAGTTTTGCGCTGGTGCTGGCTGCCGTGGTGCTGGCCGTCATTGCCTTGCTGGGAGATGTCTGGCGGCCGGCCCAGGTGATTGCGGCTGCGGCCGTGGTGAACGCCCTGTCGGTGCTGTGCGCGGCCATGGTCGCGGTTCGTGGCGTCACCCTCGGGGACGCGCTGGCGCGCTGGATGGTGGTGGCCTGTCTTTGCCTGGCCGGCATGGTGGGCGGCCTGTATTCAAAGAGTCTTCAGGCGACGGGCCTGGGCATGGCGGCGTTGACCGCGGCCTGCACCATCGGCTACTTCCTGATCGTGATTGCGCTGACGCTGCAGCGCAATCGGGAGCAGCGCAAGCTCAGCCGCCTCGCACAGAGCCTGGCGGACCCGGCCTGGGGTGTCGACATGACACTGGGCTCCCGGCTGCTTCCCCAGGTGGAAGATGCGTTGTGGCGCAGCGCGCGTGTCGGCCGGGATTGCGTGGTGGCGGCCATCAGCATCGCCAATCTCTACCAGCTTGGCGGGGTGGCGGGTCATGGTGTCGACCAGCAGATTCTGGTGGTGTTGCTCGCGCGCATCCGGCGCATCGTCGGCTTTCGCAACGTGGTGGGCTTGTACCACCCCCGGTGTTTTGTACTCGTGGTCTCCGCGGTCCAGGACCCGCGGCGCAGCCAGCTGCTCGCGACACGTTTGCGCCGCGAGCTGCGCAAGCCCGTGTCGGTGGGCGCTGGGCAGAACCTGCACGTCTTCAAGCCCTCCATCGGGGTGGGCCTGATCCGCATCGCCGGAAGCTGCACCGACGCCCTGGGTGTGATCAACCGGGCCGAGCAGCTGGCCCTGGAAGCCACGCAACTTTCTGCCGGCGTGATCGGCGAGGACTTTATCGCCGCTTCCTACGGCGCCGCCACGGGATAGGATCCGGGCAGCAAAATTCCCTTGTCTACCGTCTCGATGTTGGTGTGGCCGCAAAACGCCATCGTCAAATCAAGCTCGCGATGGATGATCTGCAGCGCCTTGGTCACGCCTTCTTCACCCATGGCGCCAAGTCCATAGAGGAAGGAGCGCCCGATGTAGGTGCCCTTGGCGCCCAGCGCCCGCGCCTTGAGCACGTCCTGGCCGCTGCGGATGCCGCCGTCCATGTGGATCTCGATCTGGCTGCCGACGGCGTCCACGATCTGCGGCAGGGCGCGTATCGACGACTCGGCACCGTCGAGCTGGCGCCCGCCATGGTTGGAGACGATCAGCGCGTCGGCGCCGGAGTTGACCGCGAGTTTGGCGTCTTCCACGTCCTGGATGCCCTTGAGAATCAGCTTGCCGCCCCAGCGCTTCTTGATCCATTCCACGTCGCCCCAGTTGAGGCCCGGGTCGAACTGCTTGGCGGTCCACTCGGAAAGCGAACCCATGTTTTCCACGCCCTTGACGTGGCCGACGATGTTGCCGAAGCCGTGGCGTTTGGTGCCCAGCATGCCCAGGCCCCAGCGCGGCTTGGTCATCAGGTTCAGGATGGTGGCCAGTGTCGGCTTGGGCGGCGCGCTCAGGCCGTTCTTGAGGTCCTTGTGACGCTGGCCGAGGATCTGCAGGTCCAGCGTGAGCACCAGCGCCGAGCAGTTGGCGGCCTTGGCGCGATCGATCAGGCGCTCGATGAAGTCGCGGTCCTTCATCACATAGAGCTGGAACCAGAAGGGGTGGCGGTCGGTGGCCGCGGAGACGTCCTCAATGGAGCAGATGCTCATGGTCGAGAGCGTGAACGGAATGCCGAATTTTTTCGCGGCACGTGCGCCCAGGATCTCGCCGTCGGCATGCTGCATGCCGGTCAGGCCGGTAGGCGCAATCGCCACCGGCATGGCGACGTTCTGGCCGATCATCTGCGTGGCCGTGCTGCGGTTTTCCATGTTGACGGCCACGCGCTGGCGCAGCTTGATGGACTGGAAGTCGCTTTCATTGGCGCGGTAGGTGCTTTCGGTCCACGAGCCGGAGTCGGCGTAGTCGTAGAACATGCGGGGCACGCGTTTTTTTGCCAGAACGCGCAGGTCTTCGATGGTGGTGATCACGGGCATGAGGTCTCCTTGTTGTGCACAGAATGGTAGCGGGCTGCTGGTTTTTCGGCGTGAATTACGCTGCCGCCGGGTTGAAATTATTTTGATGCGCCGCGGCCGGCCTTCGCTTCGCGTACGCCGGCGCCGCGTACCTCGATGCGGATCTCGTCGAGCACCTCGCCCCTTTCGCTCACCAGTTGCACCACGTGCCGGCCCGGCCAGGGCAGCCACTGGCCCTGCGCGCCGCGCGCAAACTCCTTGCCGTCCATGCGCCAGCGCAGTTGCTGGCCTTCGGCGGCAAAGCCCAGGCGCTGGCGCTTGGGCGGAATGTCGGGGTCCAGCGAGATGATGGTTCCGTTGGCGGGGGCGGTGATG
>CALRZF020000413.1:0-3175 GCA_943372585.1 Ramlibacter sp. 2FC | reverse complement strand
CAGGCACGGGCCACGGCTTGCACGGCGGCATCGTCCAGCGTCAGGCCCATGTGGCCGGTGTTGTCCACCAGGGTCACGGGCACAGGGTGGCCTGCGGCCTCGAACACCGCGGCGTATTTCGTGGCGTCAAAAAGCTCGTCGTTGCGCCCGGCCACGATGCGCATGGGGCGCTTTGCGTTGCGCATATCGGCCTGGTAGTCGTCGCGCGGGCGAAAGCTTTGCGTCAATGTGAAGTCGTAGCTGGCGGTCAGCATGGGCCGCGCCACATCGTTCAGGCCAAAGCGCAGCACGGGCAGGCCGTTCCACGCGGTGACGCCGGCGGCGCTGAGCAGGCTCAAGCCCACAATGCGCGGCAAGCCCACCGACACCCAGCCGCCGTCGTTGGGCCGGTTGGTGGGGGCGGTGTGGTGAAGGAAGGGCGCGAGCAACACATAGCGGTCAAACAGGTCCTGGCGGCTGCCGCCCGCAAAGCGCAGCGCATAGCCGCCGCCCGATGAAAACCCCGCCAGCGTGCTGGGCCCGGCGTGCGGCACGGCGCGCATGAAGTCTTCCATATCGTCGTCCAGCTGGCCGATGTAGGCCGCGTGGCCACGCGGGCCCGAATCGCCATGGCCGCGCATGTCCAGCGCGGCCACATGCAGGCCGGCAGCGGCCAGCGCCTGCGACAGCACATGCATGCTCTGGGCGCGCGCTGACGAGCCGTGCACCAGCACCACGCGGCGCGCGTTGGGGGCGCCACCCGCTGCGGGGTAGTACAGCCAGGCCAGCTTGGTGCCGTCGCGTGCGGTGAAGGTGCGCGCGGGCGGCACGGGGGAAAAGTCCTTGCCGGCAAACGGCTTGTTGATGCTTTCCAGCGGGGCGATCGGCCCCGGCCCGCCGAAGACGATGGCGCCGGCGAGGCCCGCCAGCAGCACGGCGGGTACGGCGAGTGCGGCAACAAGCCAGCGGCGTGAGTGTTGTGTGTTCATTTGGCAGCGGGGATGTGCTGGTTGAAGAAGGCGGCAATGCGTGCGTTCATGGCGGGCACGGCCGTTGCGCGGTCAAAGCCCGGCGGGTCGCCGTTCAGTTCCTGGGCGATGCCGGTCATCACATCGGCTGGGGGCAGCGGCGACAGCATCACGCCGTGGCCGGCATGCGGGATGTCGGCCACGATTTCGCAGGTGGTGCAGGCCGCGCGCACGGCACCCACATGAAAGCGCGGCACCTGGTTGACGTCACGCCCCGCGATCACCAGGCCCAGCGGGATGCGCGGGCGCGCCAGTGAGGCCATGTCAAAGTCCGCCGCAAACGGCACGGCTGCCACCACCGCCGCCACGCGGGCGTCGTGGTGGGTGTACCAGGTGTCGTCGTCAAAGCGCTGGCGGTGCACGCCCAGCACGATCTGTTTCTTGATGCCGTCCAGCAGGTTGCCGCGCAACCGCGTCACATACCCGGCGCAGGATGAAAAGTCGTCTTCAATATGCGCCACGCAATGCTGGCGAAACGCCGACGGCGACCAGCGCCCGCCCGCCAGGCTCAGGGCGGTGTGCCCGCCGGCCGAGCCACCAAAAACCCCCACCCGGTCCAGCACCAGCAGCGGGCCAAACTGCGCGCTGTGTGCCAGTGCGTCGATGGCGCGCGACACCTCGGCGGGGCGGCGCTTCCAGCTCTCGGGCCCCGCGTCGGCCATGTCCTGGTTGTTGTCGGCGCGGTGCACCGGCACAGCCACCACGTAGCCGGCGTTCACCAGCAAGCGGGCCAGGTCCACATGCACCCAGGGTGCGCCGCCCGAGCCGTGCGATACCACGATCAAGCGCCCGTTGCCGCGCACTGGCGTGCCCTGCCAGGCCAGGTCAAAGGTGAAGACGCCGCGTTTGACGGGTTGCGCCGCTGCGGCGGTGGGGTAGAACACCGTGACCGGCCCATCGCCGGCCTGACCGGTCAGCTCGGTCAGCCCCATGCTGTGCGGGGCGGCCACCGCGACCTGCGCGGCAAAGGCCAGCGCGGCGGCCAGCAGGCAGGTGGCCAGCCAGAGGATGATGTGGCGTGTCATGGCGTGCTCCATCAAGTACGTGATTGCGGTCAGGCGGCAACGAACTGGCCGTGCAGGCCCAGCGGCAGGCCGTAGGGCAGGGTGACGCGTGCCACCGGCCCGGCATTCACAGCCTGCGCGTCAAAGACCGACAGCGTGGTGCGCTCGGTGGGCCAGTGGTAGGCCGTGCCCAGCACCCAGCCGCGGCCTTCCGGGGCGCTGGGGCTCTGCGGTACGTACACATGCTCTTCAGCGACCCACCCGGGGCCATAGGCATGGCGTTGGGGCTTGTCGCCCTGCAGGGTCAGCACGGTGTCAAAGCCATGCACCTGTGCATCCATGCCCGGGCTGCGCGCCAGCAGGGTGGTGAACTTCGTGGGCAGGCCGTGGCGCGCCGGGTGGATGCGCGGGAACTCCACGTTGTTCAGGCCCGCGTGTTCCATGCGCGCCTGGCCTGTGGCCGGGGTGAGCGTGATGTGCGTCCACTGTGTGGGCGGCGCTTCAGTTGCATTGCGCGCGGTGTCTACCCGCAGCTGGTGCAGCGCGCGCAGGATGCCCGGTTGCGCCACAAAGCGCACCTGCACTGTGCCGCGCTCTTCCCAGGCGTTGGCGATGTGAAACAGGCCGGTGGCCGGCACCTCGAACCGCTGGACCTTGAAGTCTGTCTTGTCCACCAGCAGCACGGCCAGCGGCGCCTTGTCGTCCCAGCTGTATTGCGACAGCGGGTCGCCCAGCCCCGGCTGACCGGTGAATTTGAGCGGCATGAGCAGGAACACGATGTGCCGCTGCGTGATGGCGAAGTCATGCACCATGTCGGCCTGCGGCGCGTCCATGAGGTGTGTGCGGCGCAGCTGGCCGTTGGGCGCGATCTCGTACACCAGCAGCTTGCCCGTGCCGGGCATGTAGCCAAAGCTCCACACTGTGCCGTCAGGCGCGGTGCGCGGGTGGGCCGAGAACGGAGCGCCCTGGGTTGGCGCCGACCAGGTCTTGAAGCCGCGCGAGCGCAGCGTGGCCGGGTCCACCGACAAGGCCGAGCCGGCCTCCCACAGCGCCATGAGCTCGCCGGTGGCCGGCAGCGGCAGCAGGTTGATGTTGGCGGGGTTCACGGTGTCGGGCCCGTTCAGCGGCGGCGCGCCGGCCAGCGTGGTGGCAAAGCCCGAATAC
>CALRZF020000412.1:0-3193 GCA_943372585.1 Ramlibacter sp. 2FC | reverse complement strand
GGGCGTGGCCGTGCGCGACGATTTGCCCGACCCGTTCCTGCTCTCAGGCACCACGGCGCCGTCCAACCAGTTTCTGGCACTGGGCCCGGCCAGCGCGGCAGCCACCGGCACGTCTACCGTTCAGCTGGGCACACCCGGCGGCACCACGGCCAACAGCTACACCATCGGCCCCGGCGGCGTGGTGACGCTGACCTTCAACGTCACACTGGAAGGGGCGATCCCCGCTACCTACCAGAACCCGGCGCTGGCGATCTTCAGCGACCCGCTGCGCACAGCGGCCACCGGCACCACCAGCGTGGCGTATGACCAGGCCTCTTCCACTGGCGAAGACGTCACCATCTCCGGGTCACTGTCTTCGGTGTCGTCAGTGGCTACGCTGTGCCCGGCCGGTGTGTCCCAGGAAATCACCGCCACCAACTACATCAGCAACGCCGATTTCAGCGACACCGGTACGACGCCCGGCCCCGGCGCCGGCGTCGGCTGGGGCGGCCTGAACACGGAGCCCGCCAACAACAACGTGGCCTACCAGATCGGCCTGCAAAGCGACACCGGCGGCGCACCAGACCTGTACCAGAGCCCCTTCCCCGGCAACCCGGCGCGCGCCATT
Source organism: Ramlibacter sp. 2FC (assembly GCA_943372585.1). GTDB lineage: Bacteria > Pseudomonadota > Gammaproteobacteria > Burkholderiales > Burkholderiaceae_C > RAM1. The sequence continues at coordinate 2,586 of CALRZF020000412.1, read as the reverse complement.
GGCGGCAGCAACACCTGGTTGCTGGCCAACGGCAACTCCACCGGCGGCACGGCGGCCGACCGCATCTGGTGGAGCCAGACTGTCAGCGGCCTGGAGACCGGGCGCACCTACACGTTCATCGTGCATGCCTCCAGCCCTGTGTCGGGCGCGCAGAACGGTGGCAACGCCCAGCGGCCCAACCTGCGCCTGCAGGTCACGCAGGCGGCGGTGCAGAACTTCACCCTGGGCGTGGTGGCCAACGACACCGCCGCCGCCGATGTGTGGCAGCTGTACCAGGCCTCGTTTGTGGCCACCCAGGCCACCGCCACGCTGGAGATCAACAACACGGTGGTGGCCAACGCGGGCGAGCGCCGCGGCATGTTTGCGCTAGCCCAGCCCACGCTGCGGCTGTGCGCGCCCATCGCGAATGTGGCCGTGGCCAAAACCAACCTGGCCAGCAGTGTGGTGGCCGGCGGCACCACCGCCTACCAGTTGACGATCACCAATTACGGCCCGGGCGGGGCCAACGGCAGCGTGCTGACCGACAACCCCGGCGATGGACTTGAATGCACCCAGGTGCAGTGCACCGGCGCCGCCGGTGGCGCCAGCTGCCCGCCCGTGGGTACAGCCCCCGGCCAGCTGGCGATCGACAACCTGCTGCTGCCCGGCGGTGGCGTGGTACTGCCCTCATTGCCCGCGCCCAGCACCGTCACCTTGGTGCTGCGCTGCGAGATTGACGCCACGGGCGACTGAGCCCTTCCCTCCCCCTCCGGGCGGGGTGCGGCCATGGCCTACAAGCCGCCGCGCCGCTGCCCCACAGCCCCGCGCGCAGCTGCTGCCTAGACTGTTTCGCAGAACAGCTGGGGACCACATGAACTGGAAAAAATGGTTGGGCCATATGGCCATGGGCCCCATGGCCCGGGCGCTGCCGCCCATGGGCGACACCGAGCGCGCCGCGCTGGAGGCCGGCACGGTTGGTTTTGAAGGCCGGCTGCTGGCGGGTGACCCCGACTTTGACGCCCTGATCCGCACCGGCCCCGCCCGCCTGTCGCCGCAGGAGCAGGCGTTTTTGGACAACGAGGTGCGCACGCTGTGCGCCATGCTGGACGACTTCGCCATCGACCAGGCCCACGATCTGCCCACCGAGGTCTGGCGGTACCTGCGTGAACACCGCTTCTTCGGCATGATCATCCCGCGTGAATGGGGCGGCCTGGGCTTCAGCCACCAGGCGCATGCGGCGGTGGTCACGCGCATTGCCACCATCAACATCTCTGCCGCCGTCACGGTGATGGTGCCCAATTCACTGGGCCCGGCCGAGCTGCTGCTGCGCTATGGCACCGACGCACAAAAGCGCCAGTGGCTGTCGCGCCTGGCCGACGGCACCGACCTGCCCTGCTTCGGCCTTACGGCGCCGTATGCCGGCTCTGACGCCGCGTCCATCCCCGACCGCGGCGTGCTGACCGAGCGCGATGTGGACGGCGTGCGCACGCGCGGCTTCGTCATCAATTTCTCCAAACGCTACATCACGCTGGCGCCGGTGGCCACGGTGGTGGGCCTGGCCTTTCATGCGTTTGACCCCTCGCGACCCGAAGGCCAGCGCGAACGCGGTATCACCTGCGCGCTGGTGCCCGTGCCGCAACCGGGCATGACCATCGGGCGGCGGCACCTGCCCATGAACGGGTCGTTCATGAACGGCCCCATCGAAGGCCAGGACGTCTTCGTGCCCATGGACTGGATCATCGGCGGCGAGCAGCAGGTCGGCCAGGGCTGGCGCATGTTGATGGACTGCCTGAGCGCGGGCCGCGCCATCTCTTTGCCTGCGCTGGGCGCGGCCACGCAGCAGGCGTCGCTGTATGTGGCGCACGGTTACGGTCGCATCCGCGAACAGTTCGGCCTGCCCATCGGCCGGTTTGATGCGATCGCCGGCATTCTGGCGGGCATGGCCGCCGAGCTGTACGCCACCGACGCCGCACGCCGCTACACCGCCGCCGTGCTGGACACGGGCGAACAGCCCAGCGTGGCCGGCGCCATCCTGAAAGTGCAACTGACCGAAGCCGGGCGGCGCAGCGTGAACCATGCCATGGACATCCTGGGCGGCAAGGGCATCATCAGCGGGCCGAGCAACCTGCTGTCGGTGGCCTACCGGCACATGCCCATTGCCATCACGGTGGAGGGCGCCAACATCCTCACGCGCTCGCTCATCATCTTCGGCCAGGGCGCGGTGCGCTGCCACCCGTTTGTGATGCGCGAAATGCAGGCCGTGCACGACAGCGACGAACAGGCGCTGGGCGAAGCGCTGGCCGGCCACGGCGAGCATGTGCTGCGCAACCTGTGGCGCAGCCTGTTTGGTGCGCCGCTTTCGGGCACGCCGCCCGACGCCCTGGAGCATGAAGCCCGCATGCTGGCGCGCCTCTCCGCCAAATACGCGCTGAGCGTCGACCTGGCCATGGGCCTTTTAGGCGGCAAGCTCAAGCGGCTGGAGCTGTTATCAGCGCGGCTGGGCGACTGCCTGGCGCACCTGTACATGGCCAGCGCCTGCCTGTGGCGCTATGTGCACGAGGCGCGGCCCGAGCTGCTGCCCTTTGCCCGCGCGGCCATGCGCACCCA
>CALRZF020000411.1:0-3211 GCA_943372585.1 Ramlibacter sp. 2FC | reverse complement strand
GCCGGGTGGACCTGCCGCAGCCGGTGGACATTCCCATCTCGGCGCTGGCCGTGACGGATACACGCCTGGCATCCACCATTTCCACCGGCGGCGCCAAGGTGCATACGGTGGAGCACCTGATGTCGGCCTGCGCGGGCCTTGGCATCGATAACCTGTACGTGGACATCACCGCCGAAGAGGTGCCCATCCTGGACGGTTCGTCGGCCTCGTTTGTATTCCTGCTGCAAAGCGCGGGCATCGAGCTGCAAAAGGCGCCCAAGCGTTTCATCCGCGTGACCCAGCCCGTGGAGGTGCGCGAAGGCCAGGGCGACAACCTCAAGTGGGCGCGCCTGGTGCCCTACCACGGCTACAAGCTGAGCTTTGAAATCGACTTTGACCACCGCGTGGTCAACTCCACCGGCCAGAGCGTCGAATTCGACCTGGGCTCGGGTTCGTATACGCGCGACATTGCCCGCGCGCGCACCTTTGGCTTTACCAAGGATGTGGAGATGATGCGCGCCAACGGCCTGGGCCTGGGCGGCGGGCTGGACAACGCCATCGTCATGGACGACTACCGCGTGCTCAACAGTGACGGCCTGCGGTACGACGACGAGTTCGTCAAACACAAGATCCTGGACGCCATGGGCGACCTGTACCTGGTGGGCAAGCCGCTGCTGGCCGCCTACAGCGCGTTCCGCTCAGGCCACGCGCTGAACAACAAGCTGCTGCGCGAGCTGCTGTCGCACCCCGAGGCGTACGAGATCGTCACCTTTGACGACGAAAAGCTCGCGCCGGCAGGGTTTATGCAGCCCGCCCGCGCCTGGTAGACAGATATGCTGATATTCCGCTGGGCCATCATGCTGCTGCTCATTGCAGCGGCAGTTCTGTTTGCGTTCTATGCCGGTACCGGGCAAGTCAAGTACAAGCGCGCGGGCCTGGTCACGCTGAAGTGGACGATCATTGCGGCGCTGGGCTTCTTTGGCGTGCTGATTCTGGAGCGGGTGTTCTAGGCGCTTCAAAAAGCCACCAGCGTCCGCCCCGCCGTCACCCCGTCCAGCTGCGCTGCTGCATGCGCAGGCAATGCGTCCAGCGCAATCTGCCGCACATGCGGTGCCAACACTTCAAAGTCGGGCCGCCAGTCAGCCCCCAGGTGTCCCCACACACGCTCACGCACCGGCCACGGTGCATTGGCCATCACGCCAAAGTGCTGGATGCCGCGCATGATGAAAGGCAGCACGCTGCCGTCAAAGCTGTTGCCCGCCGCATTGCCCACCGAGGCGACACAGCCGCCCTCTTGCGTGGAGCGAAGCAGCCAGGCCAGGGTGGCGCCACCCACGTTGTCTATTGAAGCTGCAAAACGGGCTTTCTCCAGCGCGCGCGGCGGTGCATTCACGATACCCGCGTCGATGATCTCGCTGGCGCCCAGCGCCCGCAGTGCATCGGCCTGCTCAGGCTTGCGTGTGAGCGCGGCCACCTGCCAGCCCGCGCGCGACAGGATGGCCGTAGCCAGCATGCCCACCGCGCCGCTGGCGCCGCTGATGGCGACCGGACCGGATGCAGGTGTCAGCCCGGCTTGCATGAAGCGGTCCAGCGCCATGCCTGCCGTGAAGCCGGGCACGCCTATCACCGCTGCCTGCCAGGCGTCCAGGCCCGCGGGCAGCGGCATCACATGGGCCGCGGGAGCGCGCAGGTACTGTGCAAAGCCGCCGTCAAACGCAATGCCGGTGCGAAAGCCGTGCACCAGCACCGCCTGCCCCGGCGCAAAGCGCCCGTCGTCAGAGTGGACCACCTCTCCCACGGCTTCGATGCCGGCGATGCGGGGGTAGCTTTCAATGATCTTGGCCCGGCCCAGGATGGACAGGCAGTCTTTGTAATTGACGCCGGCAAAGCGGTTGCGGATCAGCACTTCACCCGCAGACAGGCCGGCGGGCGCCATGCGCTCCAGCCGGCTCGTGGCACCGTCGGGGCCGGTATGGGTGCGCAGGCAAGGAAAATCGTTGGGAAGGTCAGCATTCATGGCAGCCATGACACCATGCGCGCCCGGTCACCGCAAGCCAGTGTTTCGCCTGTCGAAATGCCCGCTCGACTTTTCGCTACCCGCTGCCAAGATGGCTGCCATGACCCAACGACTATTTTCTGACCACCTGCTGCTGACGCTGGACGCTGATGAACAGGCCGTGGTGACCCAGGTGCGTGCGCTGTGCCGCGATGTGTTCGGCCCGCAGGCCGCCACCGTCGCGCAGCGCGATGTGTTTGCCTGGGACACCTTTCGTACGCTGGCGCGCGAGGGCATCGTAGCCACGGCCTTTCCGCGCGAATACGGCGGCACGGATGCACGCCAGGTGCTGCGCATCCGCATCATCGAGGAGCTGGGCCGGGTGTGCAGTACGTCGGCGTCCATGATCACGGGCACTGACCTGTCGGCGCGCGCGGTGGTGGCGGGCGCGTCGCCCGCATTGCGCGCGAAGCTGCTGCCCAAGCTGTGCACGGGTGAGATCCAGACGGCGTTTGCCTTGACCGAAGCCGGCGCGGGATCGGACGTGCGCGGCCTGGCCAGCGTGGCGCGGCGCGACGGGGATCATTACGTGCTCAATGGCGGCAAGAAGTTCATCACCCGTGCCACCACAGCCGACTGGCTGATGGTCATCGCAAGGCTTGAACCCGCAGGGCCCGGTGGTGGCTTCATTGGCCTGCTGGTGGCGCGCGATGCGCCGGGCGTGCAGATCAGCGCCGAGGTAGGCAAGCTCGGCTGGTTTGGCGTGCCGATTTCCACGCTGGCCTTCAGCGACGTGCGCGTGCCGGCCACCCACCGCCTGGGCGAGGAGGGCGACGGCTTCTCGCTGGCACAAGACGCGCTGCTGCGCGCACGCATCGGCCACGCCGCGATGGCGCTGGGCCGGGCCATCGGCGCGGTAGAGATCGCGGCCACCTATGCCTGTGACCGCAATACCTTTGGCAAGCCGCTGGGTTCGCACCAGGGCGTGCAGTGGATGCTGGCCGACATGGTCACGCAGATCGAGGCATCGCGCGCGCTGGTGTTTGCCGCCGCGCAAAAGTACGACCGGGGCGATGCCGACACCGCCATGTTTGCCTCCATGGCCAAGCTGCACGCCACCGACCTGTGCATGAAGGTCGTGACCGATGCGCTGCAGCTGACCGGCGGGCGCGGCTACCTGCAGGACTTTCCGCTCGAGCGGTTCTTTCGCGACGCCAAGCTCAACCAGATTGGGGA
>CALRZF020000410.1:0-3221 GCA_943372585.1 Ramlibacter sp. 2FC | reverse complement strand
CGCCGCGCTGGACGACCTGGGTATCCTGGTGCAACCCACCTACATCCTGTATGACGACATCGTCGCAGGCCGGCTGGTGCCCGTCATGGACGACTGGGACCTGCCCCGCCTGACCATCAACCTGGCCTATCCGAGCCGCAAGCACCTGTCGGCGAAAGTGCGCACGTTCATTGATTTCATGGCCGCCCATTTCGCGCGCATGGAATATGAGCGCAAGTGGAACACCCGTTTTCCCATTCACCGCCAAGCCCCTCATGCGCCGGCGGGCGGGTTGCCCGCATAGGCGTTGCGCAGCAGCACCAAAAGCGCGTCGCGCTGCAGTGCACGGGGGTTGGGGTATTGGGCCTGCAGCGCCAGCTCGCAGGCGCGTTCCAGCCCGTCCAGCGGCATGCCGATATCGCGCAACGCCGTCGGTGCCCCGTTGCGCAGGGCAAGTTCAAAGGCAGCGGCCGGCGCGTCGTTGCCCCCCAGGGCACGTGCGATCCTTTGCATGGCCAGCGGCGCATGGGCGCGGTTGTAGGCCAGCGCATGGGGCAGCACGATGGCATGGGTCTGCGCATGCGGCAGGTTCCAGGTACCGCCCAGCGTGTGGCACAGCTTGTGGTGCAGCCCCATGCCCACGTTGCCCAGTACCGTGCCGCATAGCCATGCGCCATACAGCGCGTCGCTGCGCGCGCCCGTGTCGGCCCCGTCGTGCCGCAGCACGGGCAGTGCCCGCGCCAGCGCGGCAATACCTTCCTGCGCCATCAGGTCCATCACCGGGTTGCCGTCCGTGGCGTACAGGCCCTCGGCCGCATGGGCGATGGCATTGATGCCGCTGGTCACGCTCAGTTCCACCGGCAGTTCAAGCGTGAGCTCGGGGTCATAGATGACGGTACGTGGCAGCACACGCGCATCGCGGCCCGTTTTCTTCAGGCCGGCTTCGGTGATGCCATAGATGGGCGTCATCTCGCTGCCGGCATAGGTAGTGGGGATCGCCAGGATCGGCAGACCCGAGTCCAGCGCAATCGCCTTGCCCAGGCCCGTGGTGGACCCGCCCCCGATGGCCACGGCGCAGTCTGCCTGCAGGCCGGCGGCCACGGCACGGGCCTCGCGCGCCACCTCCAGCGGCACATGCATCGTGGCCCCGTCAAATATCCCGGCGGCCTGCGGCCCCAGCAGGTCCGCCAGGCGGGCAGCCACATCGCGCTGCTGCAGTGTGCACAGCACCAGCGCGCGCCGCGCCCCCAAAAGCTCGATTTCCCGCCCGGCCTGGGCCAGGGAACCCGCGCCAAACACCACCCGCTGGGCCTGCCCCGTGTAGATGAAACCGTTGCGCTGCGTCATGGGCGATCCTGCAGGTCGGGGATGTAGTCCACCTGGTGGCGCGCGATGCGCAGGTCGCCGATGGCCTTGCGCACCTCGGTGTGGGCCGGGTGGTCTCCATAAGCATGCAGGGACGCCACGTCGGTGAACTCGGAGTACAGGACCACGTCACACGCATAGTCGACGCGGCTCATGTCAACGCCGACTTCAATATGGTGCAGTCCGGGGATGCGCCCGCGAAGGTCCTCGAAGCGGGACTTGATCATCTGCGCGCCGGCGGCACGTTCCTGGTCGGTGTCGCCGCGCACGCGCCACATGACGATGTGCTTGATCATGCTGGTCATTCGGTAAATGTTGTCTGGCGTCGCCGGCCCACGGCGGGCAGCGCCGCCACCACCAGCCCGACCAGCGCCACCGCCAGCAGCGCCGCCGTCGCGGGCCGCTCCACAAAAATCATCGGGCTGCCGCTGGACAGCACCAGCGAGCGACGCAGGTTTTCCTCCAGCATGGGGCCGATCACAAACCCCAGCAGCAGCGGTGCAGGCTCAAAGCCCAGACGCATGAGAAAGTAGCCCCCCACGCCAAACAGGATCAGCGTGTAAACGTGAAACGGGTTCGACGAGATGCTGATGAGCCCGATGCAGCAAAACCCGATGATGGCCGGGTACAGCCACCGGTAAGGCACCATGAGCAGGCGCACCCAGATGCCCACCAGCGGCAGGTTCAACACCAGCAGCATGGCGTTGCCTATCCACATGGAGGCGATCAGCCCCCAGAACAGCTCGGGCTTTTGCAGCATGACGGTCGGGCCGGGCGTGATGCCCTGCACGATCAGCGCGCCGATCATGAGCGCCAGCACCGGCGATGCGGGGATGCCCAAGGTCAGCATGGGGATGAAGGACGTCTGCGCGGCCGCATTGTTGGCCGCCTCCGGTCCGGCCACGCCTTCAGGCGCGCCATGGCCAAAACGCTGCGGCGTGGCGGACAGCCGCTTTTCCACCGCGTAGGCCGCAAAGGACGCGAGGATCGCGCCGCCGCCGGGCAGCACCCCCAGCACCGAGCCCAGCGCGGTGCCGCGCAGGCCTGATGTGAATGTGCTGCGCAGTTCATCGCGCGTGGGCATCAACGACCCCACGGTGTTCATGCGGTCGCCGCGCGTGGCGCCGCCCTCCAGGTTGCGCAGGATTTCGCACACGCCAAACAGCCCCATGGCCAGCGCCACAAACTCCAGCCCCTCGGCCAGGTCGGGCAGGCCGAACATGAAACGCTCCGTGCCCATCGAACGGTCCTGGCCCACCGTACCGAGCAGAACGCCCAGCACCAGCATGGCCACGGCCTTGAGCAGCGACCCCTGCGCCAGCGATACCGACGCCGCCAGCCCCAACACCATCAGAGCGAAGTATTCCGGCGAGCCCACCTTGAGCGCCAGCTCCGTCAGCGGCGGTGCCACCACGGCGATCAGTACCGTGGCCACGGTGCCCGCCAGGAAAGAGCTTAGCGCGGCAATGGCCAGCGCCGCGCCAGCACGGCCCTGGCATGCCATACGGTGGCCGTCCAGCGCCGTGACCACAGACGACGCCTCACCGGGCATGTTGATCAGGATGGCGGTGGTGGAGCCGCCGTATTGCGTTCCGTAATAAATGCCGGCCATCATGATCAGCGCGGACACCGGCGGCATGGCAAAGGTAATGGGCAGCAGCATCGAGATGGTGGCCACCGGCCCGATGCCCGGCAGCACCCCGACCAGCGTTCCCACCAGCACGCCCACGAAGCACAGCGCCACGTTCTGCCAGCCCAGTGCGGTGGCAAAGCCCAACTGCAAACCGTCAAACAAATCCATCAGCGGTTACCTCAGCCAGCTGCCCAGCATGGGCACGGGCATTTTCAGCGCCACAACAAACACAAGCCAGGCAAAC
>CALRZF020000409.1:0-3233 GCA_943372585.1 Ramlibacter sp. 2FC | reverse complement strand
CCGCCGCCCAGGTCCTCGGTGCCGCGAAAGCCGATGCGCGTGGTCCAGTTGCCCGAATGGGTCAGCTGCGTCTTGTCGGACACGCTGCCCTTGCCGACGGCGAACACGGTGTCGATCACGCCGTACAGCGTGACTGAACTCTGCGCCGATGCCGCGGCCGACACGGCCAGCAGGGTAATGCCCAGCAGGGCTGTCTTGTTTCTCATGGTGTCTCCTCTTGGGTTGGGGTTGGGGTGGGGGGAACGCTGAAACGCGGCGGTCGCCGCTCAAGGAAAGCGGCCACGCCTTCGACGCAGTCGTCGGTGCGGCCCAGTTCGTGCTGCAGGCGTGTCTCCAGCGCCAGCTGCGCTTGCAGCGTCGCTTCGGGCGCCGCCTGCAGCGCGGTCTTGATGTGGCGCAAGGCCAGGGCGGGGCCGGCGGCCAGCCGTGCGCAGATGGCCTGTGCCTCGGGCAGCAAGGCGTCGTCGCCGGTGCAGCGCCAGATCAGCCCGGCCTGCTGCGCTGCCTCGGCGGGCAGCGCGTCGCCCAGCAGGCTCAATGCCATGGCCCGCGCCGGGCCGATCAGGCGCGGCAGCATCCAGGTGGCGCCCGCGTCGGGCATGACGCCAATGCGAACGAACGCCAGCACGAAAGACGCACTGCGTGCAGCCAGCACGATGTCGCCGGCCAGCGCCAGGCTCACACCTGCGCCCGCAGCCACGCCGTTGACCGCGACCACCACCGGCACCGGCAGCGCGCGCAGGCGCAAAACCAGCGGGTTGAAGTCGCGCTCCAGCATGGTGCCCAGGTCGCGCCGGCCGTCGGGGCCGCATTCGGGCGCATCGGCGATGTCGGCGCCCGAGCAGAAGCCGCGGCCCGCGCCGGTCAGCAGCACGCAGCGCAGCGCCGTGTCCCGCTCCAGCAGGTCCATCACCTCGCGCAGGTCGCTGTGCAGCGGCGCCGACAGGCCGTTGAGCTGTGCGGGGCGGTCCAGCGTGATGCGGGCAATGCCGTCTGCGCTGCGCTCGAAACGCACCGTGCGGTGCGTGGGTGTGAACGGCGTCGTGTTCATGCCAGCAGCGCCCCGGCCAGGTGGCGCACTGCGGGGCTGGCCGGCAGGCGGCAGGCGTCCGCGTATTCGGCTGCCATGCGCGCCACCAGCTCGGCCACGGGCGGGATGTCGTGGATGGTGGCCACGCCGTGCCCGGCGCTCCAGACGTCGCGCCAAGCCTTGGCCTCGGTGTCGGCAATGCCCGCGATGTCGGGCCGCTTGGGCGGCAGCGCGGCCACGTCGATGCCATGCCGGTCGATCGACGGTTTTAAAAAGTTGGCGTGCACGCCGGTGAAGCGGTCGGTGTTGACCAGGTCGGCCACGCCACAGTCCACGATCATCTGCTTGAACGCCTGCTGCGCATGCGATTCCTGCGTGGCGTTGAAGCGCGTGCCGATGTAGGCCAGGTCCGCGCCCAGCGCCTCGGCCGCGCGGATCTGCCAGCCGTCGTTGATGCCGCCGCCCAGCACCAGGCAGCCGCTCCAGAATTCGCGGATTTCGCGCACCAGCGAGAACATGCTCTGGTGGCTGGCATGGCCGCCTGCTCCGCCACCCACGCAGATCAGGCCGTCCACACCGGCCGCGGCCGCCTTGCGCGCGTGCTGCGCGGTCACCACGTCAGAGAAGACGATACCGCCGTAGGCATGCACGGCCTCCGCCACCGGCGCCGGGTTGCCCAGGCTGGTCAGCACCAGCGGCACGCGGTGCTTCACCACAACGGCCAGATCCGGCAGGAAGCGCGGGTTGGTGTGGTGGCACACCAGGTTCACGCCGAACGGCGCGACGCACGCCTGGGGGTGGGCCGCGGCGTATTCGTCCAGCCCGGCACGCAGGGTGCCCAGCCATTCGTCCAGCTGCGAGGACGGCCGTGCGTTGACATGCGGAAAGGTGCCCACCACGCCGGCCTGGCACAGCGCCTTGACCAGCGGGGGGAACGACACCAGGAACATGGGCGCACCGATGGCGGGGATCGCCAGGCGGCCGGTGAGGAGTTCGGGGATGGGCATGGTGCGTCCTCTCAATGCGCTGTCACTGCGGCCGCCTGCACAGCCTCCACCCGCGCCAGCGTCTGGCCCGGCGCGACCTGATCGCCCTCGGCCACGGCCAGCTCGGCCACGGTGCCGTCGTGCGGCGCGGCCAGCACGTGCTCCATCTTCATGGCCTCCAGCACCACCACCGGGTCGCCGCGCTTCACGGCGTCGCCTGTGCGTTGCAGTACCTTGACCACCCGGCCGTTGATCGGTGCGCGCAGGCTGCCGCTGGCCGCGCCGCCGTCGGCACCTGCCGCGGGCTCGAAGGTGAGGTCGTCGAACACGGCCTCGGCGCCGTCCAGCTGCAGCGCGATGCGCCGCGGCATGCGCACGGCGTGCGCCTCGCGCACCAGGCCGTCGAGTTCGAAGCGCAGCACGTTGTCGCCCGCGCTGCCGGGCAGGCCCAGCCAGCGCAAGCTCATCGGCGCGGATGCCGTCGCGGCATCAACACCCAGCGCCTGAAGCGTCACGCCGCCGTCACGCACCTCCACGCGCCAGCGCTGCTGCGTGCCGCCGTGCGCGAGGCGCACCGAGCGCACGTGCACCCCGGCGCTGGACCAGCCGAAAAATTCAGCGCCCACTGCATGGCCGGCCGCGGGCAGCGTCGCCAGGGCCGCCGCCGCCAGCGCCCACAGCGCGTCGCCCACCGGCTGCGCGCGGTCGGCATTGGCCGGGAAGTGCGTGGCAATGAAGCCCGTGGAAAAGTCGCCCGACAGGAAAGCCGGGTGCCGCAGCACCGTCGCCAGAAAGGCGCGGTTGGTCGGCAGGCCCAGGCTGACGGTGCGGTCCAGCCCGTCAGCCAGCGCCAGCGCAGCTTGCGTGCGGTCGCTGCCGTGGGCCACCACCTTGGCCAGCATCGAGTCGTACCAGGGGCTGACCACGCTGCCGCTGCGCAGGGCGTGGTCGGTGCGCAGGCCGGGCGCGGGCCGCCACAGCGCCACGGTGCCGGTCTGCGGCAAAAAGTCCGACGCCGGCGATTCGGCGCACAGCCGCACCTCGATCGCATGGCCGGTGATGCGTACGTCGTCCTGCGTGAGGGGCAGCGGCTCACCGGCCGCCACGCGCAGTTGCAGCTCCACCAGGTCCAGCCCGGTCACGGCCTCGGTCACCGGGTGCTCCACCTGCAGCCGCGTGTTCATTTCCATGAAGTAATAGGCGCCGTCGGTGTCCAG
>CALRZF020000408.1:0-3241 GCA_943372585.1 Ramlibacter sp. 2FC | reverse complement strand
CAGCGCCAGAAGCAGCAACGGCGGCGCCGGAAGCGGCAACAGCAGCAGCGTCAGCAGCCGGGGTCGGTGCGGGAGCAGGAGCGGGTGCGGGAGCAGCGGCGGGGGCCGGAGCGGGCGCGGGCGCCGGCTCTTCCTTCTTGCCACAAGCGGCCAGGGCTGCGGCGGCAATCAGGGTCGCCAGTACAAGCGATTTCTTCATTTCAGGTTTCCTTGGGTTAACTTATTGGAACGATTTCCGGAAATAGTCACGGCAACGTGTTGGTTGCTTTGACTGAGCGGGGAGGACTCGAGCTCTCCCCGTTCAGCCTTAGATTATATGCTTGAAGGATGCAAGTCTTGCAAACCCTGACGGCTTTCGCCGTGGCGGCCCGGCTACAGCCCCAGTGTGGTAGCAGGGAATGCGGGGCTGCTCTTGCCCAGCCATTCGCTCAGGGATTCACGCAGCGCAAGCCTGCGCTCCGGCTCGGCGCCGCTGTAGCCGTTGCATCGCTCGGGGTCGAGCCGGTGCATCACCCAGCCCGGGCTCCAGATCGCGCTGGGCAGTTCCAGCGCGTCGGCCGAGGCGCAGGCGCGCGCTTCGATGATGTGGCTCCAGGTGCCGCGCCACGCCACAAAGCGGGCATGGCGGCGCACCACCTCGTCATATCGTTTGGCGAGCAACGTGACCTGACGCCCTGTCTTGGACCAGGCCTGCAGGGACTCCGCCACAGCGCGCTCACCCAGGGGCCAGTCGGCAAAACTCGCGTCGCTCAGGATGATTTCGCGCCAGCCTTCGCGCGCAGCGCAGGCCAGCGCATCGCGCACCAGCTGCTGGAACGCCACGCGGCCTTCAAAGCGCCCCGACGGCAGGGCGGGCACATCGGCCAAGGGTGCACTCACGCGGAGGCCCCCGCTGCGGCGTGCACCCAGCCCGACCCGCACCAGTCACGCAGCAGCTCGCGCGCGTCAGCGCTGGCTGCGGCAACCTGCGCGTCGCTCAGCACCCGCTCATCGGCCAGTTTGCGCATCAACGCGGCGTCGCGCCCCGCTGCACGGTAGCTCTCGCCGTTGATAAAGATGTGACGCGCGTCGTGCATCATGCGCGTGCGCCGGTCCAGCACCACGCCACGAAGTGTGCGCGGGGCATCACTCCCGTCAAACCAGACACTGGCCTTGGGCTCGGTCAGGTATTCACCCAGAACGCGTGATACGGCGTGGGGGTCTTTCAGTGCAGCCTCAACGGCTTCGCGCGCAAATCCGGCCATCGCCTCGGGTATGGCGCCGGGGCTGGGCACGGCGTCTTGCCGCGGGTCGCGGTACAGGGCAGCACCAGCAGCATCTTCGGCGTCTTCGGCCAGGCGCTGTATCAGCTCGCGTGCCAGCTCACCGCGCGCAGGCGAGCGAAAGCCGATCGAATAGGTTTGGCATTCGCCTTCGGCGATGCCGTCGTGTGCGTAGCGCGGGGGCAGGTACAGCATGTCGCCGGGCTCCAGCACAAACTCCTGCTGGGGCTCGAAATGGGCAAGGATTTTCAGCGGCACGTCTTCCTGCAAGGTCAGGTCTTTTTGCCGGCCGATGCGCCAACGGCGCCGGCCCTGCGCCTGCAGCAGGAACACGTCGTAGCTGTCAAAGTGCGGGCCCACGCCACCCTGGTCCGTGGCGTAGCTGATCATCAGGTCGTCCAGCCGTGCATCCGGGACAAACCGGAACTGCTGCATCAGCTGGTGCACAGCATCGTCATGCAGGTCCACCCCTTGCACCAGCAGCGTCCAGCCGGGCCGACCCAGGGCGGGCAGTGCCCGCCGCGCGAACGGGCCACGCTTCATCTGCCAGCCCTTTGGGCCCGCACCCTGCACTACCATGCGCGACTCCACGTTGTCGCTTTGTGCCAGATCAAACAGCTGCGTGCGCGTCAATGGCGGCGCAAAGCCGGGGAAAGCCTGTCGAACCAGCAGCGGTTTTTTCTGCCAGTGGCGCTGCATGAATTTCGCCGGGGTCAAGCCGCCGAGCAGCGCGAGGGGTTTGTGGATGTCCATGGGACAATTCTGCCAATGAATACGATTCCCGAAATTACACCCCAATGTGTGGTCGCCCTGACCTGGACGCTCAAGGACACCCTGGGCGATGTGCTGGACGTGCTGGATGACCCTGTGGAGTTCCTGGTGGGCGGCAGTGACCTGTTCGACAAGATCGAGCAGGCGTTGCAAGGCCATGGCAAAGGCGCCAAGCTTGACCTGCACCTGGAGCCCGAGGAAGCGTTTGGCGATTACCGCGAAGAGCTGGTCTTCCTGGAGCCGCGAAGCCTGTTTCCCGCCGAACTGGAAGAAGGCATGACGTTTGAAGGCCTGCCAGAAGGCAGCAACCCTGAAGCAGCCCGGGATGTGCTGTACACCGTGACCGAGATTTACCCCGAGCATGTGGTGCTGGACGGCAACCACCCGCTCGCGGGCATTGCCATCCGGCTCAGCCTCAAGGTAGAGGCCATCCGCGAAGCGACCGAAGAAGAAGTCGGCCGCGGCACTGCCGGGACCGGCTTCTTCAAAGTTCAGCCGCAGGCGCCGGGCAACAGCCTGCTGCACTAGCGGCCGCTACCCAGCCCGCGCCATTACGCGCGGTAGATCTGGCCGTTTTCGACGCGAACGCGCTCGCCCACCCGCAGGTCGGTGCCGCCCACGTCATAGGTGCGCCAGGCACCACCGTCGGTTTGCAGCGTGATGCGGTAGGCCGCACCGGTCGTGCCGGGGTTGCGCCCGCGGTCCACCCGGTTGCCCACCACGGCGCCGCCCAGTGCACCCAGCACCGTGGCAGCAGCGCGGCCGCCGCCGGAGCCGATCTGGTTACCCAGCACCGCACCGGCCACACCACCGATCACGGTACCCGCCGTGCCACTGTTGGTGTTGGCAGTGCTGAGCGTTTCCACGTTCGTGATACGACCGTATTCGATGTAAGCCACAGGCTGGCTGGGCGCTGTGCTGGCCGCTGGCGCCTGGTTGGCCGACGGGTAATTGTTGGCACCGTAAGGGTCGGCAGTGCCGCAGGCTGTCAGTGCCGCGGCGACGGTGGCTATGGAAGCCACGGACAAAAGACGTGCAGTGATGCGCATGGGAATCTCCTTGTTCTGGAGCCCCCATTAGAGAAGCGCTACATACCGCCCGGCATCAGGCGCAAGCGATTTGCGCTGTCAGAGAATGGCGCGCGGCGCGTAGGCTCAGGCCTTGCCGGTGGAGCCGTACCCGCCCTCGCCGCGCTGGCTGGCCGGAAA
>CALRZF020000407.1:0-3250 GCA_943372585.1 Ramlibacter sp. 2FC | reverse complement strand
GCAGTGCCGTGACAGTCAGGCTGCGGTTGCATCAATTCAATGATTCAACTATTATTGAATTATGGAAACGATCATTGTTGACGAAGCCACCACAGTCCGGTCCCTGGCGGCTCTGGCGCAACCCCAGCGGTTGCGCGCCTTTCGCGCCTTGGTGGTTGCCGGCCCCGAAGGCCTGACCCCCGGCGCCATGGCCCAGCAGCTGGACGTAGCGCCCAGCGCGCTGTCGTTTCACCTGAAAGAGCTGGCGCATGCCGGGCTGGTGACCAGCGAGCCGCGCGGGCGCCACCTGATCTACCGCGCCAGCTTTGGCCAGATGAATGCCCTGCTCGCCTACCTGACCGAGCACTGCTGCGAAGGCGCGGCGTGCGAGGTTGCCCCTGTTTGCACCACCTGTTGAAGGAGCCTTCCCATGAAACGCTTTCATGTTCACATGCATGTGAACGACCTGCCCAGGAACATCGCCTTTTACTCAGCCATGTTCAACCAGCCGCCCGCCCGCACCGAAGGCGACTACGCCAAATGGATGCTGGAAGACCCACCGGTGAACTTTGCCATCTCCACACGCGGTGACAAACCCGGTGTGGATCACCTGGGCATCCAGGTCGGCAACGCTGAAGAACTGAACGCACTCAAGGACAACGCCACACGCGCCGACATGGCCCTGCTGGACGAGGGCGAGACCACCTGCTGCTATGCGCGCAGCGACAAATACTGGGTCACTGACCCGCAGGGCATGGCCTGGGAGCAATTCCACACGCTGGACAGCATCCCCGTGTTCAGCCAGCCCAAGCCGGCGGCGACGCAGGCCAGCGCCTGCTGCGCGCCCAAGTCGGGCTGCTGCTGAGGATGCAAACGAACATGAGCCAACCGATCAACGTGCTCTTTCTGTGCACGCACAACTCCGCCCGCAGCATCCTGGCCGAGGCCACGCTCAACCACATCGGCCGTGGCCGTTTCAAGGCGTATTCCGCCGGCAGCAGCCCGCGCGACAACCAGCAGCCCAACCCGCTGGGCCTGAGGGTCTTGCAGGCCGCCGGCATCAACACCGACGGCCTGTCCAGCAAGAGCTGGGACGAATTCGCCCGGCCTGACGCGCCGCACATGGACCTGGTGATCACGGTGTGCGACAACGCTGCCGGCGAGGTCTGTCCCTATTGGCCGGGCCAGCCCGCAACAGCCCACTGGGGTTATGCCGACCCGTCGGCCATTGACGGCACCGACGAGCAGAAGCTGGAGGCCTTTCGCCAGACGTTGCACGCCATCCGCCGCCGGCTGGAACTGCTGGTCAACCTGCCCCAGGGCAGCGTGGACAAGCTCATGCTGCAAACGCGCGCACGCGACCTCGCCAAGTCATGACCCTGGCACGCAAAGCCCTGGCCGAAGGCATGGGCACGGCCGCGCTGCTGTGCGCGGTGATCGGCTCGGGCATCATGGCCGAGCGGCTGGCAGACGGCAACACGGCGGTGGCGCTGCTGGCCAACACGCTTGCCACGGTGTTTGCGCTGTATGTGCTGATTGAAACGCTGGGGCCACTGAGCGGCGCACACTTCAATCCGGTGGTCACTCTGGCGATGGTTTTCAGGCGGGCGTTGCCCGCGCGCGAAGCCGCTTCGTACGTCGGCGCGCAGCTCACTGGCGCAGTGGCCGGCGCCTGGCTGGCGCATGCGATGTTTGGCCTGCAGGTTCTGCAGACCAGCACGAAGCTGCGCACCGGCCCCGGCCAGTGGCTGGCCGAGGCGGTGGCCACTGCCGGGCTTCTGTTCGTGATCCTGCGAGCGCCTGCGGGCAAGGCGGCAGCGCTGGTGGCGTGCTGGATCGGCGCAGCGTACTGGTTCACCGCCAGCACCAGCTTTGCCAACCCGGCCGCCGTGCTGGGGCGCATGTTGAGCGACAGTTTTGCGGGCATTGCGCCAGCCAGTGCGCCGGCGTTCGTGCTGGCACAGTGCTTCGGTGCCGCAGCCGGTGTGGCACTGGCTGCGCTACTGGCGCCGCGCCAGGCCGGCTGAACCGGCGCCTTGCCACCACTCGCAGATTTGCTGCTGTACCCAGCCAGGCGCGTCCAGCGGCAGGTCGTGCCCCGCATCCGGGTGCATGCGCAGCGGCCAGCCCCAGGCCGCGGCAATGCGCCGTGAGCATTGTGAAGACACCAGCCGGTCGCCTGCGGAAACAAGCAACAGCGCCGGCACTGAGGGGGCTTGGGCTGGCGCGCGAAAACGTGCCGCCGCCAGCAACTGACGCAATGCATTGCCACGCCCCACAGGGCGCTGCTGGGCAATGGCGGCCCAGCGGGCGGCGGTGTCGCCAGCGCCTGGGGGCAGATTGCTGGTCAGGGCCAGCACGCCCTGCTCGCGCTGCAGCGGCGTGAGGCCCGGCGCCATCAAACGGGCCAGTGTGGCGTAGCTGCGCGGCTGCAGGCGCTGCCAGAACGGGCTCAGGCCTCGCAGGCTGGTGTTGATCAGCACGCAGCCCGCCACGTCTTCGGGCGCACCGCAGGCCCAGTCCAGGGCCACCATGGCGCCCAGCGACATGGCCACCAGCACACACGGTGCCGAATGGCCGCGCCGGCCAAGTTCGACACGGCAAGCCGCGGCCATGTCCGCCACACGTGTAGGGCTGCGCAACTGGTACAGCGCGCCGTTGCCCGGCAGGTCCAGCGTGAGCACCCGGTGCTGTGGACCCAGTGCAGAGGCCAGGCGGCGGTCAAAGCCATTCCAGTGGGCCGTCTCGCGCGTCAGGCCGCGCAGCAGCACCCATGTGGTCATGCGCGGTCCCCATACCAGCGCGCCATGGCCTGGCGCTGATGGTCTGCGGGGTGTTCGGGCAACCAGCGCTGCCAGGCAGCGGTGGCACGCGTCAAAAAGTCCAGCAGCGGCAGGTGCTGGCGCAGCACGCGCTGGTGGCGGTGCGCGATCAGCGGGTTGAAGATGCCCCGGCGCGAAAACAGCTGGCGCGGGTTCTTTTTGACCCACAACCAGGAGCCCATCTCCAGCGTCAGCGGCAGGAACACTTCACCCGGGTGCGCACAGGCCCGCAGGTACAGGTGGTCCCACAGGTCACCATGGGCCAGGTACTGATGGCTTTGCGGCTCGAACACATAGTTGTGGTGCGGGTGGCTGTCTGCAAACGTGGCCTGCAGCGCGTGCAGCTGTGCCAGGTGCGGCATGGGCGAGCGCCGGTGCGCGTAGGGAAACCACACACGGTCGCGCATGCCGAAGCCCGAATGACAGTCCAGCGCCAGGCTGAAGGGGCG
>CALRZF020000406.1:0-3260 GCA_943372585.1 Ramlibacter sp. 2FC | reverse complement strand
GCACGTCCTGCACCTGAAGGCTGTGTCCGACCCGCACCCTGCGCGACCTTCCGCCGAAAAGGAAGACAAGCGCACATTCCTGCAAAAAGTCGCCGAGTTCATCCATCCCGGACCGGACTCGCGCGCTGAACTGATTGAAACCCTGGCCGACGCCGAAGACAACGATGTCATCGGTGCTGAATCCCGCGTCATGCTCGAAGGCGTGATCCGCATGGCAGACCAGACTGCGGGCGACGTCATGGTGGCCGCGCCGCGCATGGACCTGGTCAACATCGACTCGCCGTTTGACGAGATGCTGCACCTGGTGATTGACACCGCGCACTCGCGCTTCCCGGTGTACGAAGGCGACCGCGAAAACATCATCGGCATCCTCATGGCCAAGGACCTGCTCAAGCTGCAGCGTTCGCCCAGCCTGAACATCCGCGCGTTGCTGCGCCCGGCGGTGTTTGTGCCCGAAAGCAAGGGCCTGAACGACCTGCTGCGTGAATTCCGCGGCAACCGCAACCACCTGGCCATCGTGATTGACGAATTCGGCCGCGTGGCGGGCCTGATCACGATTGAAGACGTGCTGGAGCAGATCGTCGGCGAGATTGAAGACGAGTTCGACATCGCCGAGGACGAGGGCGACATCTTCGGCCTGGCCGACCGCACCTACCGTGTAAGCGGTGACACCTCGATCGAACGCGTGAGTGAGGCCTTTGGCGTGAGCCTGAATCGCACCGACGGCGAGGGCGCCTTTGACACCATCGGCGGCCTGGTCGCCCACGAGATGGGCCATGTGCCCAAGCGCGGCGAACAGCACACGCTGGCCGGGCTGAACTTCGTGGTGCTGCACACCAAGGGCGGTGCCGTGCGCTGGTTCAAGGTCTCGCCGGTCAAGGACGACGGCGACGCGGGCTGACGCGGTTGGCTGCGCGACTATTCCCTTTTGTTCTGGCATTGCTGGCGGGGCTGGCACAGGCGGCGTCCATGGCCTGGCCGTTTCAGGGCGCGCTCGGCGGGCAGCCGCTGTGGTGGCTGCAACTGCTGTCACTGGGTGCGCTCGCCTGGCTGGTGCAGCGCCAGCTGTCCTACGGGCGCGCGGCGCTGCTGGGCTGGCTGTTTGCCACGGCCTGGCTGACGGGCACGTTCTGGTGGCTCTTCATTTCCATGCACACCTATGGCGGGCTGGCCGCGCCGCTGGCGGCGCTGGCCGTGCTGGCGCTGGCGGCTTTTCTGGCGCTCTACTACGCAGCGGCTTGCGCCGCCTGGGTCGCCTTGGGGTGGATGAGCCCGGTGAAGGGCGCCACCCTGTTTGCCGCCCTGTGGACGCTGGCCGAGCTGGCGCGCGGCAGCTGGTTTACCGGCTTTCCCTGGGGTGCAGGCGGCTATGCGCACACCGACGGCTTGCTGGCGGGCTACGCGCCCTGGCTGGGGGTGTACGGCCTGGGTGCGGTGGCGGCCTGGCTGGCGATGAGCGCGGCGCGCGTGCAGGCGTGTGGTCGCCTGCAGCGCATCGCCTTGCTGGCGCTGCTCGCCCTGCCTTCGGTGGCCCAGATGGGCGGCAACACCCGCACGCAGTCTGCGGGTGAACTGCAGGTGGCGCTGCTGCAGGGCAATGTGCCGCAGGACGAAAAATTCCAGCCCGGCACCGGCGTGCCCATGGCGTTGCGTTGGTACGCAGAGCAGCTGCGTGATGCGCGCGCGCCGCTGGTGGTGGCGCCCGAGACAGCCGTGCCCATGCTGCCCCAGCAGTTGCCCGCGGGCTATTGGGACGCACTGCAACAGCGCTTTGCCTCAGGCAACCAGGCGGCGTTGGTGGGCATCCCCTTGGGCAGCTTCCAGGAGGGCTATACCAATTCGGTGATCGGCCTCAAGCCTGGCGCGCCCGTTTACCGTTTCGACAAACACCACCTGGTGCCGTTCGGCGAGTTCATCCCGCCCCTGTTCAAGTGGTTCACGGACATGATGAACATCCCGCTGGGCGACTTCAATCGTGGCGATGCCGGCGCTCCCTCGTTTGAATGGCAAGGCCAGCAATTGGCACCCAACATCTGCTACGAAGATCTGTTTGGCGAGGAACTGGGTGCGCGCTTTGCCGGGCGGGCACCTGCGCCCACTATTTTTGTCAACGTGAGCAATATCGGCTGGTTCGGCAACACCGTGGCGATCGACCAGCACCTGCAGATCAGCCGCATGCGTGCGCTGGAGTTTGAGCGGCCCATGATCCGCGCGACCAACACCGGCGCCACGGTCATCATCGACCACCGCGGCGTGGTCACGCACAGCTTGCCGCGCCACACACGCGGCGTGCTCACCGGCGTGGTGGAGGGCCGCACGGGCGCCACGCCGTTTGCGCAGTGGGTGTCGCGCTTGGGGCTGTGGCCGTTGTGGGCCTTGGGCCTGCTGGTGGTGGGCTGGGCGGCCTGGTCAGGCCGGCGCCGGCGCTGAGCTTGCGTCTTTCCTGCGCCACCACAGCGCGCAGGCCAGGCCGCTGACGATGTGCCAGATGCCCCACAGGCTGGCAATGATCACCATGCCCAGGTCACTGTTGAACTGCACCGCAATGATGCCCAGCGCCAGGCCCGAGTTCTGCATGCCGCCTTCAATCATCACGGCGCGGCGGTCGCGCTCGCTGACCTTCATGGCCACGCTGGTCAGGTAGCCGAACAGCAGGCCGCTGGCGTTGTGCAGCACCACAATCCCCAGTGTGGGCAGCAGGCCCAGCGTCAGCAACTGGCGCTCCTTGATGAGGCCCAGCACGATGAACGCCAGCAACGCGACGAGCGAGAAATTGGCCAGCGGCTTCTGGATTTTGCCGGTCAGCGCCGGAAGTTGGTGTGAAAACAGCAGGCCCAGCGCCATGGGCACGGCCAGCAGCAGCAGCAAGCTGATCCAGATGCCTGACGGGTCAATGGCCAGCGTGCGCAGCCAGCCGGCGGTGGCCGGGTTGGCCGCCACCATCCAGCTGAAGTTGAACGGCGTGGCCACCAGCGCGATCAGGCTGGCCACGGCCGACACGCTGACGGACAGTGCCGTGTTGCCGCGGCCGAAGTGGGTGATGACGTTGCTGAGTGACCCGCCGGGGCACGATGCCACCAGCATCATGGCCGCCTCCACATTGGGCGGCAGGTCCAGCACCATGGTCGCGGCCCAGGTGCCCACAGGCAGCAGGATGAACTGCGGAATCAGCCCGCACACCACGGCCCGCGGCGTTTGCGCCACCCGGCGGAAGTCGTCAATCTTCAGTTCCAGCGCCACGGAAAACACCATGGTCGCCA
>CALRZF020000405.1:0-3264 GCA_943372585.1 Ramlibacter sp. 2FC | reverse complement strand
AGGCCTTTCAGGGTTCAAACTTCCTGAGGCTACGGTCCGCCCATGGCAATCTGATGACAGTCAGCAGGCCAACACTAGCCCCGCACCACCAGCACCGGCAACGTGGTGTGCGACAGCACGCGTTGCGTCACGCTGCCCAGCAGCAGCTTTTCAATGCCGTGGCGGCCGTGTGATCCCATGATGATGAGGTCCGCGCCGAGCGACGTGGCCGCCTCCAGGATGCCTTCGTGAACCACATGGCCTTCGATTACTTTTTTCTCGCAGGCCACACCGCCCGCGGCCATGACACTGCTGGCGGCATTCAGGGCCTGGTTGGCGCTGGCTGTGGCAGCCGTCATGTATTCAGTTTGCCCGATGGCGTAATCGGCGCCGACCCCGACAAACGGGTAGTAGTCAATCACGTTGATCAGCGTCACGCGACTGCCAAACGCCTTGGCCAGGGCAATCGCCTTATTGGCCGCCAGCAGCGCGGTTCCCGAGCCATCCACCGGAACCAGGATGTGAGTGAACATGATGTGCCTCGCTTTCGTTGGACACATCAATCTAAGCTTGCGCGGATACCCCTGTCTGTAGGACTGCCCCCTGAAAACCACCTGCCCGGCAGGTCACCACCAAAGTGTCGCGGTGGCCACCTTCGGCCGTGGGCTGAATGGGGGTGGATTCATGGATCACCCGCGCGTCGTCCAGCAGCAGCAGCGACCACGGCTCAGTCAGCGTGAAGCGCTGGCCGTTGGGGCCGTCGGCTTCAAACACGCGCGTCTCGCCGCCCTTGATGCCGGCACGCCCCACCAGGAACACAGCCACCAGGTCCACGCCATCACGGTGCGCACCCTCGGGCGTGGGCCGGCCGATGCCATCGGTCGTATCAATGCGGAACTGGTGCGCCTCGACATACCAGGGCTGCTCACCCTTGAGTGCAGAACTCACGCGGCCCAGCCAGCACAGCAGCTGGGCCCATGCGGGCCGCGCCACGTCAGCCGCCGCCATGGGCTCAAACCAGCGCTCCATGCCGCCGTGCAGGGCGTTGTATTCCACCGGCTGCCAGTGCGCGCGGTGCGGCACGGGTTGCAAGATGTCGCCGTCCACCACGAAGCAGGAATGGCGCCGCCGCCGGTAGCGTCCGCCGTCCTTGAGGTAGGCATCGTGTGGCATGCCGTCCCAACCGGGCGTCATGGCCATGAGCGCTTCCAGGCTGCAGCCGGCCAGCTCGCACACACCCTGGGGGCTGAGCACCGCATAGCCCTGCGAACGCAGCAAGGCCGTGGCGTCGCCGGGTGCGCAGGCCGGGGGGAAAAAGGAAAGGGAAGTCATTTTTTCGAGCATAACTGAGCGCCAGCGCACGCAAATCTGCGCCAGATCAAGGCCCACTCGGCCGGGCGGCTTCACACTTGACCGGCAACCCGGAGCCGACATGACCGATCCCGGGTTTTCGTCCACACACTGCCACACCACGCAACACAAGGTGGTGCTGCAGGTCATGCGTGAAGGCGCCCGCCGTGGCCTGGGCGCCGAAGCTACGCTACCTTGACGCCCTTCCAGAACGCCACACGCCCGCGCACCATTTCGGCTTCGGGCTTGGGCTCGGCGTAGTACCAGACGGCGTCCAGGTTCAGCTCGCCGTCCACGATCAGTGAGTAGTAGCTGGCCTGGCCTTTCCAGGCACAGGTCGTCTTGTGGTTGCTGAAGGTGACGTATTCGCGCTTGAGGCTGCTCTCGGGGAAATAGTGGTTGCCCTCCACCACCACGGTGTCGTCGCTCTCGGCGATGACGGTGTCTTTCCAGGTTGCTTTCATCCGGTGTCCTTTATTGCGGCGCGTGCAGCCAGTGCACGCTGAATTGATGCCCGGCATCCGTCCACACCGGCCCTGGCCGGAAACCGGCCTGCTGCGCCAGCGTGCGCAGTCCGTCGATGGTGAATTTGTGCGAGTTCTCGGTGTGCAGTGTCTCACCTTCGGCAAATTCGAACGGAAGCCCGCCCACCTCCACCTGCTGGCGGCAGCGGCTGATCAGGTGCATTTCAATGCGTTGCAGCGGCGCGTTGTAGAACGCATGGTGGGCAAAGCGGTCCAAATTGAACTGCGTGCCGAGCTCGCGGTTGGCGCGCGCCAGCAGGTTCAGGTTGAAGGCTGCCGTGACACCCTGCGCATCGTTGTACGCGGCGTGCAACACAGCCGGGTCTTTGACCAGATCGGCCCCCAGCAGCAGCGCGCCGCCGCGCAGCACCTGCGCGGCCACCTGCAGGAAATAAAACGCCTCAGCCGGCGTGAAGTTGCCGATGGTGGAGCCCGGGAAAAAGCCCACGCGCTGGCCCGCACCCGGCATGCGCGCGGGCAGCAACAGGCGTTGTGTGTAGTCGGCCACCACGGGCTGTACGTCCAGTCCTGGGTAATCGCGGCGCAGCCCGGCTGCGGCCACCGCCAGGTGCTCCCCCGAAATGTCAATGGGCAAGTAGCGTGCGGGCGCATCCAGCGCGTCCAGCAGCACACGCACCTTGGTGCACGAACCGGCACCAAATTCCACGATCTCGGCGCGCGGGCCGATCTGCGCGGCGATGTCGGCCGCCTGTCCTTGCAGGATGGCCATCTCGGTGCGCGTGGGGTAGTACTCAGGCAGTTCGCAGATGCGGTCAAACAACGCCGATCCCTGCGCGTCATAAAAATACTTGGGTGAAATGCTGCGCGGCCGGGTGGCCAGCGCCGCGGCCAGGTCACGGGCAAACTCGGCGTTTGCCGCCTCAATGCGTGCGCCGGCGCGCGGTGCGATGGAGCGGGCGGTGTTGTTCATCATGAAGCGTCCCTTGCCAGGCGCAGGCCTGAAAACTGCCAGCGTGCGCCGGGCGGAAAGAAGTTGCGGTAGGTCGGCCGTGTATGGCCGCCCGGCGTGGCACGGCTGCCGCCGCGCAGCACCACCTGGCTGACCATGAACTTGCCGTTGTATTCGGCCACGGCGCCCGTCATCGGGCGAAAGCCCGGGTACGGGTCGTAGGACGAGCGCGTCCATTGCCACACGTGGCCGGTCATTTGCGTCACGGCGGGAAGGGCTGACGCCGCCTCCCACTCAAATTCGGTGGGCAGCCGGGCACCGGCCCACGCGGCGTACGCTGCGGCTTCATAAAAGCTCAGTTGGCTGACGGGCTCGCTGTCTTGCAGGGGCCGCACGCCGTTCAGGCCGAACACCTGCCAATGGCCCGCCGGGGCGCGCGGATCATCTGGCGCCAGCCAGTAGGCGGGCGCCTTCCAGCCTTGGGCCTGCACCGCCGCCCAG
>CALRZF020000404.1:0-3271 GCA_943372585.1 Ramlibacter sp. 2FC | reverse complement strand
GGCGTGAAGCGCACATCGAGGTCGCCGAGTTTGGCCGTGAATTCACACAGCGCACGCACGGCGACAACGTAGGGCTTGTCCTTGTCGATGGTCGTCGTCATGGAAGGCGGTCTGGGTCGGGCTGCAAGGCTGTATGAATAGACAGTATTGTAGCCAGCACCGGCAGGGATGGCGCCGCAGCCGTATAGCGCCCTGGCGGCGCGCCTTCGGGAACTACTTCGAGTTCCAGAACTTCTGCATCTCGACAAAAAGAAAGGACGCCGTCCAGGTGATCAGCACCAGGCCGGTCAAGGACTCGATGCCCGTCAGAAAACGCAGGTCACCGGTGGGCTGGATGTCACCGAAGCCCAGCGTGGTGAAGGTCGTGAAGGAAAAATACACGCAGTCCATCAGGCTGCCATTGAAGTTTCCCGCCAGATGGCCCCAGGCCTTTCCGTGGTGCATGAAATAGTAGGCGAAGGCAAACACCCAGACCTCCACCGCATGGGCGAGTAGCGCACCGCCGACGCCCAGCAGGATGCGCAGGCGGTGCCGGATCTTCACCCGGGCCAGCAGCAGGGTCAGCCGCAACAGGCACTCGTAGTGAATGATTACGGCGATGGACACGACGGCAATATTGGCCAGCACCACAGTGAACACGGTTACCCTTTGAATGCTTGTTGGAAAACGCGGAAGCCTTCATGCCGCCGTAGCGCGAAAGGCGGCGCACCGCAACTATAAGCCGTGCAGCGGCCTGTCAGGCGGCGCACCCGGGTGCGATCAACGCGTCCAGCACGCCTGCGTCGAAATGCCGCCCGATGTAGTCGGCCAGGCCCTCAAACACCGACTCCAGTGTCGGTGTGCTGGCCCCGAACAGCGCATGCAACACGGCCGGGTCTTCAAACAGGCCGTGCAGGTAGACGCCCAGGACATTGCCGCTGCCGTTTTGCCAGGCCAGCCCACCGGGCAGCACGGCGTGCGCCACATCACCGGCGGCGGCCATGGCGCTGTGCGGCGCGGTCTGCCCGTGGTGGATTTCATAGCCCTGCACCACCACATCGGACAAGGCCGCCCACGGGCCACCGACCGATCCAAAACGCGCCTGCCGGTGCTGCACGGTCTTGTCGGCCTCAAACAGCGTGACCACCGGCAGCAAGCCCAGGCCCGGCCCATTGCCGTCGATGCCGTGCGGATCGATCAGCGCCTCGCCCAGCATCTGCAGCCCGCCGCAAATGCCGAGCACCGCCCCGCCGCGCCCGGCATGTGCGGCAATCGCGCTGTCCAGTCCCTGCGCGCGCAGCCAGGCCAGGTCGCCACTCGTGTGTTTCGATCCGGGCAGGATGATCCAGTCGGCAGGCAGCAGACCCGCCAGCTCGCCCGGGCTGCGCACCCACTTCAGGTGGATGCCCGGCACATTCTTGAGCGGCTGGAATTCGTCGAGGTTGCTGATACGCGGGTAGGCAATCACCGCCACCGTTCGGGTCACCGCGCCGGAGGCTTTGCTGCGATCATCAAAAACGCCGTCTTCCTCGGGCAGGCCGTGTTGCCACCACATCGGCAAGGTCGCCACCGTGGGTACACCGGTCAGGTCCTGCAGCATCTGCGGGCCGGGGGCGAGCAGGCTGGCGTCGCCGCGGAACTTGTTGAGCACAAAACCCCTGATCAGCTGGCGCTCGGCTGCGTCGAGCATGGCCCAGGTGCCGTACAGATGCGCAAAGGCGCCGCCGCGGTCGATGTCGGTGACCAGCAGGCAGGCCGCGTTGGCGTGTTGCGCGACGCGCATGTTGACGATGTCGCTGTCCTTGAGGTTGATCTCGGCCGGCGAGCCCGCGCCTTCGATCACGACCACGTCGTTTTCTTCCAGCAGTTCGTCGAGGGCCTGCGCGATCACCGGCCAGACCGAGGCACTGCGGCCACGCCAGGCCATGCGCGAGAGTTCGGCGTTGACCTGGCCCATCAGGATCACCTGGCTGTGCGTGTCTTTCTCGGGCTTGAGCAGCAGCGGGTTCATGCGCACCTCGGGCACGGCGCGTGCCGCGAGCGCCTGGAAATATTGCGCGCTGCCGATTTCGCCGCCAGCCACCACCCTGGCGTTGTTGCTCATGTTCTGCGCCTTGAACGGCGCGACTTTCAGGCCCTGGTTGGCGTAGTAGCGGCACAGCGCCGTCGTCAGCCAGCTTTTGCCGGCGCCGCTGGTGGTGCCAAGAACCATCACGCTTTTGGCCGTCATGTTGCTTTCCTGATGATGTGTTGCCACGCATTGTGCAATGCGTCCTGTGCCGCCGGCGCCAGGACGCCCATGCGTACCTGCCCCGGCAAACCGAAGGACGTGGTATCGCGCAGCTTGATGCCCTGCCCCCGCAGTTCGGCCACCAGCTGCGCCATGCTCATGCCTTGCGGCAGCGGCGGCCGTGCGCAGAAAAAATTCGCGGCACTGGGCAGACAAGTCCATCCCATCGCTTCGCACAGCGCGATCTGCCGGGCTTTCCATTCGCACAGCGTGGCCAGGCTGCGGGCCAGCCAGGCCTGCACCTCGGGCGTGGTCCAGGCCTGCAACATGGCCACACCATGCGCACCCACCGGCCATGACGGCGCGAGGTTGTCGAGCTGCACCACGACATCGCCGGCATCGGGTGGCGCGATCACATAGGCGGCGCGCACGCCGGTCAGGCCCAGCGCCTTGTTCGGTGTCCAGAGTTGCCAGAAGGCTTGCAGGGCCGCGTCGGACAGCGCCAGGGCGCCTTTAAGCCGCAGCGGTTCGTAGGCGCGATCCAGCACACACAATGCCGACGGATCAAGGAGTTGCCCGAGGGCGGGTTGCGCCGCACCCAGCGGACTGGCCGGGTCACAGGCCCAGCGCAGTTGCGCCAGCGCCGGCTGCGCCGCCACCGGCAGCTTCCACGCCTGCGCCGCCTGCGCGTAGTCGCCGTAGCTGTGCGGAGGAACCCAGACCGCCGTGGCGCCGCGCTGGACCGCCAGCGCGGTGATGCGGAAGATGAACTCGCTGGCGCTAGCGGCCAGCAACACACGCTGCGCGTCAACCCCGTGGAAGGCGGCGAGTTGGCGGCGCAAGGCGGCATACCCGGCATCGGGGTAGCGGCCGGCATCGGCCTGCTGCACCGCCGCCAGCGCCGCCGGGCAGGGTCCGCAGGCATGGCTGTTGGTCGAAAAATCAAACAGCGGCACACCGGCCGCGTC
The DNA here is from genome assembly GCA_943372585.1 of Ramlibacter sp. 2FC. Classification (GTDB taxonomy): domain Bacteria; phylum Pseudomonadota; class Gammaproteobacteria; order Burkholderiales; family Burkholderiaceae_C; genus RAM1. Next base: position 94 of record CALRZF020000404.1, on the reverse strand, counting down.
GGGGCCGCCGTGCACCCGCGTGAAAACCGGCGCGCCGTGACTCATGGGGTCAGCGTCCATGCCACTCCGATAGCTATCAAAAAGATAGCTGTCT
>CALRZF020000403.1:0-3280 GCA_943372585.1 Ramlibacter sp. 2FC | reverse complement strand
ACTTCAAGGGTAGCGTGGTCACCATCACCCACGACCGTACCTTCCTGGACCGCGTGGCCACGCGCATCGTGGAGCTGGACCGCGGCATCCTGCGCTCGTACCCGGGCAACTTCAGCCAGTACCTCATCCTGAAAGAAGAGCAGCTGGCGCAAGAGGCCGTCATCAACGCCCGCGCCGACAAGCTGCTGGCACAGGAGGAGATCTGGATCCGCAAGGGCGTGGAAGCCCGCCGCACGCGCGCGGTGGCGCGCATCAACCGGCTGGACGCCCTGCGCGCCACACGCGAGGCACGGCGCGAGGCGCTGGGCAGCGTCAAGCTGGACATTGCGTCCGGCCAGCGCAGCGGCAAGAGCGTGGCCGAGCTGACCGAGGTGAGCAAGTCGTTTGGTGACAAACCCATCGTGCGCAACTTCTCCGGCACCATCCTGCGCGGCGACAAGGTGGGCCTGATCGGCCCCAATGGCGCGGGCAAGACCACGCTGCTCAAGCTGATACTGGGCGAGCTGGCACCCGACAGCGGCAAGATCCGCCAGGGTTCCAACCTGCAGGTGGCGTACTTTGACCAGATGCGCAATGCGCTGAACCTGGACGCAACGCTGGAGGACTTCATCAGCCCCGGCAGCGAGTGGATCGAGATCGGCAACAAGCGCCAGCACGTCAAGAGCTACCTGGGCGACTTTCTGTTCTCGCCCGCGCGCGCCACGTCGCCCGTGCGTTCGCTCAGCGGCGGCGAGCGCAACCGCCTGTTGCTGGCGCGGCTGTTTGCCCGGCCGGCCAATGTGCTGGTGCTGGACGAACCCACCAACGACCTGGACATCGACACGCTGGAGCTGCTGGAAGACCTGCTGCAGAACTACGACGGCACGGTGTTCCTGGTCAGCCATGACCGGACCTTCCTGGACAACGTGGTGACCAGCACCCTTGCGTTTGAAGGCAACGGCCTGTGGCGTGAATACGAAGGTGGCGTGCAGGACTGGCTTACACAGTCGCGCCGGGCGCAGGCCATCCGCGATGCGGCCGCCAAGCCTGCGGCCCGCGCGGCGGCGGCACCGCTGCCCGCCGCACCGGCGCCGCCCGCACCCGCCAGGAAGAAGCTCAGCTACAAGGACCAGCGCGAGCTGGAGTCGCTGCCCAAGCTGATTGAGTCGCTGGAGGCCGAGCAAAAGGCCATTGCCGCCGAACTGGCTGACGGCAGCCTGTACAGCCGCGATGCCCCGCGCGCGGCCGACCTGACCAGCCGCAGTGCGCAGATTGACGACGAACTACTGACCGCCCTGGAGCGCTGGGAAGCGCTGGGCGGGTCATAAACGCCTCATGAACGCCCCATCAACGCACCTGTAAGCGTTTGTCTGTCAGGGTTTGCCGATGGCGGCTGACCCCGCCGCCGCCCCAGCCCGGGCGCGCCGGGCTACAGTGGGCGCATCCATGCACCCCACACTGCCCCGCGCCGATGCGTTACGTCTGCCCTCTTTCTGGCGCGTTGCCGCCATGATGCTTATTGCCGCCTGGGCCACCGGCTGTGCCAGCCTGCCCGCCAATACCGGGCGTTCGACATCGACCGCCTTCAATGCGCCCGATGCGACACCGCTGGGGCAACTGGTACAGGCCCGCCGTACCCAGGCCGGCGCGCGCAGCGATTCCGGCTTTCATCTGCTGGACAGTGTGGATTCGGCCTTTACCAGCCGGCTGGCGCTGATTGAGGGCGCGCAGCGCAGCCTGGACCTGCAGTACTACGCCATCCACGCCGACGCCAGCACGGAAATCCTGCTGCAGCGCCTGCGCGACGCGGCGCGGCGCGGCGTGAAGGTGCGTCTGCTGCTGGACGACTTCAACACCGTGGGCCAGGACGCGCAGGTGCTGCTGCTGCAATTCGAGCCCAACGTGGAAATCCGCCTGTTCAACCCGCTCACCGGTTCGCGCAGCTCGCTCATCAGCCGCGTGCTGGGCTCGCTGCACGACGCCGGGCGCATCCAGAAGCGCATGCACAACAAGCTCTTCCTGGCCGACAACGCGCTGGGCATTACCGGCGGGCGCAACCTGGGCGATGCCTATTTCGGTACCGCAGAAAAGAGCAATTTCGTGGACCTGGACGTGCTGGCCTGGGGCCGCGTGGTGCGCGACATGTCAGCCAGCTTTGACCGGTACTGGAACGACGAGCTGGCCTATCCCGTGCAAACCCTGCTGTCGCGCGAAGACCTGGAGATGCTGCGCAAGAAGGCGTCCGAGCAGGCCCCCGCGGCGACGGACCCGTCGCGCGTCGGCGTGCCGCAGCAGGCTGCAGCCGTGCCGGTGTCTGTGCCTGCCACTGCCAGCACCACCGTGCTGCCCGATGTGACGATGACGACGGCGCTTGCGCAGGAGCGAGCGCCCATGGACCTTCGGCGCGTGACGCTGACCTGGGCGCCTTCGCGGCTGATGGTGGACAAGCCCGACAAGATCGGCCCGGAAGAAGATGAGGCCGACGCCAGCGACACTGTCGTGGACGGTCTGCTGGCGATGATGCTGCAGGCCCGGCAGGACATATTGATCATCTCGCCGTACTTTGTACCGGGCGCCGAGATGATGAAAACCTTTGCCCAGGCGCGTGCGCGCGGCGTGCGAATCCGCGTGCTGACCAATTCGCTGGCGTCCAACGACGCGCCGGCCGCCCACGCGGGGTATGCCCGGTACCGCCGCGACCTGCTGGGCATGGGCATTGAGTTGCATGAAATGCGTGCCACAGAACAGACCGGCGGCGGGCTGGCCGGCTCGGGTGGCGGCGGCAGCGGCGGGCGGGGCCTGTGGCTGGGCTCCTCCGGGGGTGGCTCCAAAAGCGGTTCGTCGCGCGCCAGCCTGCATTCCAAGGCCGTGATCATTGACGGCCGCCTGGCCATCATCGGGTCAATGAACCTGGACCTGCGCTCCAAGAACCTCAACAGCGAAGTGGCCCTGCTCATCCGCAGCGCCGCCCTGTCGCGCGAAGCGACCCGGCTGGTGGAAAGCACCTTTGCGCAGGGCGCCTATCGGGTGGAGCTGGCCGACGGCAAGCTGTTCTGGCGCGCCCCGCCCGGTGCCGGCTACCCCGACGCCACCGACGAGCCCGAAGCCGGCACCCGCCTGAAGCTGCTGGTCAAGGTGCTGGGGCCGCTGGCGCCCGACGAAATACTTTGACGATTTCGGCGTACTTCTTCCAGAACACGGCGTCCTGCGCGGTGGCGAAGTTGATGCGCATCAATGTGGATGGCTTTCGCTCCGCATGGAACAGCGCGCCAGGCGCCAAGAGATAGCCTTCATCCAGCAT
>CALRZF020000402.1:0-3294 GCA_943372585.1 Ramlibacter sp. 2FC | reverse complement strand
CGGCGTTTGGGCTATTGGGATTTGCCAATGGCGGCCATAGCCGCCCGCCACGGTCAGCCCAGGGTGACGGTGGACTGCGTGCAACTGACCAGGTGCGACAACAGGTTGGTGCCGGGCACCACCACGGACCGGATCGAGCCGATGCCGCTCGTGTCGCTGTCGCGGTCGATCGTGACCCAGATGGCGTCGGGTGCTTCAGAGGAGGGGGCTTCGCCCTGGAACCAGGCCGCCACACCGTTCACATGAACAGGAGTATCCAGCGGCAGGGTGGCGAATAGGGCAACGCTGGCCCGGCTGCCGGCCGGCGCTTTGGTGTCGCCCGTGCGTTCGCAGGCCTTGGTATCGGCAGGCAGTGGCCCGGCCTGCGGCGTTACCGGTGCCGGGGGCGGCAACAGGGGGTCAAAGCTGACGCAGCAGCAGTCCTCGCCATCACTGTTCAGGTCGGTTTGCAACGTCCATTGGTACACGCCGTCGGCGGGCGACTCATGGTCTTTCACGACGTCGCCGTCACCCCAAGCGTTGTTCCAGGCGTTCAGCGGGCTGCTGGCCGGGTGGAAGTTGCTTTGTACCCGCAGGGTCACAAGCTGTTGGCCGGCGGGTGAGGTGGGTTCGGGCTTGGCCCACAGCAGCGTGACCGGCAGGCCGGTCACAAACCTGTTGGCCGCTACCAGAACGGTCTTGTGGGTCTGCGCCTGCAGCTGTGCCAGCGCCGGCATGGTGTGCAGATGCGTGCGCGGGGGTTGAGCCGTGTCGCGCCAAAAGCCGTCTTCCAGCGGGTGGCGGTAAATGACCGCGATGCCATTGGGATGCGGGTGCAGCGCCCCAGGCTCAAAACCTGCCTGTGCGGGCGGTGGCGCCTCGAAGGCCACGATGGCCGCCTCGTTGTCAGCGCTGATGCCCAGAAAGCAGGCCTGCACGCCGCCGTGGGCGCCGGTGCGCAGTGGCAGGTGAATCCGATCGCCTGTGTCGGCAATCTGCGTTCGCGGCATCTTCAGCAGCATGGCCATGGGCGTGACGGGCAGGGTTTCGTCAGACATGGGCAGGTAGGCCACGCTCATGTCCGTCAGGGGCTTGATCAGGAACTGGTTGAGTACGTCTGACGCCAAGGCCAGCTTGTGTTTCGCAAGGTCCATGACCGTTGCCGCCTGGGTACCCATGGGCGCTGCACCAGGAGTGCCGTCTGCGTCGCCTGGCAAGGTGAGCACGACGATGAGTTCGCCCCCGTTGATTTGGCGGGTCACCGGAGTTGATTCGCCCGGGACAGCGTGTTGAGCGGCTTCGCTGTTCAGTTGACTCAGGCAGTCCGCCACTTCCTGCAAGTCCAGGGCGTCCAGATCGCCCCCGAACGTCATGTAGCTGATATTTGGGGTTCCCGTGACCCACAGGATGGATTCGTTGTTCACCTCAAAGCGCGCGGAGTGCTGCGTCCCGTCGGGCTCTTCTGAAAACGACACTTCAATCGCCGGTTTCGTGGCGCCTGGTGCCGATGTTGCTGGTGTTTGTGGCGCAACGGTAGAGCGCGGTGAGAGGCTGGGGGATTGCGAGCGTGGAATCATGGTGCGTTGGCGTCCCGGGTTTTCTGGCCGTTGATGCTAGGGGTCGCGTGCCTTCAGGGCATCTATACAAAAGGGTCGGCATACTTGGCGCTTCACCTTTGCAGGACCACCCCTTTGACTCGCCAATCCCTGGGCTACGTTGCCCTCGTCGTGCGTGACTACGACGAAGCCATTGCGTTCTATGTGAATACTCTGGGCTTTCGTCTGGTGGAGGACACGTACATCCCCGCCCAGGACAAACGCTGGGTGCTGGTGGCGCCGCCGGGCGCCACAGACAGCTGCCTGCTGTTGGCCCGCGCGGTCAATGACGAACAAGCCTCCCGCGTGGGCAACCAGACGGGCGGGCGTGTGGCGTTCTTTTTGCACACAGACGATTTCTGGCGCGATCACGCGCTGTACCGCAGCCGCGGCGTGGTGTTTGTGCGCGAGCCCAAGGTTGAGTCCTATGGCACGGTGGCGGTGTTTCAGGACCTGTACGGCAATTTGTGGGATCTGCTGCAGCTCAACCCCACTACCATTGCCGCAAAAGGACACCCATGACCATCCAAGCCATTGACGCAGGCCGCTCGGTCGCCCTGTACTGGGATTTTGAAAACCTGCACGCCAGCCTGTGCGAAGACAAGGACCCCGGCGCTTATGCACGGCCTGACAACCGCTTCAAGCCGCAGGAGCCCTTGGTGGACGTGCAGGCGGTGGTGGACCTGGCTGCATCGCTGGGCCCCATTGCCATCAATCGCGCGTACTGCAACTGGCAGTTTTTTGCGCGCTACCGCGACGTGCTGATGCACAACGCCATCGAGCTGCACCAGCTGTTCCCGCCTGGCGGCGCGGCCAAGAACGGTGCCGACATCCGCCTGTGCCTGGACGCGATGGAGGACGTGGGCCGCTTTGCGCACATCGCCACCGTGGTGGTCGTCAGCGGCGACAGCGACTTCATGCCGCTGGCGCACAAGCTGCGCGCCGCCGGCCGCACGCTGGTGGGCGTGGGCACGCGCAACGCCACCAACCGGCATTGGGCCAGCAGTTGCCACAGCTTTCATTACTACGACACCTTGCCGCCCAGCGCGGCCGTGTCGTCATGAAGGGGCTGGCGTCGCTGGGTGGGCTTGTGTATTCCACCGAATCGGGCCGCATGTGCCCCGACTGCCGCAAGCCCATAGCGCAATGCATCTGCAAACAGGCTGCGCGTGCCGTGCCCGCGGGCGACGGCATTGTGCGTGTGCAGCGCGAGACCAAGGGCCGCGGCGGCAAGGCGGTAACGGTCATTCGCGGCGTGCCGCTGGATGCCGATGCATTGGGGGCCCTGGGCAAGCAGGTCAAAACCGCCTGCGGCTCCGGCGGCACGGTGAAAGACGGCGTGATCGAAGTGCAGGGCGACCATGTGGAACGCGTCATGGCCCTGCTGGCAGCGCAAGGCTATACCGTCAAGCGGTCCGGGGGCTGAACGCATGTCGGGCTTTGTTCGCAACCTCATCACTGCAATTGGGGCGCTTTTGCGCTGGGGCAGCGCTGCGCCCTTGGGCCGTACCGTGGCGCATTTTCATGTCACGCCGTTTGATACCGGCGTGTTCACGCTCAAGAGCGATCAATACTTTCAGTTTGCAGAAGCCGCCCAGGTGGACTTCATGATCAAGACTGCGTTGATGGGGCGTGTGCTGGCGGAACGCGTGAGTTTTGTGAATGCAGCGCAGATGGTGCGGTTTGCCAAACCGGTGCGCCTGCTCAACCGCGTGCGGGT
>CALRZF020000401.1:0-3302 GCA_943372585.1 Ramlibacter sp. 2FC | reverse complement strand
ACTCATCATGAACCGCACCATCGCTACCCTCGCCGTTGCCCTTGCTGCCGCTACCGCCGGCACCGCCTTCGCCGACGACATCACCATCGACACCACGCCCTTCAACAGCACCAAAACCCGCGCTGAAGTGCAAGCCGAACTGAGCCAGTTCAAGAAGGCCGGCGTGAACCCCTGGTCCATCCAGTACAACCAGCTGGCCGGCTTCCAGTCGACCCGCACGGTGGCACAGGTGCGCGCCGAATACGTGGCCGACCGCGGCGAAGTGGCTGCCCTGAACGCTGAAGACAGCGGCTCCGCCTACCTGGCCAACGTGGCCAGCAGCGCCCGGGTAAACACCAACGTCAACCTGGCCGGCACGCCCGCCAACACCGCGCAGTAAACACCGCAGGCCGTACGGCCTGTGCGCCAACGAAAAAGCCGCCTCCGGGCGGCCTTTTTCATGGGACGGCGCGCAGCGTCAGCGCACCAGAAACTGCTGCACCGCAGCCACCGTGCGTTGGGGGTCTTCTTCATGCGGCACATGGCCCAGGTCGTCAAACATCACCAGCATGCTGCCAGCAATGTCGCGCGCAAAACGCTGCGCGCTGTCAGGCGGGATCAGCGCGTCACGCCCGCCCCAAAGAATGAGCGTGGGCACCTTGAGCGCCGCAATGCGCGCGGCTGACGCGTCGGCGCGGGCCTGCTCGCGCACGATTTCCTCAACCCGCAGGCCCAAGGCCCGGCGGTTGCCGGCGCGTTGCGTCATGTCGAAGTACAGGTCCACCAGGTCGGGCGTCACGCGTGACGGGTCGCCATAGACGCTGCGCACGCTTTGCTCGACCATGCCGCGCGGCAAGGTGTTGCGCACCAGCGGACGCAGCGCCGCCACGCGCGCAACGCGAAAGCCCAGCGGAACCTCTTTGGGCGCCATGGCGTAACCGGCGGCGTCCACCAGCACCAGGTGGCTCACCCGCTGCGGGTGGGCATGCGCCACCTCCCACGCTACCTGCCCGCCCAGCGAATTGCCGGCCAGCACAAAGCGCTGCACGCCCAGCTGGTCCAGCACGCCGGCCACAAACCGCACATAGGCGGCCATGGAATAGTCGTCCTGCGGGTGCGGGCCGGTCAGGCCAAAGCCCGGCATGTCAAAGCGGATCACACGGCGCTGGCCCTTGAGCGCCGCAGCCCACCCCTGCCACGTGTGCAAGCTGGCCGACGTGCCATGCAGCAGCACGATGGGCAGCGCGTCATTGCGCGGGCCCTCGTCGCGCACATGCACCTGCATGCCCTGCACGCTGATGAACTGCGACGGCGGCTGCGCCCAGCGGGCTTTGAGCTCGTCCACCGGGCGGTCAGGCGCCCAGGTGAGGTACAGGCCCACCAGGGCAAAAAAGAGCAGGCCGCCGGCCAGCAGCGCCAGGGAACGCAGGAGCAGTTTCATGGGCCCGATTATGCGGACCCACCCCCGGCGCTACCGCGCCCGCATCACCCGTAGCGTCAGCGTCCCAGCCCGCCCGAGCCGCGGCGCATCTGCGCCTGGTTGCCGCTGCCGATCTGTGAATCGCGGTCATGGCGGCTGGCCGGCGTGCGCCGCGCTTCATTGCGCTGCGTGGCCTGGGCGGCGGGCTTGTTGCTGTCGTTGGCCACCTTGCCGCTTGCGGGCTCGTCGGCTTCAACGGTATCGGGCACAGCCTGTGAACGCTTTTTCATGGGGTCTCCTTGAACGGGTTGATGAAGGAAGACCCATTCTGGGCACCCGTCAACGCAAGCCGTGTCAGACGGGGGAGCCGTTGCATCCAACGCGTGACTGTTACGCATTGTGGAAATAGCTGCAGCATCAGATTTAGACCTAAAATCAGAGCTAAATATGGAGCCTACCATGCAAGCCCTTCTTACTCCCCTGACTGTCGGCATCAGCGAATTCAAGAAGAACCCTGGCGCCACGCTACGCAAGGCCAAGGGCGCACCCATTGCCGTGCTGAGCCACAACGAGCCGTCGTTTTACGTGGTGCAGCCCGAGGTCATGCAACGCCTGGCCGACAGCCTGCAAGACCAGGACTTTGCCGCGCTGATCGCGGCACGCCGCACCAGCGCAAGAAAGGGCAATACGGTCGAGGTCAACGTTGGCGACCTCTAAGCCTGGATCGTTGCGGCAAGGCAAGTACCGCCTGCACTTTGAAACGCAAGCCTGGAAAGAGTGGAAACAGCTGGACGGTGCGCCCAAACAGGCCGTGCGCCCCTACGCCAGAAAAAGCCCCAATAGGAAGCGCCCGTCGGGTCCGCGCCCCCTCACCCAAACGGCCGCACCCCAATCAACACCCCATGCGCCCACAGCGCAAAACCCAGCCAGGCCGCCACGCCCACCACCACGGCAATGCCGGTGCCGGCCAGGGTGCCCGCGGGGTAGGTGGTGCCGGCGGCGCGGTCGCGCCCGCGGGCGGCCTTGAAGCTGAACACGGCCCAGAGCAAAAAGCTGCCAAACAGCACCACATCGGCCAGGTTGCCGTTGGCCAGCAGATGGCCCAGCGCCCAGACCTTCACGGCCAGCACCATGGGGTGGTGCAGCTTGGCCTTGATGCTGTTGCGCGGCACATAGGTGGCGGCCAGCAGCACAAATGAAATCAGCGTCAGCAGCGACGCCGCGTGGCGCATGCCCAGCGGCGGCACCCACAGCACCACCGGCTGCTGGCGCGCCAGGCCGTAGCCCCACACCAGCAGCACAAAGCCGGCGATGGACAGCAGGGAATACAACCCCTTCCACGCGCCGGCGCCGCGCTGCGCAATGAACTGCGTGCGCCAGCCGTCGGCCACGATGCGCACCGAATGCACGCCCAGAAAAATCACCAGACCCAGAATCAGCATGCCCATGACGTGCGCTCCTGCAAAGTGTGTGGGGGGATTATGGGTGCGGGGGCGGGCGCTGAGCCCGCCGCAAGGTGTCGCTGCACCGCCGCGTCCAGCGCGTGGCGCTGGCAGGCCTGCACGGCCATCAGCAGGCTGTGGCCGGCGGCCGCCAGGCCAAAGCGGCTGCACAGATCCGCCTGAATGCGCCCCAGCAGCGCGGCGGCCACCTCGGCATCCGCCAGGGCCCGGTGGGCGCGGCCGGCCGCGGGCAGCGCATGAAACGCCGCCAGCGTCCCCAGCTTGTGCCCCGGCGCCTGCGGGTACAGCCGGCGCGACAGCAGCATGGTGCAGGCAAAGGGGTTGAGCGCGGCGGTGGCATCGGGCCCCACGCGGGCCAGCTCGGCCTGCCAGAAGCGGCGGTCAAACCCCGCGTTGTGCGCCACCAGCGGCGCGCTGCCCACAAACCGCGCGGCCTCGGC
>CALRZF020000400.1:0-3316 GCA_943372585.1 Ramlibacter sp. 2FC | reverse complement strand
GATCCTGATTTCATAGCTGGTTACGCCCGTCCTGATTGGGCTGGCGCCTGTTTTTGTCCCAGATCAAGGCCAGGCCCGTCTGACCATCAAATAGGACTTGTCTGATGGCAGGCCGCGCCGCTCAGGACTATGGTGGGCTTGTCCAACGGAGATGTCCATGAACCGTCCCACCTCTGCCCCGGCAAGCCGCGAAGTCCGTATTCCCTGCGGTGACACCTGGCTGTACGGCGATCTGGTCCTGCCGGCCGGGGCCAAAGGCCTGGTGGTGTTTGCCCACGGCAGCGGTAGCGGCCGGCACAGCGCCCGCAACCGGCAGGTGGCACAAAAACTCCAGCAGGCGGGCATTGCCACCCTGCTGTTCGACCTGCTCACCGTGCAGGAAGAACAGGTCGACACCCACACCCGCGAACACCGTTTCGACATCGCCCTGCTGACCGGGCGCATGCAGGAAGTCACCGAGTGGGTGGCCGCCCAGCCGGACCTGCAACACGCCCCCATCGGCTACTTCGGCGCCAGCACGGGCAGCGCGGCGGCGCTGATTGCCGCGGCGCGGCTCGGCAAACGCATTGCGGCCGTGGTCTCGCGCGGGGGCCGCCCTGACCTGGCCGGCCCGGTGGCGCTGGCGGCGGTCAGCGCGCCCACGCTGCTGATTGTGGGCGGCGGCGACGACGAGGTGATAACGCTTAACGAGCAGGCCTACGCCCATTTGCACTGCGAAAAACGGCTGGCCATTGTGCCGGGCGCCACCCACCTGTTCGAGGAACGCGGCACCCTGGAGCAGGTGGCCGAGCTGGCGACCGACTGGTTCAGCGCCTGGCTGTCTCCCGCCAAACACACAGGGGTTCACCATGAGAGACACACGCCTTCCCTATGAGGACCGCCGCGAGGCGGGCCGCGTGCTGGCCGGCGCGCTGGCGCACTACCGCGGCCACCCCGACCTGCTGGTGCTGGCCCTGCCGCGCGGCGGCGTGCCCGTGGCCTACGAGGTGGCGCGGGCCCTGAAGGCACCGCTCGACGTGTTTGTGGTGCGCAAGCTCGGTTTCCCCGGCCACGAGGAATACGCCATGGGCGCCATTGCCAGCGGCGGCGTGCGCGTGATGAACCCGATGCCGGGCATGCACGTCGCGCCCGAAGAGGTGGCCGCCGCGGTGGCGCGCGAACAGCCCGAGCTGCAGCGGCGCGAACGGCTCTACCGCGGCCAGAGCCCGGCGCCCGATCTGCACGGCCGCACGGTGATCGTCGTTGACGACGGGCTGGCCACCGGCGCGACCATGCATGCCGCGCTGCTGGCCATCCGCCAGCAAGAGCCGGCGCATCTGGTGATGGCCGTGCCGGTGGGCGCCGCGGACAGCTGCGACGCGCTGAAGGGTGTGGCCGATGAAGTGGTCTGCGTCGCCATGCCCGAACCGTTTCGCGCCGTTGGCCTGTGGTACCGGCAGTTTCCCCAGACCAGCGACGACGAGGTGCGCACGCTGCTTGACGACGCCCGCGTGCACGCGCCTTCCCCCTGACACCCCACCAGGACCCCGCCATGACCGCGCAGCATTCCCCCCTACACACCGACACAGCTTTGCTCGAGGGCGTACGGCAGCACCTGCACCCCCTGAGCGGTAGCGCGAACGACCACGACGGCTTGCTGCGGATGATCGACCGGGCGCGTTTTGTCCTGCTTGGCGAAGCTTCCCACGGCACGCGCGAGTTCTACCAGGAGCGCGTCAACATCACGAAGCGGCTGATCACCGAAAAAGGCTTCACCGCCATCGCGGTGGAGGCCGACTGGCCCGACGCCTGGCGCGTCAACCGTTATGTGCGCGGCCTGTCGGACGACCGCAGCGCGGGCGACGCGCTGGCGGGGTTTGAACGTTTTCCCGCCTGGATGTGGCGCAACACCGTGGTGCGCGATTTTGTGGAGTGGCTGCGCGAGTACAACGCCGGGCGCAGCGCTGCCAGCCAGGTGGGCTTTTACGGCATGGACCTGTACAGCCTGTTCACCTCCATCCAGGAAGTGCTGGCCTACCTGGACCGCACCGATCCGCCGGCGGCGCAGCGGGCGCGCGACCGCTATGCCTGTTTCGACCATGCGGCCGAAGACAGCCAGGCCTACGGTTACGCCGCCAGCTTCGGCCTGGCGCGCAGTTGTGAAGACGAGGTCGTGCAGCAACTGCGCGCCATGACCCGGCGCTTCGCCCAGTTGCCGTCCACGCCCGGGCTGGAACGCGACGAGATGTTTTACGTCCAGCAGAACGCGCGCCTGGTGCGCAACGCCGAGGAGTACTACCGCACCATGTTCCACGGCCGTGTGTCGTCCTGGAATCTGCGCGACAGCCACATGGAAGAAACACTGCAGGCGCTGGACCGCCACCTGGGCGCCAGCGGCGTGCCGCCGCGCATGGCCGTCTGGGCGCACAACTCGCACCTGGGTGACGCAGCCGCCACCGAGATGGGCGACCGCGGTGAATGGAACGTGGGCCAGCTGGTGCGCGACCGCCATGACGGCAACGCGGTGCTGGTGGGCTTCAGCACCCACCACGGTTCGGTGACGGCCGCGTCGAACTGGGACGAACCGCCGCAGCACAAGCGGGTGCGCGCAGGCCTGCCGGGCAGCTGGGAGGCGCTGCTCCACCAGACCGGACCCCCCCGCTTCTGGCTGAACCTGCGCGACAACGCCGCGTTGGCCGAACTCACGAAACCGCAGCGGCTGCAGCGCGCCATCGGCGTGATCTACCGGCCCGAAACCGAGCGCCAGAGCCACTATTTCCACACCCACCTGAGCCAGCAGTTCGACGCGTTGATCCACATCGACGAAACCCATGCGCTGGAACCGCTGGACCGGGGCCCGGTCTGGCACACCGGCGAGGCGCCCGAGACCTTCCCGTCGGGCATGTAAGGGCTCTTTTAGTGAAAATCGCGGCTGGACGTGCCCAGCCGCCCGAGCAGCGGCGTCAGGTCTTCGAGTCTGTGCGCCACCAGGTTGCGCACGGCGCCGTAGCCTTCCCGGGTGTCGCTTTCCTCGCTGCGCTGCCAGACGCCGTACACCGCCAGCAGGCGCGCATGCAGCACCTCGTGGCGCTGGGTGTCGCGCAGTGACTTCCAGACAATCACGTTGACCGGGCCGGTCTCGTCTTCGAGCGTCACGAAGATGGTGCCCTTGGCGGTTTGCGGCTGCTGGCGCACTGTGACAATGCCGCAGGCCGCCACCTCCCGGCCGCTGGGCAGGGCATTGAGCTCACCGGCACTCAGCAGGCCGCGACCGGCCAGGCGCGGGCGCAGCAGGGCCAGCGGATGGCGGCGCAGCGTGAGGCCGGTGGACTGGTAG
>CALRZF020000399.1:0-3359 GCA_943372585.1 Ramlibacter sp. 2FC | reverse complement strand
GGCCTCGACCGTGCGCTTGTTGATTCGCGTGCGGTCCACCCGCACGCAGAAGTCGTACAGGCTGGTGAAAGCCCCGCCCTCTTCCCGAGCCCGCACGATGGCTTCAATCGCCTGCTGGCCCGTGCCCTTGACCGCCCCCAGGCCGTAGCGGATGACCTTGTCGGACATCGGCTCAAACCGGTAGTTGCCGCGGTTGACGTCGGGCGGCTCGAACGTCAGGCCGAAGTTCTTGACCGCATCTTCAAACAGCACCTTGAGCTTGTCGGTGTTGTCCATTTCCACGGTCATGTTGGCGCAGAAGAACTCGGCCGTGTAGTGCACCTTGAGCCAGCCCGTGTGGTACGCCAGCAATGAGTAAGCGGCAGCGTGCGACTTGTTGAAGCCGTAGCCCGCGAACTTCTCCATCAAGTCGAAGATTTCGTCGGCCTTGGCCTCGGGGATGTTGTGCGTGGCAAGGGCACCTGTACGGAACCGCTCGCGGTGCTCGGCCATCTCCTCGGCCTTCTTCTTGCCCATGGCGCGGCGAAGCAAATCTGCGCCGCCCAGGCTGTAGCCGCCCAGGATCTGTGCGGTCTGCATCACCTGCTCCTGGTAGACCATGATGCCGTAGGTCTCACTCAGCATCTGGGCCACAGCCGGGTGCGGGTACTCCACCTCTTCGCGGCCGTGCTTGCGCGCCACAAAGCTGGGGATCAGGTCCATGGGGCCCGGACGGTACAGCGCGTTCAGCGCAATCAGGTCCTCCAGCCGTGTGGGCCGCGCGTCACGCAGCATGCCCTGCATGCCGCGGCTTTCAAACTGGAACACAGCTTCTGTCTTGCCGTCGCTGAAAAGCTTGTAGGTGTGCGCGTCGTCCAGCGGAATGTCTTCAAAGGCAAACTTCTCCTGCCCCTTGTGGCGCGCCACGATGAAGTCCTTGGCGATCTCCAGGATGGTCAGCGTGGCCAGGCCCAGAAAGTCGAATTTCACCAGGCCTGCGGCCTCCACGTCGTCCTTGTCGTACTGGCTCACCGCCGAATCGCTGCCCGGCTGCTGGTACAGCGGCGTGAAGTCGGTGAGCTTGCCCGGCGCAATCAGCACGCCGCCTGCATGCATGCCCACGTTGCGCGTCATGCCCTCGAGCTTTTGCGCCAGCGCCAGCAGCGTTTTGACGTCGTCTTCCTTTTCCAGCCGCTCGGCCAGGAGGGGCTCGACCTTCAGCGCGCCGTCAATGGTGATGTGCTGGCCCGGCTTGTTCGGAATGAGCTTGCTGATGCCGTCGCAGAACGTGTAGCTCATGTCCAGCACGCGGCCCACGTCACGGATGGCCGCACGCGCGGCCATGGTGCCAAAGGTGGCGATCTGGCTCACGGCGTTCTTGCCGTATTTGTCCTTGACGTAGTCGATCACCAGGTTGCGGTTGGTCTGGCAGAAGTCGATGTCGAAGTCGGGCATGGACACCCGCTCGGGATTCAAAAAGCGCTCGAACAGCAGGTTGTACTGCAGCGGGTCCAGGTCGGTGATCTTGAGTGAATAAGCCACCAGCGAGCCCGCGCCAGAACCCCGGCCGGGGCCTACCGGGCAGCCGTTGGCTTTGGCCCAGTTGATGAAGTCGCCCACGATCAGGAAGTAGCCGGGGAACCCCATCTTCAGGATGGTGTTGATCTCGAATTCAAGCCGCTCCACATAGCGCGGCATTTCACGTTCACGCTGCGCCGCATCGGGGTACAGCCGCAGCATGCGCTCCTTCAGCCCTTCGTGTGACGCAAAGCGGAAGTACTCCTCGATCGGCATGCCGTTGGGCGTGGGGAAGTCCGGCAGCCGGGGCTTGCCCAGCTCCAGCGTCAGGCTGCACCGGCGTGCAATCTCGGCCGTGTTGGCAATGGCAGACGGCACATCGGCAAACAGGGCCTGCATCTGTGCAGCTGATTTGAAGTACTGTTCGCGCGTGAACTTGCGCACGCGCCGCTGGTTGCCCAGGATTTCGCCTTCGGAAATGCACACGCGCGCCTCGTGCGCCTCGTAGTCGTCTTCCAGCGTGAACTGCACCGGGTGGGTGGCCACCACCGGCAGCTTCAGGCGTGCGGCCAGTTGCACGGCAGCCGTCACATGGGCCTCATCGTCCGCACGGCCCGCGCGTTGCAGCTCGATGTAAAAGCGGTGTGGGAACATGGACGCCAGCTGCAGCGCCACTTCGCCCGCGCGCGCCTCGTCGCCCTGCACCAGCGCCTGGCCCACGGGGCCAGCCTGCGCGCCCGACAGCACGATCAGGCCCTCGCCCAGCTCCTGCAGCCAGGCGGGCTTGCACACCGCCTGGGCCTTGACCACGTTTTGCGTCCAGGCGCGCGCCAGCAGCTCGCACAGGTTCAGGTAGCCCTGGCGGCCCTGCACCAGCACAACGATGCGCGAGAGCTGGGCGGGGTCCTTGGCCAGGCCCTGCACCATCACCTCGGCGCCGATCAGTGGCTTGACGCCCTTGCCCCGGGCTTCCTTGTAAAACTTGATGGCGCCAAACAGGTTGTTCAGGTCGGTGATGGCCAGCGCGGGCTGGCCGTCGGCCGCTGCGGCCTTCACGATTTCGTCAACGCGGTTGGTGCCGTCAACGACGGAAAATTCAGTGTGCAGGCGCAGATGGACAAACATGCAGGCATTGTAGGAAATGAAGAGCGCTTGACACCTTCTTAAAATCGCAGGTGTGAACGCCATCCTCAATATTTCCGCTTACAAATTCGTCCCGCTCAGTGACACCGCCGCCCTGCGCGCCACGCTGCACGACCGCGCCCTGGCCTTGAACCTGAAAGGCACGGTGCTGCTGGCCGAAGAAGGCATCAACCTGTTCCTGGCCGGTGCGGCGGACGCCGTGCGCAGCTTTGTGCGGCAACTGGCCGCTGACGCACGCTTTGCTGATATGGCCCCAAAGGAAAGCTGGTCCGCCGCGCAGCCTTTCGGCAAGCTGCTGGTCAAGGTCAAGCGCGAGATCATCCGCATGAACCACCCGGCCATCCAGCCCGCAAGCGGCCGCGCACCGGCGGTAGACAGCGCCACCGTGAAGCGCTGGCTGGACCAGGGCCACGACGACGCCGGACGCCCGGTGGTGACGCTGGACACACGCAATGCGTTTGAGGTGGACCACGGCACGTTTGAAAACGCGATCGACTGGCGCATCAGCAAGTTCACCGAGTTTCCTGACGCGCTGCAGGCGCACAAGGCCGACCTGGCCGGCAAGACGGTGGTGAGCTTTTGCACCGGCGGCATCCGCTGTGAAAAGGCCGCCATCTACATGCGTGAAGCGGGGCTTGAATCCGTCTACCAGCTGGACGGCGGCATCCTCAAGTACTTTGAGGAAACCGGCGGCGCGCACTTCAAGGGCAACTGCTTTG
>CALRZF020000398.1:0-3376 GCA_943372585.1 Ramlibacter sp. 2FC | reverse complement strand
GTGATCAACGAATAGTGGACTTTTTCCGGACGTGTTCCGGCTACATGAATAAAGCTGGTTGCCCATACCATCAGATGAATGAACCAACTTCAACTCTTCCTGCCCTGCGCCGCCGGCGTTGAGGGCCTGCTGGCCGACGAGGTGCATGGCATCACCGGCCTGGCGGGCAACGACCTGCTGACCGGGCGCGGTGGTGTGCTGCTGCGCTCGTCGTGGCGCGACGCCATGCGGCTCAACCTGCACAGCCGGCTGTCGCAGCGCGTGCTGGTGCAGCTGTCGCACACGCCTTACCGCAGTGAAAACGATTTGTATGAGGCGGCCAGCGCCGTCGCGTGGGAAATCTGGTTCACCACGCGCCAGACCTTCAAGATTGAAGTGACGGCGCAGCACAGCCCCCTGAAAAGCCTGAACTTTGCCGCGCTCAAGGTCAAGGACGCGGTCGCCGACCGTTTCCGCCACAAGGGCGGCGAGCGGCCCAATGTGGAAACACGCTGGCCCGACGTGCGCATCCATGTGCACCTGACGACCGACGAAGCCACGCTGTACATCGACACATCGGGCGAGCCGCTGTTCAAGCGCGGCTGGCGCGAAGACAAGGGCGACGCCCCGCTGAAAGAGACCCTGGCCGCCGCCATGATCGCCGCCAGCGGTTGGCAGGAACAATGCGCCGACGGCGTGCCGCTGTACGACCCGTGCTGCGGCAGCGGCACCATCGCCATCGAGGCCGCGCAGATCGCCTGCAACATCGCGCCAGGCTCGCTGCGCCGCTTTGCGTTTGAAAAAATGCTGCCCTTCCAGGGCCATGTGTGGGACGCGCTGAAGGCCGAGGCGCAGGCCGCGCAGCACGCGCCCACTGCGCCTGTGTTTGGCAGCGACGTGGCGCACCGCATGGTGGACTTTGCCCAGCGCAACGCACAGCGCGCGGGTGTGGACGAAGTGGTGCAGCTGCGCGGCGGCGATGCGCTGCAGCGCATGCCGCCGTCTGAGACACCGGGCGTCATGCTGCTGAACCCGCCGTATGGCGAACGCATTGAAGCCGCGGGTGTCGCCGGCGCACAAAGCCAGGGCCGGTTCGGCGCGCGCGAAAGCGCGCAGACCGAAGACGGCGGTGAATTCTTCAGCCAGCTGGCCACGCACTGGAAGAAAAACTACGCCGGCTGGACGGCCTGGCTGCTGACGCCCGACCTCAAACTGCCGACAAAAATGCGGCTGAAGGAATCGCGCCGCGTGCCGATGTGGAACGGCCCGATCGAATGCCGGCTGTTCCGCTTTGACATGATCAAGGGATCGGCCCGTGACAAGCCCGCCATCGCAGATCCTCATTCTTGATACGAACATCGTGCTGGACGCGTTTGTGTTCGGCGATGTGACGGCGCAGGCCCTGCGGGCAGGCCTGGAAGACGGCAAATTGCAATGGATTGCCACCCAAGCCATGCGCGACGAACTGCAGCGCGTGCTGGCTTATCCCAAAATCATTCCGCGCCTGGCGTTCTACCAGCTGGACGCGGCGCAGGTGCTGGCTGCCTTTGACCGGCATGTGCGTATCGTTGATGTGGCCGCCAAGGCCGACATCACCTGTAAGGACGCCGACGACCAGAAGTTCATTGACCTGGCCGTGGCCCACGGTGCGCTGCTGCTGAGCAAGGACGCTGCCGTGCTGGCAATGGCCCGGCGGCTGGCCGTGCGCGGCGCGGCCGCCAGCCGGGTGCTGGCCTGAAGCCGGTCAAGCGGTTTCGTCAACCGGCACTGCGGCGTCCAGCGCCTGGAGCGCGTCCATGTAGATGGCCGACACCTTTCGCATCATCAATGCGACAACGGTGCGCGGCAGCTCCGGGCGAACGTCAACGATAGTGAGCCGGCCCGCTGCGATAGCGGCAGCCGCTGCCTGCAAGGGCACGATGGCCAGCCCCAGCCCAGCTGCCGCAAGCTGTACAGACGCTGCAAGAGACCCCGTCTCCAGTGCAGCAGCAGGTGAACGATTGCCATGCGCCGTGAACATCTCGTCCAGCGATCGCCTTTGGTGTGTGCTGGCCGGCGGCAGTATCCAGGGGTGGCTCAGCAGGTCCGGCCAGCGGTGCCGCCGCGCGGGCAACCGCAGCTCTGGCGACGCCACCACCACCATCGGCACGACTGCCACTTTGCGGATGTCCAGCATCGACAGGTCCAGCGCATCCACGGCACGCGGCGAATAGAGGGACAGCAACGCATCGATTTCACCGCCCAGAAGCTGTTCGATCAGCGACTGCAGCCGCCCTTCGTGCAGTTGCACGCTCGTCACCACATCCGGGGCCTGGTCGCGCAGGCGGCGCAGCATGGCCGGCGCAATATGCTCGGCCACGAAAGGCGGCATGCCGATGCGCAGCAGGCTGCCGCCCGCCGGGCCTGATGCAGCCGCTTCCTGCGTGAGGTGTTGCAGGTCGTTGACAAGAAGGCGGGCATGCTTGGCCACACGCAGCCCTGCGGCCGTGGGGGTCATGCCCTGGCGTGACCGCTCGAACAGGATCTGGCCCAGCGACTTCTCAAGCTCCTTGATCGCCTTGCTGACGGCTGCGCGGCTGATGTGCAGCCGCGCAGCAGCCTCTGCGAGGTTGCCCGTTTCGGCGACCTCATGAACCAGCTCCAGCTGGCTGAACCGCAGTCGCCTGCCAATGGAGCGTGGAGCGTTGTTGCCTGTAGCCATGGGCCGGATGTTAACTGCCGGTTGACACCCCTTGAGAATTTGGCGCTATGCCATGGCGCGCGCCCCTCCTACGATGCGCAGACAAAACAAGGAGACAAGCCCATGAAAAATCATCCGCACGCCCTGGGCCTGCGCAGGCGCGACATCCTTTGCGCCGGTGTCGCGGTTGGCGCGGTCATCGCCTCACCCGCCACGATGGCGCAGGATTTCCCGGTAGCCGGGCGCCCGGTGCGAATCGTCATCCCGGCACCGCCGGGTGGCCCGGCCGACATCCTGGCGCGCGCCATTGCCAACCACCTGTCGCCGCTGCTGGACAACGCGCCCGTGATTGTCGAGAGCCGGCCGGGCGGCGCCAGCGTGCCCGCGGCGCTGGCGGTCGCGCGGGCACCGGCTGACGGCCACACCATCATGCTGGGGCTGAACACCACGCACACGCAGGTGCCGCACATGTTCAGCAAGCCGCCCTTCGACCCGTTTCGCGAGTTCACGCCGATCACGCAGGTGTACCGCAGCGGCTCGGTGCTGGTGGCGCATCCGTCGCTGCCGGTCAATGACCTGAAGGAGCTGGTCGCCTACAGCAAGGCGCAGGCAGAAGCGGTGCCGGCCGGCTCGCCCAGCCCCGGCACCAACGGGCATTTCTATATCGAGATGCTCAACCAGGCGGGCGCAAAGCTGAACCACATCCCGTACAAGGGT
>CALRZF020000397.1:0-3381 GCA_943372585.1 Ramlibacter sp. 2FC | reverse complement strand
TGCTTGCGGCCGGTGAACGGCGCATGGCCGACCCAGTCCACGCCCTCGCCGCCCATCTGCGTCAGGCCTGAGGTGCCGCGGTCCATCCAGCTGGCCATGTAGTGGCAACCCACACCCGCCAGCGCAACGCTGCCGTCGGGCACCTTGGTGGACGAGTTGTGCGGGCAGCCCGAGCAGAAGTACGGCAGCCGCTTCATGCCGTCAGACTCGTTGGACGGCAGCGCGGGCCGCATGAAGCAGGCAACCTCGGGCTGCGGCAGGTCGGGCGCCACACGCGCCAGCCAGCGCGCCAGCGGCGCGGCCAGCGTGGCCGGGCGCAGCTGGCCCAGCCAGGTGATGAGCTCGCCGCCTTCCAGGTCGGCCTTGCCCGCAACGCTGGGGCGCTGCGGCCAGTTGTAGACCAGGTCTTTCAGCTGCTGCTCGACGACCGAAGCCTTTTCTTCCACCACGAGCACATGCTCCAGCCCGCGCGCAAAGTCAGCCATGCGGCCCTTGTCGATCGGGAACACCAGGCCGGGTTTGTAGATGCGCACGCCGGCGCGCTCCAGCGCCGTCTCATCCAGCCCGCTTTGCGCCAGCACGTCCATGACATCGTGGTACGCCTTGCCCACCACGACGATGCCGATGCGGCCCTGCGGCGCCGCGGTCACCAGGCGGTCGATGCTGTTCAACCGCGCGAATTGTTCAAACGCCGCGAGCTTGGCCGACAGCCGCTGCTCGATCGCTGGCGTCAAAAAGTCATCGGCCCGGTAGCCGTTGGCACCGGGCAGCGGCGCACCCTCGCCCGGCTGCACGAATCGTGGCAGTGGCTGCACCTCCATGGAGCGGCCGCTTTCCACCGTTTCCGACACGGCCTTGAACGACACCCAGGCGCCCGAGTAGCGCGACGCGGCCCAGCCCCACAGGCCGAATTCGACGTATTCCTCCACCGACGACGGGTGCACGATCGGGATGCCCCAGCCCATGAGCGACAGGTCGCTCGCGTTGGGGATGGACGACGAAGTGGCCGCATGGTCGTCGCCCACGATCATGAGCACGCCGCCCTGGGGCGAGCTGCCGGCCGCATTGCCGTGGCGCAGCGCGTCGCCCGCGCGGTCCACACCCGGGCCCTTGCCGTACCACATGGCAAACACGCCGTCGACCGTGCGGCTCGCGTCGCCCTCCACCTGCTGGGTGCCGATGACGGCGGTGGCACCCAGGTCCTCGTTCACGGCGGGCAAAAAGCGCACACCCGCGGCGTCCAGCGACTTTTTGGCGCGCCACATCTCCATGTCCACGCCCGCCAGCGGCGAGCCGCGGTAGCCGCTGACAAAGCCGGCGGTCTTCAGCCCGTCGCGTTCGTCCATGGCCTTTTGCAGCAGCAGCATGCGCACCAGCGCCTGCGTGCCGGTCATGAAGATGCGCCCGTCCAGGCGGCTGCGGTTGTCTTCCAGCTTGTAGCCGCGGTCCACGTCGCGCGGCGCAGCGTCCCGTGTGGCGCCCAGCACGGCGCCCACGGCAGTTTCGTTGCCCATAGTCTCTCCAGTCAGTCGAAGGCAGGGTAGCCGTCCGCCAGGACGACTTTGCCGGGATTCATGATGTTGCGCGGGTCCAGCGCCCGCTTGAGGGCGGCCAGCACGCGCATCGAGGCGCCGCGTTCCTGGCGCAGGTACTCCAGCTTGCCGTAGCCAATGCCGTGTTCACCGGTGCAGGTGCCTTCCATCTCGATGGCGCGGCGCACCAGGCGGTCGTACAGCTCCGCGGCGCGGCGCATCTCGTCGGCGTCGGCCGGGTCCAGCACCACGCACAGGTGGAAGTTGCCGTCGCCCACGTGGCCGCACATCGGCGCCGTCAGGCCCAGCTCGTCCACATCGGCACGCGCGGCCAACACGGCTTCGGCCAGGCGGGAGATCGGCACGCACACGTCGGTGGGCATGCCCTCGCAGCCGGTGCGCAACGCGCGCGCCGCCCACCAGGCGTCGTGCCGAGCCTGCCACAGGCGCGTGCGTTCCTCGGGCGTTTCGGCCCAGGCAAAGTCCTGCCCGCCGTTGTCGGCGGAGACGGCGCGCACGGTGGCTATCTGTTCGTCCACTGCCTGAGGTGATCCATGGAATTCATAGAACAGTGTCGGCGCGACCGGCAGGTCGAGCTTCGAGTACTGATTGCACGCCTGTACCTGCCGCTCGTCAAGCAGTTCCACGCGCCCGATCGGCACGCCCAGCTGGATCACCTGGATCACCGTGTCCACGGCCGAGCGCAGGTCGGGATAGGAGCAACGCGCCGCGCTCACGCGTTCGGGCAGGGCGTGCAGCTTGACCGTCACCTCGGTCACAACGCCCAGCGTGCCCTCGGCGCCGATGAACGCACGGGTGATGTCATAACCCGCGGCCGACTTGCGCGCGCGGTTGCCGGTCTCGATCACCTCGCCGTCGGGCAGCACGACCTGCAGCGACAGCACGTTCTCGCGCATGGTGCCGTAGCGCACGGCGTTGGTGCCCGATGCGCGCGTGGACACCATGCCGCCGATGGACGCGTCCGCCCCCGGGTCGATCGGGAACTGCAGGCCTGTGCCGTGCAGCTCGGCATTCAGCCGCTTTCGCGTGACGCCAGCCTGCACGCGGCAGTCCATGTCCTGCGCGTCGATGCGCAGGATGTTGTCCATGCGGCCCAGGTCGATGCACACGCCGCCGTGCAGCGCTGCCACGCCGCCCTCGCAGGCCGTGCCTGTACCGAACGGCACCACCGGAATGCGGTGCTGGTGGCACAGCGCCATGAGCCAGCTGACGTCGGCGGTGGTGTGCGGGTACACCACCAGGTCCGGCGGCACCGCGGGGTGGAACGACGCGTCCTTGCCATGCTGCTCGCGCACCGCCAGGCCCGCCTGGGCGCGCTCGCCAAAGCGGCCGGCAATCTGCGCGAACACGGCCGCCCGGTCCACGGCCGGGCTGTTCGTTGTGGGGCTGTTCATCGTTGGGCTTTCCTGTCTGTTCATCATGCGGGCGCAGCGGCCATTGCCTTACAGGCTCGCCTCTTCCATCATGCGTGGTGCGGGGTGCGCGCTGGCCGTTGCAGCAGCGGGCGTCAGTGGCGCGGTACTTCCTCCTGTACCCAGATAACTTTCCACGATGCGCGGGTCGCCGGCCAGCACCGACGCGGGCCCATGCGCACGCACCACGCCCATCTCCAGCACGTAGCCGTAGTCGGCCACGGCCAGCGCAGCGCGTGCGTTCTGCTCCACGAGCAGCACCGACACGCCGTCGCGCTTGAGCTGTTCGATCGAACGGAACACCTCGCGCACGACCAGCGGCGCCAGGCCCAGGCTGGGTTCATCCAGCATCAGCAGCCTGGGCCGGCTCATCAGCGCGCGCCCCAGCACCAGCATCTGGCGTTCGCCGCCCGACA
>CALRZF020000396.1:0-3388 GCA_943372585.1 Ramlibacter sp. 2FC | reverse complement strand
GAAGTCATGCGCCGCGCCCATGTGGCCATCACACCCGGGCGCGACTTCGGCAACCATGACATGCACCGCTACGTGCGTTTTTCCACGGCCAGCTCCATGGCCCAGCTGCAGGAAGCCGCGTCGCGGCTCAAGGCGCTGCTGGCATGACGCAAGCCGCCTTCCAGTGGCCTGTGCGCGTCTACTGGGAAGACACCGACGCGGGCGGCATTGTCTTTTATGCCAACTACCTGAAGTTCTTTGAGCGCGCGCGAACCGAATGGCTGCGCTCGCTGGGCCTGGGCCAGCAGCAGCTGCGAGACAGCACCGGCGGCATGTTTGTGGTCAGTGAGACCAACGTGCGTTACCACCTTAGCGCGCGGCTGGACGATGAACTTATTGTTACGGCGCAGCTCACAGAATCGGGCCGGGCGTCGATGACAATTGCCCAGCAGGCACTGCGGCAGGGTAAAGTGCTTTGCGAAGGCACCATCCGCATCGGCTGGGTGGATGCCACCAGCCTGCGGCCTGCCCGTATACCCGCCCCCATTCTGGAAGCACTCAACACATGAACCAAGACCTGTCCATCCTCCATCTGGTGCTCAATGCCAGCCTGGTGGTGCAACTCGTCATGCTGCTGCTGGTGGTCGTCTCGGTGACCAGCTGGGCCGCCATCTTCCGCAAGCTGTTTGCGCTCAAGCGCGTGAAGTCGCTCAATGACGAGTTTGAGCGCGAGTTCTGGTCGGGCACCAGCCTGAACGACTTGCTGGCCGCCGCCACGCAAAACGCCAAACAGTCCGGCCCCATGGAGCGCATTTTTGCCAGCGGCATGCGTGAATTTCAAAAGCTCCGTGAGCGCCGCATCAGCGACCCGTCCACCCTGCTGGACGGCGCACGGCGCGCCATGCGTGCCAGCTACCAGCGCGAGCTGGATGTCGTGGAATCCAACCTGTCGTTCCTGGCGTCTGTGGGCTCCGTGAGCCCGTACGTGGGCCTGTTCGGCACCGTGTGGGGCATCATGCACGCCTTCACCGGGCTGGCCAGCCTGCAGCAGGTGACGCTGGCCTCGGTAGCACCCGGCATAGCCGAGGCGCTGGTGGCCACGGCCATCGGCCTGTTTGCCGCTATCCCGGCGGTGGTGGCCTACAACCGCTTTGCCCGCGACATCGACCGCGTGGCCATCAAGCTGGAGACCTTCATTGAAGAGTTCTCCAACATCCTGCAGCGCAACGTGGGCGCGCATGCCGCGTCGGCCTCAGGCCATTGACGGGGACGACCATGCCAGCCGTCGCATCCAGAGGCCGGGGCCGCCGCACCATCAACGAGATCAACATGGTCCCGTTCATTGATGTGATGCTGGTGCTGCTGATCATCTTCATGGTCACGGCGCCGCTGATCACGCCCAGCCTGATCGACCTGCCCAGCGTGGGCAAGGCCAACAAGCAGCCCGACCAGGTGCTGCAGATCGTCATCGCCAAGGACGAATCGCTGGAGCTCAAGAATAAGGACAAGACGACCAAGCTGGGCCTGAACGACATTGCCATCGCCGTGCGCCAGGCGCAGGGCACGGCCGAGGCCGGCGCATCAGCCGTGGTCATCAGCGCCGACCGCAGCGTCAAGTACGAAACCGTCGTCAAAGTCATGGACACCTTGCAGCGCGCCGGTGTGCAGCGCGTGGGCTTGTCCGTGCAACTGGCCAAGTAGCGCACCACCGGCATGAACGCAGCCGCCGACCGCCTTGAATTTGCACCGCCCCCGCAGCCGGGCATGCTGCGTGCGTTTGTGCTGGCGGTCGTGGCCCACCTGCTGTTGCTGGCCGCGCTGACCTGGGGCGTACGCTGGAAAAACGACACCACCGAGCTGTCGGCCGAGGCCGAGCTGTGGTCCAGCGTGCCCGTACAGGCTGCGCCCAAGCTGGTAGAAGCCCCACCAGCGCCGCCACCGCCCACACCCAAAGTGCAACCGGCCCCCGCACCGCCGCCCCTGCCGCGTGAGGCCGACATCGCGCTGGAGCGCGAAAAGCAGAAACAGGCCGAAGCCAAAAAGAAGCAGGACGAACTGGACCGCCAAAAGCGCCTGCAGGCCGAGAAGGCAGAAGCGCAAAAGAAACTGGAGCTGGCCAAAAAGGCCGCCGAAGACCAGAAAAAGCAGGACGCCGTGCTCAAGGCCCGCGAGCAGCAGGAAGAAGCCAAGCGGCTCGAAGCCCAGCGCCAGGAGAACTTGAAGCGTATAGCCGGTCTGGCGGGCGCTACCGGCGGCCCAACAGCCACCGGCACGGCCCAGCGCTCAGCGGGGCCATCCGACAGCTACGGCGGGCGCATCCGTGGCCGCGTCAAACCCAACATCGTTTTCACCGACGACATCCCGGGCAACCCGGTGGCCGAGGTGGAGGTGCGCGCCGCACCCGACGGCACCATCGTGGGCGTGAAGGTCATCAAATCCAGCGGCACCAAATCATGGGATGACGCCGTGGTGAAAGCCCTGCACAAGACCGAGGTGCTGCCACGCGACATTGACGGGCGCGTACCTTCGCCCATCGTCATCAGCTTCCGGCCCAAGGACTGAGCCGGCATTGGCCAAGGCTCCTGCCAGGCAGCCTCAAGCCGATTCGTAAACGATCTGCGCCAACCCCTGATCAGCCTGCGCCATCCAGCTGGCCAGTGCCGCATCGCTCGGGAAAAACTTCGCGTCTTCGCCCAGCTGCAGCTCCGCCGTCGCGGCTTCGCGCCGCACAGCCAGTCGCACGGGCAGGCCGCGCACCAGTTCGCCCTGCTCGGTCATCTCGCGCCGCGCCGGGAAGTCACGCACCAGGCGTTCAATATCCGGCGCCTTGCCGTTGACGGCGACCTTCAGGTACTTGCCGAAGCGGCAGCGCGCCGTTGCCAGGTCCCAGACCTGGTTCACGGTCAGCTGCAGGCCGCCGGAGAAACGATCCGGCTGGAGCTTGCCCATCACGATGATGAGCTCGTCTTCCTTGAGCAGGTTGCGGTTGGCGTTGATCAGGGCCTCGTCGGCCCGCGCGTCGATGGTGGCCGATTTGTCGTCGAGCTTGAACAGCGCCAGCTTGCCGCGCTGGCCGTTGATCACGCGGAAATCGCTCACGATGCCGGCCAGCAGCTGCGGCTCGCGGCTGTCGATGAGCTCTTCGATTTCGCGCTTGACGAAGCGCCGTACCTCCTGCGACACCTCGTCAAACAAATGGCCCGACAGATAAAAGCCCACGGCTGTTTTCTCAAACGTCAGCCGCTCCTTCACGCCCCAGGGCATGGCCTCGACCAGGTCGGGCTCCTGCGTGCTGGCGGCGTGGCTGTCGCCCATGTCGAACAGGCCGCCCTGGTTGGCGTTGGCCTCGGTCGTGTTGGCAAATTCAAAAGCGCGGTCGATGGACGCAACCAGCGACGCACGGTTGAGC
>CALRZF020000395.1:0-3426 GCA_943372585.1 Ramlibacter sp. 2FC | reverse complement strand
TTGTTCTCGCCCTTGGGGTCCGCCTTGGCCTGCGCGCGGGCCGGGGAATGCGGCGCGGACGCCGCGGCCACCGCCGATGCGGCCGCCGCAGGGGCATCGGTCACCAGGCCCGACGCGGCCGGCGCCGGACGCACCGGGTTCTTGCCGTACAGCGCCGAGTTGGGGTCCCAGTCCTTGTTCTTGCGGGCTTCGGCCGCGTCCTGGTCGGCGGTGCGGTTCTGGCCCTTGTTCATGAAGGGCACGGGCACCTTGGTCACATAGACGGCCACGGCCAGCGCCGCGGCCAGGCCAATCACCACGCCAATGATCAGGCCCAGAACCAGGTTGCCGCGTTGTAACTTCATTGTTGCCATGCTCACATCTTCTGCGGTGCACTGACACCGAGCACCTGCAGGCCATTGTGCAACACCTGCGCGGTGGCCGCGACCAGCGCCAGGCGGGCTTTTTTCACGGCTTCTTCATCGGCCAGGATGCGCTCCGCACCGTAATAGCTGTGGTAGGCCGCCGCCAGTTCACGCAGGTAGAACGTGACGTCGTGCGGGGCAAAGTCGGCCGCGGCAGCCGCCAGCATGTCGGGGTACTTGGCCAGTTGCAGCATCAGGCCCAATGCGGCCGGGCTTTGCAGCGGGGTGAGGTCGGCGTCTTTCAGGGTGGCTGCGTCGCCCCCCCATGCTGCCAGCACCGAGCAGATGCGCGCATGCGCGTACTGCACGTAGTACACCGGGTTGTCGTTGTTCTGCGCCACGGCCAGATCCACGTCGAACGTGTATTCGGTGTCGGGCTTGCGGCTGAGCAGGAAGAACCGCACAGCGTCCTTGCTGGTCCAGTCGATCAGGTCGCGCAGCGTCACATAGCTGCCGGCGCGCTTGCTGATCTTGACCTCTTCACCGCCCTTGACCACGCGCACCATGGTGTGCAGCACGTAGTCAGGATAGCCCTGCGGGATGCCGACGTTGGCGGCCTGCAGGCCGGCGCGCACGCGAGCAATGGTGCCGTGGTGGTCGGTGCCCTGGATGTTCACCACCTTGGTAAAGCCCCGCTCCCACTTGGTGATGTGGTATGCCACGTCCGGCACAAAGTAGGTGTACGTGCCGTCGGACTTGCGCATCACGCGGTCCTTGTCGTCGCCGTAGTCGGTGGATTTCAGCCACAGCGCGCCGTCCTGCTCGTACGTCTTGCCGGCGGCCTGCAGGCGCTTGACGGCGTCGTCCACCTTGCCACTGGTGTACAGGCTGGACTCCAGGTAGTAGTTGTCAAACTTCACCTGGAAAGCCTTCAGGTCCAGGTCCTGCTCGTGGCGCAGGTAGGCCACGGCAAACTGGCGGATGCCGTCCAGGTCACTGACGTCACCGCTGGCGGTGAATTCGCGGTCGTCGGCATGGACGGTCTTTTTCGCCAGGAAGTCGTTGGCGATGTCCTGGATGTATTCGCCGTTATAGGCCGCCTCGGGCCAGCCGGCATCGCCGGGCTTCAGCCCCTGCGCGCGCAATTGGGTCGAGTTGGCCAGCGTGGCAATCTGCACGCCCGCGTCGTTGTAATAGAACTCGCGCGTCACGTCCCAGCCCTGGGTGGTGTACAGGTTGCACACCGCGTCGCCCAAAGCGGCCTGGCGGCCGTGGCCCACATGCAGCGGGCCGGTGGGGTTGGCCGAGACAAATTCGACCATGAGCTTTTGCCCATTGGACGGCTGCATGCCAAAGCGCGCACCGCCTGCCAGCACCTCGCTGATGATCTGCTGCTTGGCTTCGGGCTTGAGCTTGATGTTGATGAAGCCGGGCCCGGCGATGTCGATCGCCTCTACCCAGCGCTGGTACGGCGCAGTGGCCAGCAGCGCGGCGCGCAGGTTTTCAGCCACCTGGCGCGGGTTGAGCTTGAGCGGCTTGGCCAGCTGCATGGCGGCAGTGCTGGCGAAATCGCCATGCGCAGCCACCTTGGGGGATTCAAATGCAGCACGCGCACCGGCACCGGGCGACAACTGTTCCAGCTCGGCAACGAGGCTGCCAAGCAATTCCTGTTTGACGGAGAGCATCGGCGGATTTTACGGGGCGCGCGTCATCCGTCTTGCCCGGCCCCACGTTATGTGCTCGAATCCCCACGGGATTCAAACACTCAACCCCAACACCTTTCCAGGAGACCCCATGAAGAAGCTGCTTTCCCTGATGGCCCTCGGCCTGTGCCTGTCCATGGGTGTCGCCCATGCCGCCGACGACAAGAAGCCCACCGCCCAGCAGAGCAAGATGACCACCTGCAACGCCGACGAAAAGGCCAAAACCCTCAAGGGCGACGAGCGCAAGGCCTTCATGAAGGAATGCCTGAGCGCCAAGCCCGCCGCCCCCGTGACTCAGCAGGACAAAATGAAGTCCTGCAACGCCGACGAAAAGGCCAAGACGCTCAAGGGCGACGAGCGCAAGAAGTTCATGAGCGAGTGCCTGAGCAAGAAGGCCTGATCGTATTTCCCCAAGCAAAAAGGCCCGCTGTTGCGGGCCTTTTTGCTTGCACCTACCCGCGCGGGCGGCCGCTGTCGATCCACGCCTGTGTCTTGCTGAACGGCAGGCGGTACCGCGCGCAGTTGTAGGGCTGCAGGTGCTGCAGTTCGGCATCGAGAATGGCGTCAAAGGCAACACGGTCCGCGGGCTCCACACCCAGCGCATTCACCGCCTTGCCCACGGGCAGACCGTAGTAGACGATCTGGCGCACAGCCTCCCCCAGCTGTTCGCGGTAGCGCGAGCGGATCGGGTCCGGCCCTCCAAGGGACTCGACGATGGCCTGGTATTTCAGGATCGAGCGGCGATAGGTCCATTCGAACAGTTCCACCGCCAGGGACACGTCGCTGCGCTCATACACGCCAAGCATTGCCAACGCATAGTCGCCCGGCTCCACATCCAGGAAGGACAGCGGCGCGCAGTTTGACAGCATGAGCGGCATGTTCGCGGCCAGGCGGCTGGTGCGCTTGTTGCCGTCCGCAAATGGCTGCAGGTAGGCCACGTTCACCCAGAGAAAGAACGCGGCTTCCACCGCATTGTTCACCTGCCGGGCTTTGTCGATGCACGCAGCCAGCATTTCTTCGAGCAGCGTGGGTACCTGGCTGGGCAGGTAAACCGAGCCCTGGATATTGACGACGCGGCTGCGGATGGCGCCCAGGTCCGCAGGGTCGGGCAGCAGGTCATGCATCAAGACGGCCTGCAGATTACGCACCACCGGCACCGTCACGCCTTCGGTCGGTACCGCGTCCACCATGAACTCGATGGCTTCCTTGTGGTTGAGCAGCATGGTGGCGTCGCGGTCGTCACCCGGCGAGCGGCCACGCTCGAACAGTTCTCGCGTGTCTAGCAGGCTCTTGCGGTTGCCTTCCAGCCGCGACGAAGACCAGGACAGGTCAATGAGCAACTGCTCCAGCACACGGCGCGCGTAGGTTCCGGCGGGTTG
>CALRZF020000394.1:0-3437 GCA_943372585.1 Ramlibacter sp. 2FC | reverse complement strand
AGAGCCCGCACGCGGCCGAATGGCTGCAGTGGCCCATGCGTGCGGTCAACCTGTGGCGCATGGACCTGGTGTTCCTGATCTCGGGGCTGGCGTTCGGCTTTTTGCGCCGGGGCCAGACGCCGGCGCGCCTGATTGGCCAGCGCAGCCTGCGCCTGCTGCTGCCGCTGGCCTTTGGCATGGCGGTCGTGGTGCCGTACCAGCCCTATGCGCAGGCGGTGGCCAACGGCAGCATCGCGCCGGGGTTTGCAGACTTTCTGGCGCGCTACTACACAGGCGGGCCCTGGCCGCGCAACGCCTTTGACGGCTGGGATTTCGGCGTCACCTGGAACCACCTGTGGTACCTGCCCTACCTGTGGGCCTACACCACCGTGCTGGCGCTGTTGCTGCCGGTGATGGAGTCCGCCGCGGGCCAGCGCGTGCGCGATGCCTTTACCAGCCTGCGGGGCGTGGCCCTGCTGGTGGTGCCGGTGCTGCCGCTGGCGCTGTATTCACTGACGCTGTGGCCGCGCTTTCCGGTCACGCACGACCTGATCCACGACGGCTGGCTGCACGCGGTGTACTTCACGCTGTTTGTCTATGGCTACTGGGTGGGTGTGGTGCCGGGGTTGTGGGCCGAGCTGCGCCGCCTGCGCTGGGTGGCGCTGGCGCTGGCCGTGGTGCTGTTTGCCGTGCATGTGGGGCTGCGATCAGGCGGTGGCGGTGCACCCGCATGGCGGTTGCCGGTGCGCCTGGCAGCCGACGCCTACCTGTGGGTCAGCCTGTTGGCCGTGTTGGGCTGGGCCCACCACAAACTCAACCGCCCCTGGCCCTGGCTGGCTTGGGCCAATGAGTCGGTTTACCCCTGGTACGTGTTGCACCAGACGCTGATCATTGTGCTGGCCGTGGCGCTGGCGCCGTGGGCCCTGGGCCCGGTGGCCGAACCTGCGGTGCTGGTGGCGGGGACCGTGCTGGGTTGCTGGCTTGTGACCGACGGGCTGGTCAGGCGATTCAACCCGCTGCGCGTGCTGTTTGGACTCAAGCCGCGAGCGCGGCCTCAATGTCCTTTGCCAGCGCAGCCGGGGCCGTCTGGGGCGCGTAGCGCTCAATGACCTGGCCGTCCTTGCCCACCAGGAACTTGGTGAAATTCCATTTGATGGCCTTGCTGCCCAGAAGCCCAGGGGCCTCCTGCGTCAGCCACTGAAACAGCGGGTCGGCGTCCACACCGTTCACATCGACCTTGCCCATCATCGGAAAGCTGACGCCGTAATTGAGCTGGCAGAAGCTGGCGATCTCTTCGTTGCTGCCCGGGTCCTGCGCGCCAAACTGGTTGCAGGGAAAACCCAACACCACCAGGCCCTTTTTCTCATAGTCCTGGTGCAGTTTCTCAAGGCCCGCAAACTGCGGGGTAAAACCGCAGGCGCTGGCCGTGTTGACCACCAGCAGCACCTGTCCGCGAAACCTGTCGAGCGCAACGCGCTTGCCGTCCATCTGGACCGCTTCGAAATCGTAGGCCGTGGTCATGACACATCTCCACAAAACTCGGACAACAGTCACGTTACCATGGGTCATCCCCGACCATGACACCCCATGCCATTGCCCTGGTGGGCTTTACCTCTTTTGAATATTCGGCCTTTGAGTCGTTCTTCCGGCTGGCGCGCCGCCAGCCGGGTTTTCGCATCGTTGACGACCTGAATGCCGCCGCGCTGATCCTGGCCAACGCCGACGACCTGGACGTCATGCGCGACCTGGTGGCCGTGGCGCCGCGCCAGCATGTGCTGCTGGTCGGCGCGTCCGGCCATGGCACCGCCTGGCCCGTGCAGCCGCGCCCCATCAAGCTGATGAGCGTGCTGACGGCCATGGAGCAGCTGCTGTCGCCCGCTGCGGCGGCAGCTGAACCGCAGGCGCCGGTTCGGCGCCGCGCCGCAGCGAAACCGGCCGATGAAGAGCCCACCCAGCCCATGGCCAACGACGATGGCATCCTCGTGGTGGACGACAGTGAAACGGCCCTGCACTTCATGCAGAACCGGCTGCGCCGTTTTGGCTTCACGGCCGAGCTCGTGCACAGCGGCGAAGAGGCGATCAAGCGCATTGCCCAGCGCCCCTACAAATTTGTGTTCCTGGACGTGACCATGGAAGGCATGGACGGTTATCAGGCCTGCCGCACCATCAAGCAGCGCTACTACCCCGACGGCAAGCCGCCGGTCGTGGTCATGCTGACCAGCCGCACCGGCGCGATCGACAAGGCCAAGGGCAAGCTGGCCGGCTGCGATGCCTATTTGTCCAAGCCACTGACCGAGCGCGACCTGGCCACGGTGCTCACGAAGTTTGACGTGGAGCTTCAGCGCGGCTTTCAGCCGACGCGGCTGGACCGGGGCTAGTGAGCTGCCTTGCCGCCTGGCCACGCTGACCAGGCCGCCGCCAGCAAAATCAGTGCGCCGCCCAGCAGGGTCTGCCCTGCGAGTTCAGCTGCACCCAGTGCCACCGACGACACGCTGGCAAACACCACTTCCGACAGCATGACCAGCGCTGTGGTGTGCGCGGCCAGCCGCGCCGCGCCGTACTGCAACGCCAGGTTGCCAATCAGGAAACATACGCCCAGCACCAGGCCCAGCGCCAACCAGCCCATTCCTGGTGCGGGCGGCGCGGTTACCAGGCCCTGCGCCATGCCGATGCTTGCAGCCGTCACGGCCATCAGCGTGCCCCCGCCAAACATGGCCAGCACGCGCGACTCACCCGGCACACGGTTGAGCTTGAGCAGCAGGATGTTGGTCAGCGCAAAGCAAAACCCGCCGGCCAGCGCCAGCCAGTCGGGCAGGCCTTCGGGCACGGGCCAGCCTGTGTCGCCGGTCTTGAGCACGATCACCACACCGGCCAGTGCCAGCACCAGCCGCAGCAGCGACGCGGCCGTGGGCTTTTCACCCAGCAGCGGCCAGGCCAGCAGCACGGACCATGCAGGCATCAGGTAGAACAACAGCACGACGCGCACCACGTCGCCCACGGTCACGGCCCAGTTGAACCCCACATTGGTCAGGCCGGACGAGGCCATCAGCAGCCACAGCAGCGGCTGCGACGCGAAACCGCGCCATGCACCCGGGCGCACAGCCAGCAGGCAGGCCAATGAGAAAGCGTAGATGAGGGCGGTGGCCCACAACGGGTGCAGGCCGTGGGCTTCAAGCTGGCGAAACGGCCACCACGAGATGCCCCACACAAAGGCGTTGAACATCAACGCCAGTACCGGCAACACAGGGCTCATCTAGCCGTGCATGTTGTCGTGGCGGGCTACTTCGAGGAGATGGTCAACCTCGGCGCGGTACTTGATGCAGTTGCTGGCATGCCAGCGCTTGATCAGCCACATCACGCCGGCCACCACGACGCCGAACGCCGTGATCGCACCAAAGGCCGACAGGCCCATGCCCGTGGACAGGGTGTAGAACGCGCCCAGCGCCAGGATGCAGGCC
>CALRZF020000393.1:0-3468 GCA_943372585.1 Ramlibacter sp. 2FC | reverse complement strand
CGGCCGACTTTGCCACCGTGGCCGACGTGATTTCGGTGCTGGAGCTGCGCATCAGCCTGGAAACCGAGGCGGCGGGCCTGGCCGCCCAGCGCCGCAGCGCCGACAACCTGGCCGCCATGGCAGCCGCGCTGCAGACCTTCCAGGCGTCCATCCATGCCGATTCAGACGCTGTGCCGTCGGACTTTCAATTCCACATGGAAGTGGCGCGCGCCACCGGCAACCGGCACTTTGCCGACCTCATGACCTACCTGGGCACCATGATCATTCCGCGTACCCGCGTGAACACGCCGCAGGCCGACCCCGAGGGGCGCCTGAGCTACCTGCAGCGCGTGCACGGCGAGCACGAAAGCATCTACAACGCCATCCGCAACCAGGACGCCGATGCCGCCCGCGCGGCCATGCGCACCCACCTGTCCAACAGCCGCGAACGCCTGCGCAGGAACCTCTGAGGGAATTCCCTGAAACGGCTTCATGCCCTCTAGTTGTACGATGACTGATCAACTCAGTCAGTGCATGAACAAGGAGACACCCATGAAACGCCGCACCCTGCTCGGCACCGCCGCAGCCACCGCCATCACATCCGCCCTGCTGGCCGCCCCTGCCGCCTGGGCGCAGGACGCCTGGCCTTCCAAGCCTGTCACCTACATCGTGCCTTTCCCCACCGGCGGCACGACGGACATCCTGGCCCGGCTGATCGCGCAGAAGCTGGGCCCGGTGCTCAACACCACCTTTGTCATTGACAACAAGGGCGGCGCAGGCGGCAGCATCGGCTCGGAACTGGCGTCGCGCGCCGCGCCGGACGGCTACACGATCGTGGGCGGCACCATCAGCTCGCACGCCATCAACGTGAGCCTGTACCCCAAGCTGGGCTATGACCCCGTCAAATCTTTCCAGCCCGTGGTGCTGATCGGCTCCAACCCTGTTGTGCTGGTGGTGGGCGAAAAAAGCCCGTACAAGAGCCTGGCCGACGTGCTGGCTGCCGCCAAGGCCAAGCCCAAGACAGTGTCGTCCGCATCGGCCGGCGCGGGCACGTCGCAGCACATGACGCTGGAGCTGCTGGGCTTTCGCACGGGCACGCAGTTCAACCACATCCCGTACCGCGGCTCGGGCCCGGCCATTGCCGACGTGATCGGCGGCCAGGTGGACATGATGTTTGACACCACCGTGGTGGCGGGCCCGCACATCACCAGCGGCAAGGTGCGCGCGCTGGCCGTCAGCTCGGCCAAACGGCTGGACGCCTTCCCCAACGTGCCCACCGTGGCTGAATCGGGCGTGCCCAACTTTGAAGTGGTGTCATGGCAGGGCATCTTTGTGCCTGCGGGCGTGCCCAAGCCCATCGTGGACAAGCTGCACGTGGAAATCATGAAGATCCTGCAGACGGCGGAAATGCAGGACCGCCTGAAGACACTGGGCATGCAGCCGTCCACCATGACGCCCGACCAGGTGGCAGCTTTCCAGAAGGCCGAGGTGGACAAGTGGGCCCAGGTCATCAAGTCCGCGGGCATCAAGCTCGAATAAGCGCAGCGCATGCAGCACCCCATGCGTGTGGCGCTGATCGGTGCGGGGCCCTCCTGCGCGCCGCACCTGCAAAGCCTGCGCGAGCTGGCGCCTGACATCGAGCTGGCCTGGGTGGCCGCCCGCACGCCGCAGCGCCTGGCGGGGCTGCAACTGCCCCCGGGCACGCGCACCACCACGCAGCTGGACGATGTAGTGACCGACGCCAGCGTACGCGCCGCGCTGGTGGTGACCCCGCCCGCCACCCACCTGGACATCGTCACCCAACTGGCCCGCGCCGGCAAACATGTGCTGGTGGAAAAGCCGCTGGACGTGAACCTGAGCCGCGCACAGGCGCTGGTGGACCTGTGTGAACAGCAGGGCGTGAAGCTGGCCGTGATGCTGCAGCACCGCATGCGCGATGCATCGGTCGCGGCCGCGCGGCTGGTGGCCGCCGGCACACTGGGCACGCTGACCAGTACGGCCACCAGCGTCCGCTGGTGGCGCCCGCAAAGCTATTACGACGAACCAGGCCGCGGCACGTTGGCGCGCGACGGCGGCGGCGTGCTGATGACGCAGGCCATCCACACGCTGGACCTTCTGCTGCACCTGACGGGCCTGCCCGAACAGGTAACGGCGCTGGCCACCACCAGCCCGGTGCACCGCATGGAATGCGAAGACACCGTGACGGCGGTGCTGCGCTACGCCAATGGCGGCTTGGGCACCATCGACGCGACCACGGCGGCCTACCCCGGCTACCCCGAGCGCATTGCGCTGAACTTCACCGGCGGCACCGCCACGCTGGAAGCCGGCGAGCTAACGGTGATGCCGCTGGACGGCCCGCTCGCCCGCGCGGGCCAAAAGCAGGCCACCGGCAGCGGCGCCAACCTCATGGCGTTTGACCACGGGCCGCACCGCGCGGTGATAGAAGACTTCCTGTGCGCCGTGCGCACCGGCGCGCAGCCGGCCGTGTCAGGCCGATCGGCGCTGCCTGTACACCGGCTGATCGACGCCATGATGCGCTCACAGGGGCAGCCCGTGATGCCGGGCTGAAGCACTGGCCTGAACGTGCCACCTGGGCTACGCTCGGCACCCATGGCACCGTTGCACTTTTACTTCGACTTCATCTCGCCCTTTGGTTACTTCGCGTCGCTGCGCGTGGAGGACATTGCCCGCCGCCACGGCCGCACCGTGGAATGGCACGCCATGCTGCTGGGTGTGTCGGTCATGAAAGTGATGGGCCTGAAGCCCCTGCTGGACACACCGCTGAAGGGCGACTACACACGCCGCGACGCGCAACGCTACATGCGCAGGCACGGCATGGTGCTCAAACGCAATCTGGACGACCCGGTGATGGACCCGCGTGCCGCGGGCCGCGCCTTCCACTATGTCAAACACCACCGGCCCGAGCTGGCCGCGCCGCTGGCGCATGCGCTGTATGACGCGTACTGGGCGCAGGGGTTGGACCTGTCCACGGCGGACGCCATCGCCAGGGTTCCACGGCCTGCAGGGCTCGATGCGGACTGGCTACGCGCCGGCATTGCCAGCGATGAGGCGGGTGCGCTGCTGCGCAGCGCGGTTGACGCGTCGCTGAAGGCGGGCATCTTCGGCTCGCCCACGGTGGTGGTGGACGGGGAGCCGTTTTGGGGGGTGGAGAAACTGGGGCTGGTCGAAGAGTGGCTGGATTGCGGCGGCTGGTAACCGCGCCTCAGCCCACGTCCTGTGCGGTGTTGGAGTGCGACAGCTGGTACAGCCCGCGCAGTGCCGGGCCACGGGCGCCGGCTGCAGTCAATGCGCCGTCTGACAGCTCGGCATCCGCCAATGTTTCCAGCGCCGCCCGGTCGTAGCCGCAGGCGATGAAAATCCAGTCGGCCGCCGGGTCCGGACCGCCGCGGATCTTCTGCTCGGTCGTGGTGGCGATCTTCGGCGTCTGGTTCTGCAGCAGGTGGCCCGCCGTGGTGCCGGGCCGCTGCG
>CALRZF020000392.1:0-3470 GCA_943372585.1 Ramlibacter sp. 2FC | reverse complement strand
TCAAGGTACAGGTGGACTACGACCGCGCGCTGGGCCTGGGCATTCCGCCGGCCAAGCTGCTGGCCGAACTGCAGGTGCTGATCGACGGCGAGCGCGTGACGCAGATCGTTGAAGGCAGCCGCCGCTTCAACCTGGTGCTGCGCCTGCCGGAGGCCTCGCGCGGCATTGAGGGCCTGCGCAACCTGATGATCGACACACCGGGCGGGCGCGTGCCGCTGTCGCAGCTGGCCAGCGTGGAAGAGTCCGACGGCCCCAACCAGGTCAGCCGCGACGACGGGCGCCGGCGCATCGTGCTGTCGGCCAACGCACAGGGCCGCGCGCTCAGCGACGTGGTGGCCGACATCCGCGCGGCGATTGCCGACACCCAGTTGCCCGAGGGCTACTTCATCAGCATCGGCGGGCAGTTCCAGGCACAGGAGGAGGCCTCGCGCCTGATCGGGCTGCTGTCGATTGCGTCGGTGGGGCTGATCTTCCTGATCCTGTATTCGCGCTACCGCTCGGGCATTCTGGCGGCCATCATCATGGCCAACATTCCGCTGGCGCTGGTCGGCGCGGTGGTGGGCCTGTGGCTTTCGGGCCAGCCGCTGAGCGTGGCGGCGCTGGTGGGCTTCATCACGCTGGCGGGCATTGCCATCCGCAACGGCATCCTGAAGGTGTCGCACTACATCAACCTGTGCGCCTTTGAGGGCGAGAACTTCAACACACAGATGCTGCTGCGCGGCTCGCAGGAGCGGCTGACGCCGGTGCTGATGACCGCGCTGGTGGCGGCGCTTGCCCTGGCACCGCTGCTGTTCGAGGCCGACATGCCCGGCACCGAAATCCTGCACCCCGTGGCCGTGGTGATCTTCTCCGGCCTGATCACCTCGACCCTGCTCGACTCGTTCCTCACGCCCGCGATGGTGGCGCTGTTCGGCCGCAAGCCGATTGCCGCCCTCGTGGAAGACTCCGGCTCCGAGACCTTCTGACAACCCAACCCGAAAGGAAACACCATGACACTCAAGCACATTGCACTGGCCGCCAGCCTGGCATTCACCGCGGCCACCACACTGGCGGCCGGCAACCATGACCACACGCCCAAATTCGGCGGCGTGGTGGTGGAAACCAAGGCGGGCGACTTTGAAATCGTCGCCAAACCCGAGATGCTGCAGATCTACGTGAGCGACCACGGCAAGCCCGTGAAGCTGGACGGCGCCAAGGCCAAGGTCACGCTGCTCAACGGCACGGACAAGGCCGAGGCCGAACTGGCCCCTGCCGGCGACAAGCTGGAAGCCAAAGGCGCGTTCAAGGTGGCCAAGGGCACCAAGGGCATCGCCGTCGTCACGCTCGCGGGCAAGCCGGCAGCCACCGCGCGCTTCGAGATCAAATAGCGCGTTGGCACAAAGACACCGCCACGCGCGGGGCCATGTGCCAGACACCGCTTGACCTTGAAGTGACTTGAGGGTTTCCAATCCCTTCATCGAAAGGAAAAAACCATGTCTGCACATTGCCATCATCACGCCAGCGCCCCCACCGGCGCGGCCAACCCGCGCTACCGCCGCATCCTGTGGGGTGCGCTCATCGTCAATGCCGCGATGTTCGCCATCGAGATCGCGGCGGGCGTGCAGTCCGGCTCAGTATCGCTGCTGGCCGACGCCATCGACTTTCTGGGCGACGCGGCCAATTACGCCGTCTCGCTGCTGGTGCTGGGCATGACGCTGGCCTGGCGCGCCCGCGCCGCGCTGCTCAAGGGCGCCTGCATGCTGCTGTTCGGCCTGTTTGTGGCCGGCCGCGCCGTGTGGGCGTTTGCGTACGGCACACCCCCCGAGGCCATGACCATGGGCCTGGTGGGCCTGCTGGCGCTGGCCGCCAATGTGGGGGTGGCGGTGGCGCTGTATGCCTACCGCGAGGGCGACGCCAACATGCGCAGCGTGTGGCTGTGCACACGCAATGACGCTTTAGGCAACCTGGCGGTCATGGCCGCCGCTTTAGGCGTGTTTGGTACGGGCTCGGCCTGGCCCGACCTGGCCGTGGCCGCCGTCATGGCCGGCCTGGCCATCACCGCCGGTGTGACCGTGCTGCGCGAGGCGCGCCGTGAACTGGCGGGGGCTTGACCATGCACCGCATCAACATGCAATCGCCGGCCAACACGGCCGCAGCGCAAGCCCGCGCCTTTGAGCACCTGTTGCGCGGCTTTGAAGCCAGCGCCGGCCAACCTTCAGCCCAGCGCTGGCTGTGGCTGGAAGCAGCCCACGTGGTGGGCCAGACCGCGTTCGTCCCCCACCTGCGCTCGCACTGGCACATGCTGTCGTATGCGCGCCAGCTGGGTGACCGGCGCGAAATCGCCGGCCAGTGGCTGCGGCTGGTGCTGGTGCCGCTGGGCCACCTGCTGCAGCGGCTGCCGCTGGGCAACACAGGCCGCGCCACCGTCAGCGCCTTGCAGCCCATGCAGCCGCCGACCGCGGTACAGGCGCTGGTAGACCAGGCCCTGAACAGCGCAGCGTAGGTCTGCCTAGCCCAGCACGCCTGCGCAGGCCTTGCGCAAGGCCTCCTCTGCCGCTGCGCGCGCCGCCGGTGTGCCGCTGCGCGCCACCCAGTGCGCCAGCTCGTTGATGGCGCCGTTCAGCACGGCGGCGCTGGCGTCAATGACGCTGTCCGTGACGCCGGGGCGGCGCGCCAGCAGTTCGGCCACCACGGCGCGCAGCTGGCGGTAACCATGGCGGTCGTCCAGCGCCGCCCATTCATCGGCGCCCAGCACCGACGGCGCATCCAGCAGCAGCACCTGGCGCGGGCCGGGGCGCGACACGGCGTCTATCCACGCCAGCGAGCCCGCCATCAGCTGCGCCAGCGGATCGGCCACCCCCTGCGTGGCCGCATCAATCGCCAGCGACAGGTCGGCATGCTCGGCCTCGCACACCGCCAGGAACAGGTCTTTCTTGTCGCGAAAGTGGTGGTATAGCGCGCCGCGCGTCAGGCCTGTGGCGGCCAGCAAGGCCTCGGTGGACGTGGCCGCGTAGCCGTCGCGCTGGAACAGCGCCCGGGCGGATTCGACCAGGCGGGCGCGTGACTGCAGGCCCTGCTCCACCCGGCGGTTGCCGCCAGTTTTTACCGGTGAGGTATTTGACATACAAGCAGTATGTATTTATAGTTTTTCCAACATACAGCAAGTATGTATCCACAGCCCAATTACTGCAACCTGATTCAATGGAGTCCAACATGCCGTCTTCCCAGCTTACTTCCTGTTATCCGCTCATCACCACGCCACACCTGGCCGAATCACGCGACTTCTTTGTCCAGCACTTCGGCTTTGAGGTGGGGTTTGAGGCTTCGTGGTTTGTCTGGCTGTCGCGCAGCGCCAGCGAAGGGGGCACGGTGGCCCTGGCTTTCATGCACCCCGACCACCCTTCGCGCCCGCCGGGGCCCGAAGCCTTCAACAACCAGGGCCTGCTGCTGACCCTGCAGGTGGACGACGCCCGCGCCGAAGAAAAACGCCT
>CALRZF020000391.1:0-3471 GCA_943372585.1 Ramlibacter sp. 2FC | reverse complement strand
TGCTTGTTGTGGCGCTCTTGCGAGCGGCGCGTCACCGTGGTCGGGTCTTCGATTTCCTCTGCCATGGTGTAGCTGGCTTCGATGCGGTCCAGGCGCGGGTCGTCGTGCTTCAGGCGCTCCAGGCGGTAGTGCGGTGTTTCCAGCGTCTTGTTGGGCACCAGCAGCACGCTGATGCGCTGCTTGAGTTCGATCTTGGCGATTTCGGTCCGCTTTTCGTTCAGCAGGAACGAAGCGACTTCCACCGGCACCTGGCACAGCACCGAGGCCGTGCTGTCCTTCATGGACTCTTCCTGGATGATGCGCAGGATCTGCAGCGCCGACGACTCCGTGTCGCGGATGTGGCCGGAGCCGCCGCAACGCGGGCAGGGGATGGAGGCGCCTTCGCTCAGCGCAGGCCGCAACCGTTGCCGGCTCATTTCCATGAGACCGAACTTGCTGATGGTGCCGAACTGCACGCGGGCGCGGTCCTGGCGTAGCGCGTCGCGCAGGCGGTTTTCAACCTCGCGGCGGTTCTTGGACTCTTCCATGTCGATGAAGTCGATCACGATCAGGCCGCCCAGGTCGCGCAGGCGCATCTGGCGGGCCACTTCGTCGGCGGCTTCCAGGTTGGTGCGCGTGGCGGTCTCTTCAATATCACCGCCCTTGATGGCACGTGCCGAGTTCACGTCCACGCTGACCAGCGCTTCGGTGTGGTCGATCACGATGGCGCCGCCGCTGGGCAGCTGCACCGTGCGGGCATAGGCGGATTCGATCTGGTGCTCGATCTGGAAGCGGCTGAACAGCGGCGCGTCGTCGCGGTAGCGCTTGACGCGGGCGGCATGCTCGGGCATCACGTGGGCGATGAACTGCTGCGCCTGTTCGTAGATGTCGTCGGTGTCGATCAGGATGTCGCCGATGTCGTGATTGAAGTAGTCACGGATCGCGCGGATGACCAGGCTGGACTCCTGATAAATCAGGAAGGCGCCCTTGGCACCCTTGGTGGCGCCGTCAATGGCATTCCACAGCTTGAGCAGGTAATTCAGGTCCCACTGCAGTTCATTCGCAGCGCGGCCGATGCCGTTGGTGCGCGCAATGATGGACATGCCGTTGGGGTATTCCAGCTGGTCCATCGCCTCCTTGAGTTCGGCGCGGTCGTCGCCCTCAATGCGGCGGCTGACGCCACCGCCACGCGGGTTGTTGGGCATCAGTACCACGTAGCGGCCGGCCAGGCTCACGAAGGTGGTCAGGGCCGCGCCCTTGTTGCCGCGTTCTTCCTTTTCGACCTGGACCAGCAGCTCCTGGCCTTCACGGATCACGTCGCTGATGCGCGCCTGGCTGGGCGCCGTATTGCCCTGGAAATACTGCTTGGAGATTTCCTTGAAGGGCAAAAAGCCGTGGCGGTCTTCACCGTAATCCACAAAGCAGGCTTCCAGCGAGGGCTCCACGCGGGTCACGACCGCCTTGTAGATGTTGCCCTTGCGCTGTTCGCGCCCTTCGATTTCGATTTCGTAGTCGAGGAGTTTTTGTCCATCGACGATGGCCAGCCGGCGTTCTTCGGCCTGCGTGGCATTGATCAGCATGCGCTTCATGGCGTCACCTATTCGTTCTTCAAAACATCACATGCCCTGTACGGGCAACGATGCCGGACTGACGCGTCTTGAAACGAAGGGAATTGCCGGACAGGCGCGCCCGCTGACTAGATCAGCAGGCGGGACAAGGGCGCGTGGATGGGGGCGAGGGGGACGGGGTGCTGGGTCGCCACATGTTTCGTGGCGTCCCGCGCGCGCAAGCGGCGGGCAGCAGACGCTTGAATGCCGCGGCGCGGGGCTGTAAGCCACCGCCAGCAGGCAAGTAAAAGCGTCATCAACACAACAAATTCTCGCTTTGATCCGCCCACCAGCGATCGGCTGGTGGACTGGGGTATTCCGTATCAGTGTTTCAGTGCGTCGTCTTGGCTTGTGTCATGCGTGCCACTGTCGGCGTTGGCCTTCAGTTTGCAAGCGATGCAACAAGTGGCATCGACCTTCCAGCGTGGCGGGTGGTAGAGGGTGGACTAAACTCCAGACAAATCAACCACTTACAGCGTTACGCTAGTGAAACACATTATAGGGGGCAGCCAGCCCCCTGCAAGCCCCCAGGTGAAATCGGTCACGGTGGATGAAGATTCAGCCGGCCAGCGGCTGGACAACTTCCTGATCCGCGAACTCAAAGGCGTGCCCAAAACCCATGTGTACCGGATCATCCGCAGCGGCGAAGTCCGGGTGAACAAGGGCCGTGCGGGTGCTGATACGCGCGTGGCAGCAGGCGATGTGGTGCGGGTGCCGCCGGTGCGTACTTCGCAGGCTTCGGACCTCAAGGCGGCCAAACCGGCGCCCGCCCGTGAATTTCCCATTCTTCTGGAAGACGACGCTGTGCTGGCCAT
Organism: Ramlibacter sp. 2FC; assembly: GCA_943372585.1. Lineage (GTDB taxonomy): Bacteria > Pseudomonadota > Gammaproteobacteria > Burkholderiales > Burkholderiaceae_C > RAM1. Next base: position 1,070 of record CALRZF020000391.1, on the reverse strand, counting down.
CGACAAACCGGCCGGCGTTGCCGTTCATGGCGGCAGTGGCGTGAGCTTTGGTGTGATTGAACAGCTGCGCCAGGCCCGGCCCCAGGCCAAGTTTCTGGAGCTGGTGCACCGGCTCGACCGCGAAACCTCGGGCATCCTGCTGGTGGCGCGCAAACGCTCGGCGCTGACCAACCTGCAGGACCAGTTTCGCGAGCGCGAAACCGGCAAGACCTACCTGGCTCTGGTGCCCGGTGTCTGGCCGGCCAGCAACAAGGTCATTGACATGCCACTGCACAAGTACCTGCAGGCCGACGGGGAGCGTCGTGTGAAAGTGGTCGCCAAGGACGACCCTGATGGCATGCGCTCTATCACGCTGGTGAAGGTGGCGCGCAAGCTGCCGGGGTTCAGCCTGCTGGAAGTCACCATCAAGACCGGGCGCACCCACCAGATCCGCGTGCACCTGGCGTCCCAGGGCCACGCGATAGCGGGTGACGACAAATACGGCGACTTCGACCTCAACAAGACCCTTTACAAGCAGGGCCTGAAACGCATGTTCCTGCATGCATGGCGGTTACAGTTCAATCACCCGGTCACCGGCGAACGCGTGGAGCTTGTGGCGCCGCTGCCCACTGACCTTCAACACTTTGTGGACCATGCCGCAGCAACGACAGTTTGACCTCATCGCCTTTGACTGGGATGGCACGCTTTTCGATTCCACCAAGATCATCGTGCGCTGCATCCAGCGAGCGGTGACCGACGTGGGCGGCGCCATGCCGTCCGACAAGGACGCGGCTTACGTGATTGGCCTGGGCCTGATGCAGGCGCTGGCGCACGCCGCGCCTGACGTGCCGCCCGAGAAATATCCCGAGCTGGGCGCCCGCTATCGCCATCACTATTTGCAGCACCAGAACGACATCAGCCTGTTTGACGGTGTGCTGGCCCTGCTGGCCGAGTTGAAGGCGCGCCATCACTCGCTGGCCGTGGCCACAGGCAAGAGCCGCCGCGGGCTTGACGAGGCGCTGCAGGCGGTGGAACTTCGCGGCATGTTTGACGGCTCGCGCACGGCGGACGAAACCGCTGGCAAACCGCAT
>CALRZF020000390.1:0-3474 GCA_943372585.1 Ramlibacter sp. 2FC | reverse complement strand
TGTCGCTGGCAGGTGATGTGTTCCTGATGTTCCCCGGCTATTTCATCCCTGGGCTGGTGTCGTTCCTGGTGGCGCACGTGCTGTACATCGGGCTGTTCCGCATGGGGCAACGCTGGTTTCCCAGCCGCCGTGCGCTGGCCATCACGCTGGGTTTCGGCGCAGCGATGTATGCGTATCTGTGGCAAGGCGGCCTGCCTGCAGCGCTGCGCGTGCCGGTCGCAGCCTATGTGATCGTCATCGCCCTCATGGCCGCGCAGGCCATTGGCCGCGCCACGGTGTTGCGCGATGGGGCTGCGGTGGGCGTGGCCATCGGCGCGGGGTTTTTCATGCTCAGCGATTCACTGCTGGCAGTGAACAAATTTGTGTCGCCGCTGCCGATGTCGCAGGTGTGGGTGCTCAGCACCTATTACGTGGCGCAGATTCTGATCGTGCGCCAAGTGGGGCGTTATTCAGCGAACAGTTCGCCTGCGCTCTTGGGCGGCATTACACCCAGGTGACGGTACGCCGCCAGCGTGGCAATGCGTCCGCGCGGCGTGCGCTGCAGGTAGCCCTGCTGGATGAGGTAGGGCTCGATCACGTCTTCGATCGTGTCGCGCTCTTCACCGATGCTGGCCGCAATGTTGTCCAACCCCACGGGGCCGCCGTCGAATCTGTGAATGACCGCCTCCAGCAGCTTCCTGTCCATCACGTCAAAGCCCTGCGGGTCCACATCCAGCATGGCCAGCGCCTTGTGCGCGATGTCGGCGGTGATGCGGCCCGTGCCTTTCACGTCGGCATAGTCGCGCACGCGGCGCAGCAGCCGGTTGGCAATGCGGGGTGTCCCGCGTGAGCGGCGGGCAATCTCCACCCCGCCCTCTTCGTCCATCGGCGCATTCAGCAGCCCCGCGCTGCGCTTGACGATGCGCGCCAGCTCTTCCGCCGTATAAAACTCAAGCCGCGCCACGATGCCAAAGCGGTCGCGCAGCGGGTTGGTCAGCATGCCGGCGCGCGTGGTGGCACCCACCAGTGTGAAGGGTTGCAGGTCGAGCTTGATGCTGCGCGCTGCCGGGCCCTCGCCGATCATGATGTCGATCTGGTAGTCCTCCAGCGCGGGGTAGAGGATTTCTTCCACCACCGGGCTCAGCCGGTGGATTTCGTCGATGAAAAGAACGTCGTTCTTTTCCAGGTTGGTCAAGAGCGCCGCCAAGTCCTTGGGCTTTTCCAGCACGGGGCCCGAGGTCTGACGCAAGTTCACGCCCAGCTCGTGCGCAATGATGTGCGACAGCGTCGTCTTGCCAAGCCCCGGCGGGCCGAACAGCAGCACATGGTCCAGCGCCTCTTCGCGTTTGCGCGCGGCGCCAATGAAGATTTCCAGTTGCTCGCGCGTCTTGGCCTGGCCCACATAGTCGTCAAACAGCTTGGGGCGCAATGCGCGTTCTATCGCCTCTTCATTGGGCGACGCCGGCGCGGCCGACACCACCCGCTTTGAAGCCGGCATGTCGAAGTCGTCGGTCTGGATACTCATTTACTTCGCCAGTGATTTCAGCGCGAGCTTGATGCCTTCGCTCACGCCCACGTCCTTGGGCAGGGCCTTCAATGTCAGCGCGGCTTCCTTGTCGCTGTAACCCAGCGCTACCAGCGCCTGCAGGATGTCGGCCTGCGCGTCACTCGTCACGCTGGCGCTGCCCGCGCCGAGGTCGGCGCCAAACTTGCCCTTGAGCTCCAGCAGCAGCCGCTCGGCCGTTTTCTTGCCGATGCCCGGCACCTTCACCAACCGGCCCGCGTCCTGCGCGGTCACGGCCTGGGCAATGTCGGCCACGCTCATGCCGCTGAGCACACTGAGCGCAGTACGCGGGCCCACGCCGCTGATCTTGATGAGCTGGCGGAAGGCTTCGCGCTCTGCGGCTGTGGCAAAACCATAAAGGATCTGCGCGTCTTCACGCACCACAAAGTGCGTGAGCAGCGACACCTTGTCGCCGAGTGTGGGCAGGTTGTAGAAGGTGCTCATGGGCACGTCCACCTCGTAGCCCACGCCGTTGCAGTCCACCAGCACCTGCGGTGGGTTCTTTTCGGCGAGGGTGCCTTGCAGCCTCCCGATCATGGGTTCACCAACCCACGCCGCGCCGCCTCCAGCGCAGCCTCCGCACGCGAAGACACATTGAGCTTGCGGTAGATCTGCTTGATGTAATCCGCAATGGTGTGGCGCGACAGGCCGAACTGCTGGGCGATCTCGGGCAGGGTGTAGCCCTTGGCCACGCGCTGCAGCACCTCGGTCTCGCGGTCTGTCAGGCTGACTTCGGCTTCTATCTGGCGCACCAGCACATCACGCCGGTGGCTGGCGCCGGCAAAGTGGGCCAGCACGCGCCGCGCGATGGGAGGGGACAGCGGGGGCTCGCCCTGGGTCATGCGCAGCAGCTGGGCGACCAGCGTTTCCTCGGGCTGCTCTTTCAACAGGTAGCCGAAGGCACCGGCCTGCAGGGCGGGAAACAGGTGATCGTCGTCGTCATAAATCGTCACCACCACCGGCAGGGCCGTGGGCTGGTAGCGACGCAGCGCGCCCACCACGTCGGTACCGCTGCCGTCGGGCAAGCCCAGGTCAATCAGGGCCAGGTCGAACCGGCCGCGCTGCACACAGGTCAGTGCCTCGTCGCGACGGCCGGCTGTCGTGACCTGTAGCGCGGGAAAGGCCGCGCGCGCCACGTCGCCGAGCCAGGCTCGGACTTCGGGCAGGTCTTCGACGATCAGGGCGCTGTGCATGGAGTGGTGATGTTAGCGGATTGGCCCGACAATCAGGCCATTGCAACCCCTGCAGGCCACCCACAGGCAGTCCGTACCTTGATCCTCCGCCACACCTTCTCGCCACCCAACAACACCCGCACGGCCAACCTGTGCGGCCCCACCGACGCCCACCTGCGCACCATTGAGCTGGCGCTGTCGGTCAGCATTGCCCACCGGCACGAGCAGTTCAAGATCGACGGCCCCAAGGCCAAAGCCCAGCGTGCGCTGGAGGTGCTGCAGGCGCTGTACGAGATGGCCGCGCGCCCCATCGCGCCCGACACCGTGCAGCTCATGCTGGCCGGCGACAGCGGCCTGGTGGAAAGCGCCGACGGCGCCATGACGCTGCAAACGCGCCGCGCTGACCTGAAGGCGCGCACGCCCATGCAGAGCCTGTACCTGGACAACATCGCCAACCACGACATCACCTTCGGCATCGGCCCCGCCGGCACCGGCAAAACCTACCTGGCCGTAGCCATGGCAGTGGACGCGCTGGAGCGCGCCGCCGTGCAGCGCATCGTGCTGACCCGCCCGGCTGTGGAGGCGGGCGAAAAGCTGGGCTTTCTGCCTGGCGACCTGAGCCAGAAGGTGGACCCCTACCTGCGCCCGCTGTACGACGCCCTGTACGACCTGATGGGTTTTGACAAGGTGGTCAAGGCGTTTGAGCGCCAGGCGCTGGAGATTGCGCCGCTGGCCTTCATGCGCGGGCGCACGCTGAAC
>CALRZF020000389.1:0-3474 GCA_943372585.1 Ramlibacter sp. 2FC | reverse complement strand
CGTTGTAGGCCATGACGGGCTCTCCTGTGCGAACGGCAAAAGGGCATTTTGGCACCGGAAACCCCCGCGAGCGAGGGCCCGTGCCGTCCTGCGACAATTCACGCCCTATGAGTAACGCTTATATCCTCACGCTCTCCTGCCCGGACCGCCGCGGCATCGTGCATGCCGTCTCTGGCTTTTTGCTGGAGCGCGGCGGCAACATTGAAGAAGCCGCGCAGTACAACGACCCTGATACCGGCCTGTTCTTCATGCGGGTGCAGTTTGCCTGCGGCCAGCACACCTTTGACGACCTGAAAACGCAGCTGAAGTTCTTTGCCGAACCGCTGCAGATGGACTGGAAGCTGCACGCCACCACGCAGCCCATGAAGACCGTCATCCTGGTCAGCAAGGAAGGTCACTGCCTGAACGACCTGCTGTTTCGCTGGAAAAGCGGCCTCTTGCCGGTGGACATCCGCGCCATCGTCAGCAACCACCGCGAGTTCTACCAACTGGCGGCCAGCTACAACGTGCCGTTCCATCACATCGGCGTGAACAAGGACAACAAGGCGCAGGCCGAGGCCAAACAGTTCGAGATCATCGAGGCCGAGGGCGCCGAGCTGGTGGTGCTGGCGCGCTACATGCAGATCCTGAGCGACGACCTGTGCCGCAAGCTGGCCGGGCGCGCCATCAACATCCACCACAGCTTTTTGCCCAGCTTCAAGGGCGCCAAGCCCTATTACCAGGCGCACGACCGCGGCGTGAAGCTGATCGGCGCCACGGCCCACTATGTGACGGCCGACCTGGACGAAGGCCCGATCATCGAGCAGGACGTGGCCCGCGCCGACCACAGCAAGACGGTGGAAGACCTGACCGCCATGGGTCGCGACACCGAAAGCCAGGTGCTGGCCCGCGCGGTCAAATGGCACAGCGAGCACCGGGTACTGCTGAACGGCCACAAGACGGTGATCTTCAAGTAGGTCTTTGCCCAATTACACCCCGACGGTATATATCCGCATATAACCCTCTATGGTGTATTCATGACCGCCCGCATCCCGCCCATCCAGTGCCTGCTGACCTTCGAGGCGCTGGCGCGGCTGCGCAGTGTGACGCAGACGGCGGACGAGCTGAACGTGACACCCAGCGCGGTGAGCCACCGCGTCAAGCAGCTCGAACAGATCCTGGGCACGCGGCTTTTTGGACGGGCCGATTTTTCACTGACCACCGAGGGCAGCGAATACCTAGCCCATGTGCGCGAGGGCCTCGCCAGCCTGGAGCGCTTTCCGGGTCAGGACACGGCCAGCACCAAGCGCAAGCTGCGCGTAGCCGTCACGCCGACCTTTTCGCGCTCCATCCTCATGCCGCGGCTGCGCGGCTTTATCGAGGCCTACCCCGAGATTGACCTCACGCTGCAGGTCAGCATCCCGCTGCTGGACGTGGTGGCCGAGGACGCCGACCTGATGGTGCGCTTTGGCACGGGCCGCTACGCCGATGTGGAGCACACCTGCCTGATGACCGACGAGGTCACGCCGCTGGCCTCACCCGCCTACATCCGTGAACACGGTCCTTTTGACACGGTGGACGAACTGCTGGCCGCCAAGCTCATCAAGAGCCCGCTGGAGCCCTGGCGCACCTGGTTCCTGGCGCATGGGGTTGACGCGGGTGAGCCGGCCGAGGGTTCCAGCTTCAACGACATCGGCCTGATGTGCGACGCCGCCGCGCAAGGCCTGGGCATTGCGCTGGTACGCCTGAAGCTGGGGCACCCCTGGCTGGACAACGGCTCGCTGGAGCGCATCTCTACCCGCAACGTCCCCAGCCCGCATGCCCATTACCTGTGCTGGCGCACCGGGGCGATGGACCGGTGGGAATGCGCGGCGTTTGCCGACTGGCTCAGGAAAAGCCTGGCCTGAGCCACATGGGCACGCGCCTCAGCGCGTGCATTGCACTTCGGATGTGATCTGGTCGGCCGGACGCTCCCGGTCGCGCAGCTCGGCCTGGCGCCGCTCTTCGTTCAGCAGCAACGCCACAAAACTTGTCACGATGTTGTCCTGCACCGCCACGGCTTCGCGCACCTGGGCGCGCGGCACGTCTGAGCGAATCAGTGCCACGATCCCGTCCACCGTGGGCTCGGCCACTGAGGGTGCGGGTGGTGGTGGGCTCACAGGCGGCTGGGCGACCGGGGGCTGTGTGACCGGCGGTGGCGTGACAGGCGGCTGCGTCACAGGGGGTTGGGTGACCGGGGGTTGCGTGACGGGCGGCTGCGTCACCGGGGGCGGTGCAGGCGGCGTGGGTGCGGGCGGCGGCGCAGCCAGCTTGGTGGCTTGCATCAGGTAGGGCGCGCCCGCCACGAGCTGGAACGAAAAACCGGTGGCGGTGGGCACAGAGCCGCCGATGGTGCCCGAGGCGCTCTGCGCGAACGCGAAGGTGTCGCCCACGGCATACGTGGCCGCCACGTCGTTGCCCGCGAAACTGCCCGCGCCCAGCGTCACGGTGCCGGCCCCCGTGTGCATGACGATGTCGTGCACCGTGTGGCTGGTCAGGTCGATGTCGAACTTGGACGGGCCGTGGTGGTTGTAGCTGCCGGCCGACAAGGTCAGCGTGCCGATGGTGCCCGCGCCACCGGGGCGCAGCGTGCCGAAGTTGTTAAAGACGGCAGCGCCCACGTTCAGCGTGCCCACGCCCTGCACCGTGCCGGTGGTGTTGTTGGCAAAGTCGCCCACGGTGCTGAACACCGCCCCCGCGCCAATGTCGATGATGCCGGAGTTGCCTGTGAACACGCCTGTGCCAAACGCCAGCGTGCCACTGGTGACCTGCACCGTCTTGTTGAAGAAATTGGAGAACGTCAGCCCGCCGATCAGGCTTGTGCCCGTGCCGCCGGTTTTCTTGAACGTGCCGCTGTTGGTGAACGTACCGGACGTTCCGCCAAAGCCGTTGTCGTTCTGGATGTCGTAGATGCCGGTGTTGTTGATGGAGCCGCCCGAGGCCATGTTCACGGCGCCCGCGCCCGACTGCGTGATGGTGCCGCTATTGTTGACCGGGCGCCCCAGGTTCGCGGTGCCCGTGATGCTGGTCGCGCCGTCCAGGTTCAGGCTGCCGCCGCCTGCGCCCACGCTACCGCCGGTCCATTCGAAGCTCGTGGGCACTGTCAGATTGCCGCTGCCAGTCAGTGTGCCGCCGCTCATCTTGAATTGGGGAATGGACATGTTGGCGCCCACTGTCAGCGTGCCGCCAGTCACGTTGACGACATTACTGCTGGTGATGTTTCCGCTGAATGTAGAGTTGCCCGCGACCGACACCACACCGGTGCCCGCTGTCACGTTCATGGCGCCGCCCAGGGAGCCACCCGAAATCGAAACGCTGTTTGCGCCACTGAGCGTGGCCGGGCCCGTGACGCTGCCCTGGATGTTGAGGCTGCGGCCCGTTCCCTGCGCCATCAGCGTCGCGCCGCCACTGGTCACGGATCCCGAGCTGTTCATTGTCAGGTTGCCGTCGCTGGTG
>CALRZF020000388.1:0-3475 GCA_943372585.1 Ramlibacter sp. 2FC | reverse complement strand
CGGCCATGGCGCGGCGCGTCTCATGCGTGCCGCTGGCCACGTGGGGCAGCAGCACCACGTTGTCCAGGGCGAACAGGGCAGGGGGCACGTTGGGCTCGTCTTCGTACACGTCCAGCCCGGCGCCGGCGATCTGGCCGGTTTGCAGGGCCGTGACCAGCGCCTGTTCATCCACCACAGAGCCGCGCGACACATTGATGAGGAAGCCGTCCGGGCCCAATGCGCGCAGGATGTCGGCTGAAATCAGGTGCCGCGTGGCGGCGCTGGCCGCGCTGATCACGACCAGGAAATCAGCCCATTCGGCCAGCCCCTTGAGCGTGGGTTCGTAGGTGTAGGGCACGTCAGGCACCACGTTGCGGTTGTGGTAGCGGATGTCCATGTCAAAACCGCTGGCCCTGCGTGCCACCACGCGGCCGATGCGGCCCAGGCCCACGATGCCCATGCGCTTGCCGCTCACGCGGGTGCTCAGTGGGTACGGTGCTTTGGGCCATTCACCGCGGCGCACGTAGCGGTCTGATGCGCTGAACTGCCGCGCGGCGTCCATCAGCAGGCCAAACGCCGTGTCGGCCACGCAGTCGTTCAGCACGTCGGGCGTGTAGCCGATCTGGATGCCGCGTTCGCGCGCGCAGGCCAGGTCAAAGGTCTCGTAGCCCACGCCCAGGCTGGAGATGACTTTCAGGTTGGGCAGGGCCGTCATCAACGCGCGGTCGGCGCCAAAGCGGGCTGACGTGGCCAACGCCGTGTATTCGCTGCCGTGGTCGCGCAGGTACGCGGTGGGGTCGGACTCGTTGTACAGCGGGTGCAGGTCGTATTGGGCGGCCAGGGCCTGTTCAAGGTACGGCGAAAGCCGGCCGTGCTGGAGGATGCGGTTCATTGAAAAGGTGCAATCAGTAGATGACGGGCTCGGGCACGGGCGCGCCGAACGAGGTTTCAAGGTAGTCAAAGTCGCAGCCCTCATGCGCCTGCATGATGTGCTGGCTGAACATGTGGCCGTAGCCGCGCTCAAAGCGTTTGGGTGGCGGCATCCAGGCGGCCTTGCGTTGCGCCAGTTCTGCGTCGCTCACCTCCAGGTGGATGCGGCGGTTGGGCACATCCACGGTGATCAGGTCCCCGTTCTTCACCAGTGCCAGCGGCCCGCCGATGTACGACTCGGGCGACACATGCAGCACGCAGGCGCCGTAGCTGGTGCCGCTCATGCGCGCGTCGCTGATGCGCATCATGTCGCGCACGCCTTGCTTTACCAGCTTGACGGGGATGGGCACCATGCCCCATTCAGGCATGCCGGGGCCGCCCTGGGGGCCGGCGTTGCGCAGGATGATGATGTGGTCGGCCGTGACGTCCAGGTCCGGGTCGTCAATGGCTTTCTTGAGCGACGGGTAATCGTCAAACACCATGGCCGGACCGGTGTGCTTTAGCAGGTGCGGGCTGCAGGCGCTGGGCTTGATGACGCAGCCGTTGGGCGCGAGGTTGCCCTTGAGCACGGCAAGCGCGCCTTCGTTGTAGATGGCTTTGGCGAGAGGACGGATCACGTCGTCGTTGTAGACCTCGGCGTCCTGCAGGTTCTGGCCCACGGTAGTGCCGTTGACCGTCATGGCGTCCAGGTGCAGCAGGCCGCCGTCGGCCAGGGTCTTCATCAGCGCCTTCATGCCGCCGGCGTAATAAAAATCTTCCATCAGGTACTGGTCGCCGCTGGGGCGGATGTTGGCAATGACCGGCACCTTGCGGCTGAAGGCGTCAAAGTCGTCCAGTGTCACGGGCAGGCCCGCGCGGCGCGAGATGGCCACCAAATGGATGATGGCGTTGGTGGAGCAGCCCTCGGCCATGGCCACGGTCACGGCATTCTCGAAACTCTGGCGCGTCAGGAGCTTGGCCGGGGTCAGGTCTTCCCACACCATGTCCACAATGCGCCGGCCGCACTGTGTTGCCATGCGCTGGTGGTTGGCATCCACCGCAGGGATGCTGGACGCGCCGGGCAGCGTCATGCCCAGCGCCTCTGAAATGCCCATCATGGTCGCGGCCGTGCCCATCACCATGCAGGTGCCGGCACTGCGGGCAATGCCGCCTTCGATTTCCATCCACTGCGCCTTGCTGATGTTGCCGGCGCGGCGCTCGTCCCAGTACTTGAAGGCGTCCGAGCCCGAGCCCAGGGTCTTGCCCTTCCAGTTGCCACGCAGCATGGGGCCGGCGGGCAGGTAGATGCAGGGGATGCCCAGGCTGAACGCGCCCATCAGCAAGCCGGGCGTGGTCTTGTCGCAGCCGCCCATGAGCACGGCGCCGTCCACCGGGTGGCTGCGCAGCAGCTCTTCGGCTTCAATGGCCAGCAGGTTGCGGTACAGCATGGTGGTGGGCTTGACGAAATTTTCAGCCACCGAAATGCAGGGGATCTCCAATGGAAAGCCGCCGGCCTGCAGCACGCCGCGCTTGACCTCTTCAACCCGGTTCTTGAAGTGCGAATGGCAGTTGCCGATGTCGCTCCAGGTGTTGAGGATGGCGATGATGGGTTTGCCTTCCCAGTCGGCATGGTCGTAGCCCATCTGCATGGCGCGCGAGCGGTGGCCGAAGGAGCGGAAGTCGTCAGGGGCGAACCAGCGGGCGCTGCGCAGCTGGTCGTAGGTCTTGCGTGTCATGGTGGTGAATCAGTCTTCCTTGATGCCGGCAACCTTGATCACGCGGACCCAGCGGTCCAGCTCGGCGGCCACAAACTGTGTATACGCGGCGGTACCCGGCTCGGGCACCACAAACCCCACACCCTCCAGCCGCGCGCGGATGGCGGGCGACTTCATGGCCGCCACCGACGCGGCTTCAAGCTTGTCCACGATGGGCTTGGGCGTGGCGCGCGACACCGAGATGCCCGACCACGACAACGCGCTGAAACCGGGGAAGCCCGACTCATTGATGGTGGGCACGTCCGGGTACAGCGGGTTGCGCTGCAGGCTGCTGATGGCCAGCGCCTTGAGCTTGCCGGCCTTGATGTGCTGCAGGGCCACGTCCTGGTTGATGAACATCACCGGGATCTGGCCGCCCAGCAGGTCAGTCATCATGGGGCCGCCGCCGCGGTACGGTATGCCCACCATGAAGAGCGGCTTGCAATTGTCCTTTTTGGGTCCGGTGCAGGTGCTGACCGTCTGCTTGAGCAGCTCCATGGCCATGTGGCCGGATGCTGCCGGGGTGTAGCCGTAGTTCAGCTTGCCCGGGTTGGCGCGGCCGTAGGCCAGGAATTCTGCAAAGGTATTGAACGGTGCCGAGGGGTGCGCCACCAGCACGTTGGGTCCTGAATTGACCTGCGTGAGGTGGATGAAGTCCTTGTTGGAGTCGTAGGGCACCTTGGGGTTGATGCCGTGGGCCACGGCGTTCTGGCCCACGCCAGTCTGGATCAGGGTGTAGCCATCGGCCGGCGCTTTCAGCGCACGGTCGGTGCCCACCACGCCACCGGCGCCACCGACGTTTTCAATCAGCACCGGCTGCTTGAGCTGCTTGC
>CALRZF020000387.1:0-3508 GCA_943372585.1 Ramlibacter sp. 2FC | reverse complement strand
TTTTTACATCTGCCAAGGATTTTCACTACGATGCGGGGATGAAAACCTTGATGCTGCTCTCCCTGGGCATGGCGGCCCTGGCCAGCGGTTGCGCCAGCGCCCCCGGCACCACACCTTTGCCCAGTGGCCCCGGATGCACCACCCCCTCGTTGCCGCCACTACCTTCAGCGGCGCCCCCCTCATCCGACGCGCCGCTGCTGGCACGCGTGTGGATGTGCTCCGACAAACGATCGGTCACCGTCTACCCCAAGGAAAATGCCGCGGACATCGTCGTGAACGGGTGCCAGTCCTCCATGACCCGTGTGGCCGCCGATGCAGGCACGCTGTATGAAAACAGCACCATGGCGTTCTGGGAAAAGGGCGCTACGGCATCACTGGTTGTCAGGACTGGCGGCGTTGTCAGTTGCCGCGAAGTCCCGTTGCTATCACGGATTGAGGACGCGCGCATTCGCGGCGTCAGCTGGCGCGGGCACAGCCTTGACGGCAGCTGGAGTATCGAAATAGGCCCCGGCCCCTCGCTCAGGTTCAACCGGGATGGCTCGCCACCCGACACGTTCGGCGCACCCGCGCGCGTGATCAATCCCAATACAGGCGCCACGTTGTACACAGCCAGCAAAGGCAACCGCACCATCTCGGTGGAGGTGGAGCCTGAAAAATGCCGCGACCAGGCAGGCAACACCCTGCCGGGCGCGGTGAGCGTCAACCTGGACGGCACGGTCCACGAAGGCTGTGGCATCCCGCTGTCCCGATAGGCGCCAACCACCCATGCACATCGTCGTCCTGGGCACCGGCATCGTTGGTACCTGCACGGCAGCCTGGCTGCAGCGCGACGGCCACCGCATCACGTTCGTGTCGCCCGTGCCGCCGGGCGAGGCCTGTTCGTTCGGCAACGCCGGCTCACTGTCGCCCAGCGCCTGCCTGCCCGTGGGCCTGCCCGGCATGTGGAAACAGGTGCCCGGCTGGCTGCGCGACCCCGACGGGCCGCTGACCATCCGCGCGGCTTACCTGCCCATGGTGCTGCCCTGGCTGGTGCGCTTTCTGCGCCATTCGCAGCGCAGCGAAGTGGTGCGCATCGCCACTGCGCTGCGCGGGCTGCTGGCACCCATTTTTGACAGCTATGCACCGCTGCTGGCGCATGCCAATGCACAGCACCTGGTACGCCAGAGCGGCTGCCTGTACGTGTACAGCTCGCAGCAGGCCGCGGCGCGCTGGCAGTGGGGCATGAACCTGCGCCGCAGCCTGGGCGTGGACCTGCAGGATGTGGGCCGTGACGCGCTGGAGCAACTGGAGCCCGACCTGAAGGGCCGCTTTCGCTTTGGCATCCTGGCGCCGGACAACGGCTCCACGCTGGACCCGTCACAACTGGTCAAGGCATTGCACGCGCAGTGTGTGGCCGATGGTGCGCAGACGGTGCAAGGCGAGGCCGCGCAGTTTGACCGCCAGGGTGGCACGGTGCGCGCGGTGCTGCTGGCCAGTGGCCAGCGCATCGAATGCGACGGTGTGGTGGTGGCAGCCGGCGCCTGGTCGGCCCCGCTGGCGCGCGACCTGGGCCTGCGCGTGCCGCTGGAAACCCAGCGCGGCTACCACGTGACGGTGCAAAGCAGCAACCTGGCGCTGCGCCACACGGTCATGGCGCCTGAATACAACCTGATGGTCAACCCCATGGCCATGGGCCTGCGGCTGGCCGGCAGCGTGGAGTTTGCGGGGCTGCAGCCACCACCGAACTACCGCCGCGCCGAGGTGCTGCTGGCCAAGGGACAGGAGATGTTCCCGCACCTGGACACATCACGCACCACCCGCTGGATGGGCCACCGCCCCTGCCTGCCCGACAGCCTGCCGGTGATCGGCCGCGCGCCGGCACTGGACAACGCGTGGCTGGCGTTCGGCCACGGCCATGTGGGCATGTGCGGGGGCGCCACCACCGGGCGCGAAGTGGCCCACCTGGTGGCGGGACGCACGCCGCAGGTGGATCTGGCGCCGTTCAGGCCTGACCGCTTCTAGTCGCCTCATGCAACGCACCGCCCTGGTCTGCACACACGGTTTCGCCGACGTGCTGACGCTGGGCCGGCAAAACCGCGCCGACCCGTATGCGCTGCATGTGGGCGAATCGCCCTGGGTGGCCGCGCTGCCCGATGCCTGGCGAGTGGAGGTGCCCGGTCGCATCAACGCCGCCGGGCACGAGGTGACGCCGCTGGACCTGCCAGCGCTGCTTGCCAGGCTGGCCGCCCTGCCCCACACCCCAACACACGTTGCGATATGCCTGCTGCATGCCCTGCGCAACCCCGTGCACGAGCAGCAGGTGCGGGCCGCGCTGCAAGCCAGGTGGCCGGGCATCGCGGTGACCTGTTCGCACGATGTGCCCGCGGATGGCGAGCATGCCGGGGAGTTTGAACGCACGGTGGCGACGCTTCGTGCGGCCGGGCTGGCGTTGCCCGCGCGCCCTGCGTCACACACTACCGCCGCCCCCGGGCTTGCAGCGCAACTTGAATCGCTGGCCAACGCCATGCAGGCCTGCCTTGTCGCGCAGGCGGTGTCGTCGGTGGTGCGCGAGGCCATGGACTGCGCCGCCGCCGTCTTTTTGCCCGACGGGCGCATGCTGGCGCAGGCACGGTCGCTGCCCTTGCTGCTGGGCAGCCTGTCGCCGGCGGTGGCCGGGCTGCTGGACGTGTTCCCGGCGCAGACCATGCAGCCGGGCGATGGCTACCTCAGCAACGACCCCTGGGCCGGCGGCACCCACCTGCCCGACTTGGTGCTGCTGCGGCCCGTGCATGTGAACGGTGCGGTGCGCGCGCTGGTCGCGTGCATCCTTCACCACCAGGACGTGGGCGGCATCACGCCCGGCTCGGTGCCCACCGATGCCACCAGCATCCAGCAAGAGGGCCTGCGCATTGCACCCGTGCAGCTGTACCACCGGGGCCAGGCCGATGCGAACCTGATGCGCCTGCTGTGCGCCAACAGCCGCATGCCCGACAACCTGGCCGGCGACCTGGCCGCGCAGTGGGCCGCGCTGGACGCGGGCGAACAGGCGCTGCAGCTGCTGCTGGCCCAGGCAGGCTTTGACGCACAGGCCCAAGCGCTCATTGCCGCGTCTGAAGCCGCCACACGCGCCGCACTGCGCGCCGCGCCCGACGGCGAATGGCGCTTTGCCGACGCACTGGACGGCGACGGCCTGAGCCCGGACCCTGTGCCGCTGGAGGTGGTGCTGCGCAAGCAAGGCGACGCACTGCAGATCGACCTGCGCGGCTGCGCGGCGCAAACGCGCGGGCCCGTGAACGCATCGCGCGGCGCCGTATGGGCCGCCGTCACTTACTACGCCCGCATGCTGGCGCCACAGGCCGACAGCAACCACGGCTGTACCGCGCCCGTGGTGCTGCTGACGCAGCCCGGCACCATCGTGGACCCGGCGTTCCCCGCCGCCGTGAATGCGCGGACCAACCTGGTCAAGCTGCTGGCCAACGCGCTGCTGGGGGCGTGGGCCCAGGCCAGCCCCGGCCAGATGCCGGCGCCC
>CALRZF020000386.1:0-3553 GCA_943372585.1 Ramlibacter sp. 2FC | reverse complement strand
GCTATGACCGCCACCCTGACAACCGCAACCGGCGCTGACCCCGCCGGCCACCCCGCCAGCCGCTAATGCGAATGCGCCAGCCCGCTGACCAGCGTGACCAGGGCAATGCCCACCAGCAGCCACGCAATCTGGGCTGCGGTCTGGCGCGCGCTCAGGCGCTTTTGCAACTGCGGGATCAGGTCGGCCAGAGCTACATACACAAAGCTGCTGCTGGCCACCACCAGGAAATACGGCAGGTAGTCGTGCAACTGCTCCACCAGGAAGAAGCCGGCAATACCGCCCAGCGCGGTCACCGCGCCCGCCAGTGATACCTTGACCAGCGCCGCGCGGCGGTTGCGGCTGGACTGGCGCAGCACGATCAGGTCGCCCATGTGGTGCGGCACCTCATGGGCCAGCACGGCCAGTGCCGCCACTGCGCCCAGGCGCAGGTCGGCAATGAAGGCCGACGCGATGAGGATGCCGTCACCAAAGCAATGCACGCTGTCGCCGGTGAGCACGGCCCAGCCGCCACCCTTTGCCGGCGCGTGGTCGTGGTGATGGTGGCCGTGCCCCGCATGTGCGTGATCATGATCATGATTGTGTTCATGCCCGTGGTGCCACAGCTCGGCCTTGTCCAGCAGGAAGAAAAACACCAGGCCCACCAGCAGCGTGGCGAACAGTTCCTTGGCCCCGGCCTGCGACTCAAACGCCTCGGGCAACAGGTGCATGAAGGCTGTGGCCAGAAGCGCACCCGCGGCCAGGCTCAACAGGTGCTGGGGCCCTACCCGGCCCTGTTGGGTGCGGCCGGTACCGGCCACTGCGCCCAGGCTCATCAGGCCAGCGGCCAGCCACACGCTGCCGATACCGGCAGCCAGGGTGGCAATCACGATTGCTATCAATGTCATGGCGAAGAGGCAAAACTCATCAAAAAAGGCCGCTTGCGCGGCCCTGGTCTGGCTTGGCGTGGGGTCAGGCCACGCCGTTGGCCTTGAACCATTCCAGCGCACGCTTCCAGCCGTCTTCAGCGGGGCCCTGGCGGAAGCTGGGGCGGTAGTCGGCATGGAATGCGTGCGGCGCGTCAGGGTACACCACAAACTGCGATGCCTTGGACGCCGCATTCCCGGCGGCCAAAGCGGCTTTCATCTTATCAACGGTGTCAAGGGGGATGCCGCCGTCCTTCTCGCCGTACAGGCCCAGGACCGGGCCGTTCATGGCGGCGGCGACGTCGATCGGGTGTTTGGGCGTGACGGGCGTGCTGGCGCCCACCAGCCGGCCGTACCAAGCCACGCCTGCCTTTACATTGGGGCTGTGCGCGGTGTACAGCCAGGTGATGCGCCCGCCCCAGCAAAAGCCGGTGATGCCGACCTTGGACGTATTGCCGCCGTTGGCGCCCGCCCATTTGACGGCGGCGTCCAGGTCACCCATGACCTGTGCGTCGGGCACCTTGGACACCACCTCGGCCTGTAGCTTGGCCATTTCGTTGTAAGCCAACGGATCGCCCTGGCGCTGGAACAGCTCGGGTGCGATGGCCAGGTAGCCGGCCTTGGCAAAGCGGCGGGCGGTGTCGGCGATGTACTCATGCACGCCAAAAATTTCCTGGATCACCAGCACCACCGGCAGGTTGGTCTTGCCGGCGGGCGCCGCACGGTAGGCCGCCATCTTGAAGCCGTTCACGTCGATGGTGACCTCACCGGCGGTCAGGCCGTCCACGGATGTCTTGATGGCCGTCTGCGCCATGATGGGCATGGCAGTGGCCGCATAACCTACGCCCAGCGCCGCTTTCAGCGCGGTGCGGCGCGTCGCGCCGTCTTCGGTGGTCTTGCCGGGCAAGAGGGAGTCAAAGTCGGCCTTCAGGTCGTCGCGCAGCATGGGTTGTTCTCCGTTGGGGTGGTTGGCAATGTGAGTGTGAGTCTATGCACGGCAGAAAGTTTTGGCTATCGCTGCGCGCCAGCCCCTATAGTGACGCGGATATTTCAATCACAAGGAGCTTTTTGCATGCCCACCATCCGCGTAGAAATGTTCGAAGGCCGCACACCCGAGCAGAAGAAGAACCTCGTCAAGGCCCTGACCCAGGCCGCGGCTGACGCGCTGGGCAGCAAGCCCGACAGTGTGGACGTGATCCTGTACGACATCAAGAAGTCGGACTGGGCAACGGGCGGGGAGTTGTGGTCTGAAAAGAAGTAGCCGCAGCGTCAGCGGGCCTTGTCCCATGCGAACGTCAGTGGGCTTTATCCCAGTTCGGGCCCATGCCCACCTCGGCCAGCAACGGCACCTTGAGCTGGGCCACACCGGCCATCAGGCGGGGAATCTCGCTACGCAGCCAGTCCACTTCAGCGTCGGGCACCTCAAACACCAGTTCGTCGTGCACCTGCATGATCATTTTGGTGCCGCGCTTTTCGGCGTCCAGTACGGCCTGCACCGCGTTCATGCTGAGCTTGATGAGGTCAGCCGCCGTGCCCTGCATGGGCGCGTTGATGGCCGCGCGCTCGGCACCGCCGCGGCGCGGGCCGTTGGGTGAGTTGATTTCGGGCAGGTACAGGCGGCGGCCGAACACGGTTTCCACATAGCCCTGGCTCTTGGCCATCATGCGGGTCTCGTCCATGTAGGTCTTCACACCCGCAAAGCGCTGGAAGTACCGCTCGATGTAATTTTTGGCCGCCGTGTTGTCGATGGCCAGCGCGCGGGCGAGGCCAAAGGCGCTCATGCCGTAGATCAGGCCGAAGTTGATGACCTTGGCATAGCGGCGCTGCTCGCTGGACACCTGGTCGGTGGGTACGCCAAACACTTCGGCGGCTGTCGCGCGGTGCACGTCCATGCCCTCATGAAAGGCCTTGAGCAAGGCTTCGTCTTCGCTGATGTGCGCCATGATGCGCAGCTCGATCTGGCTGTAGTCGGCGCTGGCAATCACGCTGCCCGCTGGCGCCACAAAGGCCTCGCGCACGCGCCGGCCCTCGGGCGTGCGGATGGGGATGTTCTGCAGGTTGGGGTCATTGCTGGACAACCGGCCGGTGACCGCCACGGCCTGCGCATAGTGCGTGTGCACACGGCCCGTGCGCGGCAGCGCCATCTGCGCCAGCTTGTCGGTGTAGGTGCCCTTGAGCTTGGACAGGCTGCGGTGCTCCAGGATGCGCGCGGGCAGCGGGTAGTCCTCGGCCAGTTTTTCCAGCACTTCTTCGTCCGTGCTCGGCGCGCCGCTGGGCGTCTTCTTGACCACAGGCAAGCCCAGCTTGGTGAAGAAGATGTCGCCGATCTGCTTCGGGGATCCCAGGTTGAACGGCTGGCCTGCCAGCTCGTGCGCCTGCGCCTCCAGCGCCATGATGCGCTGGCCCAGTTCGTGGCTTTGCGCGGCCAGCGTGGGCGCGTCGATCAGCACACCGTTGCGCTCGATGCGGTACAGCGTTTCGCTGCTGGCCATTTCCAGTTCATAGACAAAACGCAGCTTGTCGTCTTTTTCCAGCTGCGGCCACAGCGCGCGGTGCACGTCCAGCGTCTGGTCGCTGTCTTCGCATGAATATTCGGCCGCCTTGGCAATGTCCACCTGGCTGAACGGGATCTGGTGCGCGCCCTTGCCGCA
>CALRZF020000385.1:0-3554 GCA_943372585.1 Ramlibacter sp. 2FC | reverse complement strand
ACACCGAACATCCGGGTCGGCACCCTGCAGGACTTTGCCGCGCTGGCGCAGAAAAACCGCCTGAACATCCTCGATGTCTTCGGCTTGCAGGATGGCCGCGAAGTCCGCTTCTGGCCGAACGCACGGGCCAGCCGCGCGGTGTTCAAGTTCCAGCACGGCTAGCGTCCAGGGGGTGGCGGCGCCCTCCGGCCGATGCTAATATTCGTCCATCGGGATTTCAGCCTCCCGACTCTTCACGAGATAGACGGTGTCCCGTCCAAGCGCTGGCAACTCATTGGAGTACTCCGTGGACACCTCTATCCTTTCCGTTCCCCTTATCACCCCAGAAGAACTCGCTGCCCGCATGGGCCGCGCGGACGCGCCCCTGCTGCTGGATGTTCGCCGCGAAGGCAAATTTCTCGAAGGCCCGCGCATGCTGGCGGGCGCCCGACGCTGCGCCCCGGAAGAAGTTGCCGCGCTGGCAACGTCCAGCCCGGCGCGTGAAGCGGTGGCTTATTGCGTGTACGGTCACAAGGTCAGTGCCGAGGCCGTCAGCGCGCTGCGCGCAGCCGGCTGGGATGCCTGCGCATTGGCTGGCGGCATCGAAGGTGGTGAAGAGGGCGTTGACAGGCCGCAAGACATCGCACTGTGGCGAGCCTGCCGGCCACTCACCATGCTGAAGCGCCCTGACTGGGGCGTCACCGGGGAGAGACCCTCGCGCTGGATCACCCGCGAGCGGCCCAAAATCGACCGCATCGCCTGCCCGTGGCTGATACGGCGCTTCATCGACCCGCGCGCCGAATTTTTCTACGTGCCGACGGCGAAGGTTTTCAGCGAAGCGGCCCGCCTCGGTGCGGTGGCTTACGACATTCCCGGTGCCCCGGTGTCCCATGAAGGCGAGTCCTGCAGTTTTGACGCCCTGCTGCGCGCCTTCGAACTGGACCTGCCGGCGCTGGACCTGCTCGCCCGCATCGTGCGCGGCGCCGATACCGACCGCCTGGACCTGGCGCCACAGTCGGCGGGGCTGCTGGCTTTTTCGCTGGGCTTGTCACGCCTGCACCCGGACGACCCCGTCATGCTGGAGGCCGCCTTGCCGCTGTACGACGCGCTCTACGCCTGGTGCCGGGATGCGCGGCAAGAGACCCACAGCTGGAAGCCGCAAACCATGACCACAGGAACCGCCGCATGAGCGACGTCACGTCTTCCCCCAGCGCCCAGGCCAGCGTGCCGTTTGCCGAAGCGTTCAGGTTCTGGCTCAAGCTCGGCTTCATCAGTTTCGGCGGGCCGGCCGGGCAGATTGCCATCATGCACCGCGAGCTGGTTGAGCAAAAGCGCTGGATTTCGGAGAAGCGTTTTCTGCATGCGCTCAACTACTGCATGCTGCTGCCGGGGCCGGAGGCGCAGCAGCTGGCCACCTACATCGGCTGGCTGATGCACCGGACCTGGGGCGGTGTGGTGGCGGGTGCGCTGTTCGTGCTGCCGTCGCTGTTCATCCTGATCGCGCTGAGCTGGATGTACGTGGCGTTTGGCGACCTGCCGCTGGTGGCCGGGATGTTTGACGGCATCAAGCCGGCCGTGGCCGCGATTGTGCTGCAGGCGGTGCACCGAATCGGCAGCAAGTCATTAAAAAATCCGGTCAAAGCCCCCGTCCCCTGGGCGGTAACAGCTATCAGTTTCATAGCAGTTGCGTTTTTGCACGTGCCCTTTCCCTGGGTGGTGCTGGGCGCCGCGCTGACCGGCTGGCTGTGCGCGCGTTTTGCGCCCGGGCAGTTTGCTGCCGGTGGTGAACACGGGAGCGCGGTGGTTGTCCCCCTGCCCGCGCTGATCGACGACCACACACCCACCCCCGCCCACGCGCGCTTCAGCACCGGGCGGCTGGCCCGGGTGCTGTCGGTGGGCGCTGTGCTCTGGCTGTTGCCGATGGGCGTACTGGTCGCCTGGCAGGGCTGGCACGGCGCCTTGACGCAGATGGGCTGGTTTTTCACCAAGGCGGCGCTGCTGACCTTTGGCGGCGCCTATGCGGTGTTGCCCTATGTGTACCAGGGCGCGGTCGAACAGTTCGGTTGGCTGACCGGGCCGCAGATGATCGACGGGCTTGCGCTGGGCGAAACCACGCCGGGCCCGCTGATCATGGTGGTGGCCTTTGTGGCCTTTGTCGGTGGCTGGACCAAGGAGGTGCTGGGGCCGGACGCATTGTTCCAGGGCGCGGCGCTGGCGGCCTTGCTGGTGACCTGGTTCACCTTCTTGCCCTCGTTCATCTTTATCCTGGCGGGAGGACCGCTGGTGGAGTCCACCCACGGCAAGCTGCATTTCACCGCGCCGCTGGCGGCCATCACGGCTGCCGTGGTCGGTGTGATTGCCAGTCTCGCTCTGTTTTTTATAGCGCATGTCGCTTTTCCGGCGGGCGCTACAGGCAGTTTCCCTTCAAATGTGGCATGGCCGTCGCTGGCCATCATGGCCGCGGCCAGCGTGGCGCTGCTGCGTTACAAGGTGGGTGTGATTCCCGTCATCGCCGCCAGCGCGGCGGCCGGCCTGCTGCTGCGCCTGGGCGGCCTGGCCTGACAGGCTGAGGGCGGGGCGGCGGCGCGCCACACGCGCCGCGTTATGCTCCAGCCCATGCAAGGCCCTCCGCAAGAAAAACACACTGCCCCGGCGCTGAAGCTGCTCGAACGGCTGTTCGGCCACTGGGTGCACCAGGTCACGCCGGCGAGCCTGCGCGCCGACGGGATGGCAGGCCTGCTGGGCGCGGTGCTGGTGTTGCCGCAGGGCATTGCCTTTGCCACGCTGGCCGGCCTGCCGCCTGAATACGGCCTGTACACCGCCATCATCCCCTGCATCATTGCCGCGCTGTTCGGCTCGAGCTGGCATGTGATGTCGGGCCCGACCAATGCCAACTCGCTGGCGCTGTTTGCCATGCTTTCGCCGCTGGCGCTGGCCTTCAGCCCGGGCTACATCCAGATGGCGCTGGCGGTCACGGTGATGGTGGGCGTCATGCAATGGCTGATTGGCGCACTGCGGCTGGGCTCCCTGGCCAACTTCATCTCGCCTGCGGCGCTGTTTGGTTTCACCTCGGGTGCGGCGGCGTTGATCGCGGTGTACGCCCTGCCCGATCTGCTGGGCTTGCCGGCAGCGGCCGACCATGGGGCTGCCGCGGTGCTGCTGCATGTGGGCACGATGGTCCGCTCGGTGCAGCCGGCGGCGCTCGCCGTGGCCGGCGTGACCGTGGCCGTGGCCCTGCTGGTGCGGCGGCTGCGCCCCAGCTGGCCGTCCATGCTGGCCGGGCTGGTGGCGGCGACGGCGCTGGCCTGGGTCTGGACGACCTACGTCAGCGAGGCGCCGCTGCCGCTGCGCACGGTGGGCCAGATCACCACACCGTGGCCGAAATTTGCGATTCCCAGCGTGAGCTGGTCGGCCTTGTCCGAGCTGCTGGGGCTGGCGTTTGCGTTGACCATTGTGGCGCTGGGCCAGTCGATCTCGATTGCCAAGGCGGTGGCCGCGCGCTCCGGCCAGCGCATCGACGCCAACCGCGAGTTCCGCGGCCAGGGCCTGTCCAACATCATCGGCGGCTTCTTTTC
>CALRZF020000384.1:0-3592 GCA_943372585.1 Ramlibacter sp. 2FC | reverse complement strand
CCCGGCATCTCACGCAAGCGGCGCGTGGCGGTGATGCCGTCCAGCCCCGGCATGCTGATGTCCATCAGGACGACGTCCGGCACCGTGCCGCTGCCCACGATGTCCAGCGCCTGCTGGCCATGCTCCGCCTCGATCACCGTCATGCCCATCTTGCGTGCCATGCCGCGGGCAATGCCCCGGTTCAGCGCCTGGTCATCCACCACCATGACGGTGCGCCCCGCCAATGGCGCCAGCGGCGTCAGTGAGGCGGCGGCGGGCGTGGGTGCCGGCTCGCCCGGCGCTGCGTCCGGGAATGACAGCGTGAATTCAGTGAATCGCCCGTGCTCCGAGCGGCACTGGATGTCCCCGCCCAGGGCCTGCATCACGCGCCTGCAGAACGCCAGGCCCAGGCCGGTGCCTTCCACCTTGCCGGACGTCTGGAATTCACGGAACAGCTTGGGCAGCAGGTCCGGCGCAATGCCGGGCCCCGTGTCACGCACCACGATGCGGGGCGAGGGCGCGGCCATCACCGTGACCGTCACCGTCATGGCCGGGTGCAGCGGCAGGTAATACAACGCGTTTTTCAGCAGGTTGAACAGCACCAGCTCCACCGCGGCCGGGTCACCGCGAAAGCTGAAATCGCCCTCATCGCGCACCTGTACGCGCTCGCGCTGGGCGGGCTCGTCATAGCCGAAGCAGTCCACGGCGCGGCGCACTGCAGCCAGCGCCGGCACCGTTTGCAGGTATGTGCCTTCCAGCGGCTTGGGGTGAAGTTGCTGCAACGTCAGGTCAATGGCCTGCAGGCCACGGGCCACCGCGTCGCGGCCCTGTTGCACGATGGCCAGCACCGCCTGCACCTGGCCCGCGTCAAGCTGGCGCCCCGTACCGGGTTGGCCATCTGCCAGCGTGGCGGCAATGCTGTCCAGCGCATGCCGTATCTGTGCGAGCGGGTTGCGCATCTCATGGGCAATGGAGCCGGCCAGGCCTGAATACACGCGCCGCATGCGGTTGATCTCCACCCGCTTCTGGCCCTGGTGGTACAGCGCCCCGCCGGCCACCAGTAGCAGCGAGCCGCCGGCGGCAAAGATGAATTCGCGCAGCAGCTCGGGCTGCGGGGCGGTCAGCACATGCGCCACAGCCGCCAGCACGTAGCCGGCCAGCAGCATGGTGATGGCATTGCGCCAGTCGGCCAGCAGGATGACCAGCACGGCGCCGACCACCATGTTCACCACCGCAGGCGTGCCGCCCTGGTTGCGCAGCATGATGTACGAGAGAAAGAACGCCAGGCAGTAGAAAACAACGAACCACGAATAGCCGATGTATGCGCTGCGCAGCGGTTGCGGCCAGCGCCGGCGCAACGCCAGGCCCAGGCACAACACCGTGGCCAGCAGGCGCAGCCAGAAGTCGTCGTACCCCGGCGCTGCGACAGCGCGCCGCATCACGTAGAAAAGCGGGAATGCAATGCTGCCCATCACGCCGATCCACTGCAACAGTGGCCGTTCCATTTCGTGATGTGCGCGGTAATACTCGAACAGGTTGCGCAGTGCCGCCTTCATTTGACTCCCTTGGGCGCGGTCACTGTAGCACGGGCACCTGGTCGTGCATCGGCACTTTCAGGCACCGCGCCACGTCGGCCACGCGTCCGTGGATCAGCGCGCAGTCCTTGTCGCCATGAATGCGTTTGGCATGAATGCCAAAACCAAAGCGCCGGTAAAGGCGCGTCATGGCCATGTGACAGGTGGCGTGCATGTGCTGCACGTCGGCCAGCTCCATCAGCTGTACGAAGGCCATGGTCATGCACTGGGGTAGCAGGCCGTCCTGGCGGTGCTCGGGTGCCATCACCAGGCGGCCGACTTCCCAGCTCTGGTTGCCAAGCAACGCGCGCTCGGTCACGTAGCCGCCCCACCAGCGCTCGGTCAGCGTCACGCCGTGGCCGGTGGGGATGAACCGCATCGTCGCAATGGCTTCGCCGTGGCGGTAGAAGGCCATTACCAGGCCAATGGCGTCTTTCACGGTGTCCACGGCGGCCATGCCGGGGTCGACCTCGTATTCCGAACGGAAGTCGGCGTACTTGCGAAGGTGTGCGATCTCCTGGCGTTGCTCCGGGGTATGGAGCACTTCAATCGTCAATTCGGGTGTAGCTGCGGGATACGACGAGGGGAGCGCAAAAGGCGCGAGGGTGGGGGCTGCATAGGGCAGGGTGGCGTACATGTGAATCCTCCTTGATGGCTGAGTACGTCCGGCGCGCGGGCAGCGGCGATGCCGCGTGTCCGCGCCGGCGCCACAAGGATGACACGGGGACCGGCAATCTCAAGCAAAATCATCTGGCCCTTTACGGGCTCTTACTTGTGCCTGCGCTGCGTGTCCCACCTGAGACAAGCCCTTATTGCACTGCAACAGTCAGCCCGTAAAATCCAAAACGAACGCTCGTTCTATTTCTTCCAGGAGACCCCCGCATGTCGGCAGATTACAAAGTTCACGGCGACGTTGCCGTGATCACCATGAACAACCCGCCCGTCAACGGGCTGGGCCACGCCACCCGCCTGGGCCTGACTGACGGCCTGGCCAAGGCCAACGCCGACGCCGCCGTGAAGGCCATCGTCATCACCGGCGCCGGCAAGGCGTTCTCGGGTGGGGCGGACATCAAGGAATTCGGCACGCCCAAGGCGCTGGCCGAGCCCAACCTGCTCAGCGTGATCCTGGCGGTGGAAGCCTCCGCCAAGCCGGTGGTGGCCGCCATCCACTCCGTTGCCATGGGCGGCGGTCTGGAGCTGGCACTGGGCTGCCACTACCGCATTGCGGCGCCGGGCACCAGCGTGGCGCTGCCGGAGGTGAAGCTGGGCTTGATCCCCGGCGCCGGCGGCACGCAGCGCCTGCCGCGCGTGCTGGGCGTGGAAACCGCCCTGAACATGATCGTCAGCGGCGAGCCCGTCAAGAGCGAAATGCTCGCACAGCTGCCGGGCCAGAAGCTGTTTGACAAGATGGCTGCGTCGCCCGAGTCGCTGGCTGAAGAGGCCCTGGCTTTCGCAAAGTCGGTGGCCGAAGCCCGCCCGCTGCCGCTGGTGCGCGACATGAAGGTCAAGCACCCGCTGGGTGATGCGTACTTCCAGTTTGCGCGCAACATGGTCAAGGGCATGGCCAAAAACTTCCCCGCGCCCGCCAAGTGTGTCGACGCCGTGGAAGCCGCCACCAAGAAGAAATTTGACGAAGGCATGGTGTACGAGCGCGAAGTCTTCACCGCGCTGATGTTCACGCCCGAATGCCGCGCGCTGCGCCACCTGTTTGTGGCCGAGCGTGCTGCCTCCAAGATCCCCGACGTGCCGGACGACACGCCCAAGCGCGAGATCAAGGCCGTGGCCGTGATCGGCGCCGGCACCATGGGCGGCGGCATTTCCATGAACTTCCTGAACGCGGGCATCCCCGTGAAGATCCTGGAAATGAAGCAGGAGGCGCTGGACAAGGGCGTTGCCACCATCAAGAAGAACTACGAAGCCCAGGTCAAGAAGGGCAAGCTCAAGCAGGACAAGTACGACCAGCGCATGGCTTTGCTGTCCACCACGCTGAGCTACGACGAGCTGAAAGACGCCGACCTGGTCATTGAGGCCGTGTTCGA
>CALRZF020000383.1:0-3595 GCA_943372585.1 Ramlibacter sp. 2FC | reverse complement strand
CGACGTTGTCTGTTCCTGGCGCGCCAAAAGCCTGCTGCTTGAGCAGCGCCAGCTGGTCGCGAACGCGGGCGGCTTTTTCAAACTCGAGGTTGCGGGCGTGCTCCAGCATGAGCTTTTCAAGCCGCTTGATTTCGCGCGCCACGTCTTTTTCAGACATGTCTTCCACCCGCGCGCGTTCGAGCTCCAGCTTTTCGGCGTCGCGCCCGGCCTTTTCGCTGTACACCCCGTCGATCAGGTCGCGCACCTGCTTGACGATGCTGCGCGGCGTGATGCCGTGCAGTTCGTTGTGGATCACCTGTTTGGCCCGGCGCCGGTTGGTCTCGTCAATGGCCTTTTTCATCGAGTCCGTCATGCGGTCCGCATACAGGATGGCTCGACCGTTCAGGTTGCGCGCCGCGCGGCCAATGGTCTGGATCAGGCTGCGCTCGGCGCGCAAAAAGCCCTCCTTGTCGGCGTCCAGGATGGCCACAAGCGACACCTCGGGGATGTCCAGGCCCTCGCGCAGCAGGTTGATGCCCACCAGCACGTCAAAGGTGCCCAGGCGCAGGTCGCGCAGGATCTCCACCCGCTCGACCGTGTCCACGTCGCTGTGCAGGTAGCGCACCTTCACGCCGTTGTCGCCCAGGTAATCCGTCAGCTGCTCGGCCATGCGCTTGGTCAGCGTGGTGATCAGCACGCGTTCGTGCTTTTCAACGCGGATGCGGATTTCCTGCAGCACGTCGTCGACCTGGTGCGTGGCGGGGCGAACCTCCACCTCGGGGTCCACCAGGCCGGTCGGGCGCACCACCTGCTCCACCACCTGCCCGGCGTGCGCCTGCTCATAAGCCGCGGGCGTGGCAGACACAAAAATGCACTGGCGCATGCGCTTTTCAAACTCCTCGAGCTTGAGCGGCCGGTTGTCCAGCGCGCTGGGCAGGCGAAAGCCGTATTCCACCAGGGTGGTCTTGCGCGCCCGGTCACCGTTGTACATGCCGCTCAGCTGGCCGATCATCTGATGGCTTTCGTCCAGGAACATCACGGCGTCCTTGGGCATGTAGTCGGTCAGCGTGCTGGGTGGATCGCCCGGGGCGGCGCCCGACAAATGGCGTGTGTAGTTCTCAATGCCCTTGCAGTGGCCGACCTCGCTCAGCATTTCCAGGTCAAAGCGGGTGCGCTGCTCCAGGCGCTGCGCCTCCACCAGCTTGCCCATGCCCACCAGCTCTTTCAGCCGCTGGTCCAGCTCGAGTTTGATGGTCTCTACCGCCGTCAGCACCTTGTCGCGCGGCGTCACGTAGTGGCTGGACGGGTAGATGGTGAAGCGCGGGATCTTCTGGCGGATGCGGCCCGTGAGCGGGTCGAACAGCTGCAGGCTTTCGATCTCGTCGTCAAACAGCTCGATGCGGATGGCCAGCTCGCTGTGCTCGGCCGGGAACACGTCGATGGTGTCGCCCCGTACGCGGAACTTGCCGCGGCTGAAGTCCTGCTCGTTGCGCTGGTACTGCATGCGGATCAGTTGTCCGATCACGTCGCGCTGGTTCATTTTGTCGCCCGCGCGCAGCGTCATGACCATGCGGTGGTAGCTTTCGGGCTCGCCAATGCCGTAGATGGCCGACACCGTGGCCACGATCACCACGTCGCGCCGCTCCAGGATGCTCTTGGTGCAGCTCAGGCGCATCTGCTCGATATGCTCGTTGATGGAGCTGTCCTTTTCGATGAACAGATCGCGCTGGGGAACGTAGGCCTCGGGCTGGTAATAGTCGTAGTAACTGACGAAATATTCCACCGCGTTCTTGGGAAAGAACTCGCGGAACTCGCTGTAAAGCTGGGCGGCCAATGTCTTGTTCGGCGCGAACACGATGGCCGGGCGGCCCAGGCGCGCGATCACGTTGGCCATGGTGAATGTCTTGCCCGAACCGGTGACGCCCAGCAAGGTCTGGAACACCTCGCCGTCGCGAACACCCTCCACCAGCTTTTCAATGGCCTGGGGCTGGTCGCCTGCGGGCGGGTACGGCAGGAACAGCTCGAACGGCGAATCAGGAAAGCTGATGAATTCGCCGTTGTGCTTTTCCGGAATGACTTCAGCAATTTCTGGCATGGGGATGGGCAAAGCCGCCTTTTGGGGGCCGGGTAAAATCAGGGGTAACCCGCAAGGCTACCGCAGCCCCGGAAATCACGCTACTGACAACTCTCCAGAGGAATTTCATGTCTTTGTTTACCGCCGTTGAAATGGCCCCGCGCGACCCGATCCTGGGTCTGAACGAAGCCTTTGCCGCTGACACCAACCCCAACAAGGTCAATCTCGGCGTCGGCGTGTATTTCGACGACAACGGCAAGCTGCCCCTGCTCAAATGCGTCCAGACTGCCGAAAAGCAAATGGTGGACGCGCCCAAGCCACGCGGTTACCTGCCCATGGACGGGGTGGCCGCGTATGACGCCGCCGTCAAGGGCCTCGTGTTCGGCGCTGACAGCGAGCCCGTCAAAAGCGGCCGCGTGGTCACGGCCCAGGGCATTGGCGGCACGGGCGGCCTGAAGATCGGCGCCGACTTCCTCAAAAAGCTGAACCCCAACGCCAAGGTGATGATCAGCGACCCCAGCTGGGAAAACCACCGCGCGCTCTTCACCGCCGCCGGCTTTGTGGTTGAGTCCTACCCCTATTACGACGCTGCCACCCGCCGCATCAACTTCGACGGCATGCTGGCGGCGCTGAATGCCGCGCCCGAGGGCACCATTGCCGTGCTGCACGCCTGCTGCCACAACCCGACCGGTTATGACATCACCGCCGCACAGTGGGACCAGGTCGTCGCCACCGTCAAGGCACGCAAGCTCACGCCGTTCCTGGACATGGCCTACCAGGGCTTTGGCCACGGCATCAAGGAAGACGGCGCCGTCATCGGCAAGTTTGTCGCCGCCGGGCTTGAGTTTTTTGTATCCACCTCGTTCTCCAAGAGCTTCAGCCTGTACGGCGAGCGCGTGGGCGCCCTGAGCGTGCTGTGCGCCAGCAAGGACGACGCCGACCGCGTGATGAGCCAGCTGAAGGTCGTGATCCGCACCAACTACAGCAACCCGCAGATCCACGGTGCCACCGTGGTGGCCACCGTGCTGAACACCCCCGAGCTGCGCGCCCAGTGGGAAGAAGAGCTGGCTGAAATGCGTGTGCGCATCAAGGCCATGCGCCAGAAGCTGGTGGACGGCCTGAAGGCTGCCGGTGTCAAGCAGGACATGAGCTTCATCACCGACCAGATCGGCATGTTCAGCTACTCGGGCCTGAGCAAGGACCAGATGGTGCGCCTGCGCACCGAGTTCGGTGTGTACGGCACCGACACCGGCCGCATGTGCGTCGCTGCGCTGAACAGCAAGAACGTGGCCTACGTGTGCGAGTCCATCGCCAAGGTGATCTAAACGCCTGATCTTGCCGTCCTGCTGGTTGCCGAACCCACGCTGGTAGTCGCCTACCTGGTGTTCGGCATGGTGGGCTTTGGCACCACGCTGGTGGCCGCACCCGTGCTGGCCCATGTGCTGCCGGTGTCCACCGTGGTGCCGGCACTCGCCCTCACCGATTTCATCGCTGCCAGCACCAGCGGCTTTCGCCTGGGCCCGCAGGTGCAGCGGGCCGAAC
>CALRZF020000382.1:0-3606 GCA_943372585.1 Ramlibacter sp. 2FC | reverse complement strand
CCAAAGCCCGCGTGGAAGCCGCCCGCGCCCTGTATCAGGTACAGCAGGTGCGCCTGACGCAAGCCAGCGTGCTGGCGCCGGACGACGGCATCATCTCGGCACGCGGCGCCACAGTGGGCGCCGTGGTGGGCGCCGGCACCGAGCTGTTTCGCATGATCCGCAAGGGCCGCCTCGAATGGCGCGCCGAGGTCACGTCCGCCGAGCTGGGCCGCGTGACCAAGGGCACGCTGGCGCAAGTGACGGCCGCCAGCGGTGCACGGCTGGAAGGCCGCGTGCGCATGATCGGCCCCACGGTGGACCCACAGACGCGCAACGCGCTGGTGTATGTGGATGTGACGCCGCTGCCGGGCAATGCCGGCGCGGCCCTCGCGGGCATGTTTGCGCGGGGGGAATTCGAGCTGGGCGCCACGCCCGCACTGACCGTGCCGCAGGCGACCGTGGTGGTGCGCGACGGCTTCAGCTACGTGTACCGCATCAACCCCGACAACCGCGTCAGCCAGGTGAAGGTGCAGACCGGGCGGCTGGCCGGCGACCGGGTGGAGATCACCAGCGCCCTGCCGGCGGATGCGAAGCTGGTCGCCTCGGGTGGCGGCTTCCTGAATGACGGCGACCTGGTGCGCGTGGTGGCGAAATGATGAACGTCTCATCCTGGTCGATCAAGAACCCGATCGCCGCGGTCATGCTGTTTGTGCTGCTGACGTTCGGCGGCGTGCTGACCTTCAACGCCATGAAGGTGCAGAATTTCCCCGACATCGACCTGCCCACGGTCATGGTCACGGCGGCGCTGCCCGGTGCCGCACCGGGCCAGCTTGAAAACGACGTGGCCCGCAAGCTGGAAAACGCCGTCGCCACGCTGCAGGGCTTGAAGCACATCTACACCAAGGTTCAGGACGGCGCGGTGACGCTGACGGTGGAGTTCCGCCTGGAAAAGCCGGTGCAGGAAGCCGTGGACGACGTGCGCTCGGCCGTGCAGCGCGTGCGCGCCGATTTGCCGGCCGACCTGCGCGACCCCATCGTGCAGAAGATGGACCTGGCGGGCCAGCCGGTGCTGGCCTACACCATCCGCTCGGCCCAGATGGACGACGAGGCGCTGAGCTGGTTTGTGGACAACGACATTTCGCGCAAGCTGCTGGCCGTCAAGGGCGTGGGCGCGGTCAACCGCGTGGGCGGCGTGAGCCGCGAAATCCGCGTGGCGCTGGACGCGCAGAAGCTGCAGGCACTGGGCGCCACCGCCGCCGACATTTCGCGCCAGCTGCGCCAGGTGCAGGTGGAAAGTGCGGGCGGGCGCACCGACCTGGGCTCGGGCGAGCAGCCCGTACGCACGCTGGGCACCGTCAAGACCGCGCAGGAAATTGCCTCGCTGGAACTGGCCCTGATGGACGGCCGGCGCATCCGCCTGGACCAGGTCGCCACGGTCAGTGACACCGTGGCCGAGCCGCGCGCGGCCGCCCTGCTCAACGGCAAGCCGGTGGTGGGCTTTGAAGTGGCGCGCAGCCGCGGCGAAAGCGAAGTGGCCGTGGGCCGCGCCATCCGCGTGGCACTGGACGAGCTGAAGGCGCAGCGCCCCGACATCGAACTGACGCAGGCGTTTGACTTCGTGACGCCGGTGGAAGAGGAATACGACGGCTCGCTCAAGCTGCTGTACGAGGGCGCCATCCTGGCCGTGCTGGTGGTGTGGCTGTTCCTGCGCGACTGGCGCGCCACCTTTGTGTCGGCGGTGGCGCTGCCCATGTCGGTGATTCCCGCGTTCATCGGCATGTACCTGCTGGGCTTTTCGATCAATGTGGTGACGCTGCTGGCGCTGTCGCTGGTGATCGGCATCCTGGTGGACGACGCCATCGTAGAGGTGGAAAACATCGTGCGCCACCTGCGCATGGGCAAGAGCCCCTACCAGGCCGCCATGGAAGCCGCGGACGAAATCGGCCTGGCGGTGATTGCCACCACGTTCACGCTGATCGCGGTGTTTTTGCCCACCGCGTTCATGAGCGGCGTGGCGGGCAAGTTCTTCAAGCAGTTCGGCTGGACGGCGTCACTGGCGGTGTTTGCGTCGCTGGTGGTGGCGCGCGTGCTGACACCCATGATGGCGGCGTACATCCTCAGGCCCATCGTCACGGCGCATGAAGACCCGCGCTGGATGAAGATCTACCTGCGCATGGCCAGCTGGTGCATGAAGCACCGCCTGAGCACCATGATCATGGCCACGCTGTTCTTCCTGGGCTCGGTGGCGCTGATCCCGTTGCTGCCCACGGGCTTCATCCCGCCGGACGACAACTCGCAGACCCAGGTGTACCTGGAGCTGCCGCCGGGCTCCACGCTGGTGCAGACGCTGGACAGCGCCGAGCGGGCCCGCGAAATGATCGCCAAGGTGGAGCATGTGAAAAGCGTGTACACCACCATTGGCGGCGGCAGCGCCGGCGGCGATCCATTCGCCAACGTGGGTGTGGCCGAGGTACGCAAGGCCACGCTGACCATCCTGCTGGCCGAGCGCACCGAGCGCCCGCGCAAGCAGGGCATTGAAAACAAGATCCGCGCCGCGCTGGAACCATTGCCCGGCGTGCGCAGCAAGGTCGGCCTGGGCGGCTCGGGCGAGAAATACGTGCTGGTGCTCACAGGTGAAGACCCGCAGGCGCTGCAGACCGCTGCCATCGCGGTCGAAAAAGACCTGCGCACCATCCCCGGTCTGGGCCAGGTGGCGTCCACGGCCAGCCTGATCCGCCCCGAAATCGCGGTGCGCCCTGACTTTGCGCGCGCCGCCGACCAGGGCGTGACCAGCGCCGCCATCGGCGAGACGCTGCGCATCGCCACCCAGGGCGACTACGACGTGTCGCTGGCCAAGCTGAACCTGTCGCAGCGCCAGGTACCCATCGTGGTGAAGCTGGCCGACGACGCCCGAAAGGACTTGGGTGTGCTGGAACGCCTGGCTGTTCCCGGCGCGCGCGGCCCGGTCATGCTGGGCCAGGTGGCCACGCTGGAACTGACGGGCGGCCCTGCGGTGATCGACCGCTACGACCGCTCACGCAACATCAACTTTGAAATCGAGCTGTCCGGCTTGCCGCTGGGCGACGTGGCCGCTGCGGTGCAGGAATTGCCGGCGGTGAAGAACCTGCCCGCGGGCGTGCGCGTGGTGGAGGTGGGCGACGCCGAAGTGATGGGCGAGCTGTTTGCGAGCTTCGGCCTGGCCATGCTGACCGGCGTGCTGTGCATCTACATCGTGCTGGTGCTGCTGTTCAAGGACTTTCTGCACCCGATCACCATCCTGTGCGCGCTGCCGCTGGCGCTGGGCGGCGCGTTCGTGGGCCTGCTGATCGCGCAAAAGAGCTTTTCCATGCCGTCGTTGATCGGCCTGATCATGCTCATGGGCGTGGCCACCAAGAACTCCATTTTGCTGGTGGAGTACGCCATCGTGGCGCGACGCGACCAGGGCATGACCCGCTGGGACGCGCTGATCGACGCCTGCCACAAGCGCGCGCGGCCCATCATCATGACCACCATCGCCATGGGCGCGGGCATGCTGCCCATTGCCATTGGCTGGGGCGCGGCGGACCCCAGCTTTCGCAGCCCGATGGCGGTCGCGGTCATCGGCGGGCTGATCACGTCCACGGTGCT
>CALRZF020000381.1:0-3612 GCA_943372585.1 Ramlibacter sp. 2FC | reverse complement strand
CGCCTGCGCTCCGACCTGCCGCCGCCCTTGCCCAGTCCCGTGGCATCCGTCCCGCCCGCCGTGGCGCCAACTGTTGAGGTGACGCCCGCCGAGCCGATAACCGTGACACCCGTTGTGGCGCCCGTTGCTGCGCCACAGGCCGCCACTGCGGCGCCGGTGGGCCCGGCGACAGCCTCAACCCCGCCCCAGTCGTCCAGCAAGCTCATGCTGGCTGGCATTGCGGGGGCAGTGGTCGTGGGTATCGTTGCGTTTCTTGCACTGCGTGGAGGGAGTGAGTCGACCCCGGTGGCAGCGCCGCAGCCCGCGGCATCGGCGCCTGTGGATGCCACCGCAGCGGCGCCCGCTGCCTCGGCGGTATCCGCGACGCTGGCGGCTTTGCCTGCCGCATCAGCAGCATTGCCGTCTGCATCAGCTCCCAAACCGCAGCGCGCTGCCAGTCAGCCCCGTGTTGCGGCCAGGCCTGCATCTACGCCTGTAGTGGTGGCGCCGGCACCCGTTGCTGCCGCGCCTGTCGCCGAGGCTCCGCGCGACACGCAGCCCCGGGCTGCAACGCCTTCGGCACCTGTTCCTGTTGCAGCAGCAGGTAGCCCCAACGATGCCTGCAAGGACAAGATGTTCCTGTCCAAGGAGTTTTGCCTGAAAGAGCAATGCGACAAGGCTTCGTTCCAGAATCACCCGGTGTGCGTGAAGCGGCGCGAAGAAGCCAAAATGCGCGAGGACAGCAAGGTCCGCAACTGAGCTTCCGGCTGGGTCCCAGCGCGCGCTACTGTATGTCGATCTGGTGCAAACCGAACCGGCCGGCGCGCCGGTCGGCAAAGAAGCATTCCAGCGTTTCCTTGACCGTGCGAAAGGCGATTTCCTCCCACGGAATCTCTTCTTCCAGAAACAGCTGCGCCTCAATAGTTTCATGACCCGGCGCAAACTGGTCGCTCAGCAGTTTGGCGCGGTAGAACAGGTGCACCTGACCCACGCGCACCACACTGATCACCGAGAACAGGTCCAGCATCTCAAATTGGGCGCCGGCTTCTTCGTCGGTTTCGCGGGCTGCGCCTTGGGCCGTGGTCTCGCCCAGTTCCATGAAGCCCGCGGGCAAGGTCCATTTGCCCCAGCGCGGCTCGATGTTGCGTTTGCACAGCAGCACCCGGTCGCCCAGCACGGGGATGGTCCCCACCACATTGAGCGGGTTTTCGTAGTGGATAGTGTGGCAGGCGGGGCAAACGGCCCGCTCTTTGGTGTCACCGTCGTCGGGGACACGGTAGACGACGGCAGTGCCGCAGTTCTTGCAGTGTTTGATGGGGCTGCGCAGCATGCAGTCAGTTTAAGGTGAAAAGAAAAAGGGCTCCGTACGGAGCCCCTTTCAGTTGACAAGACCGCTCAGGCCTTGGCGTGCTTGGCGATCAGGGCGCGCGCGGTTTCCAGCAGCTTCTTGCCGTCAAAGTTGCGCTTGTTCATGTCGGCCACCCATTCTTCGT
Source organism: Ramlibacter sp. 2FC (assembly GCA_943372585.1). Classification (GTDB taxonomy): domain Bacteria; phylum Pseudomonadota; class Gammaproteobacteria; order Burkholderiales; family Burkholderiaceae_C; genus RAM1. Next base: position 2,140 of record CALRZF020000381.1, on the reverse strand, counting down.
CGATCTGGCTGGACAGCTTGCGGAAGGCTTCGGTGTCGGCATCCGTGATCTGGTAGATGGTGTTGTTGCGGTCAGAGGCCGTCTTGCGGCCCGGGCCGTCGTTGCCCTGCTGGGTCTTGCCCAGCCAGGCTGAGGTGGCCATGCCCGAGTTGGCATCAATCACCTTCTTGAGGTCAGGGGCCAGACCGTCGTATTTGGCCTTGTTCATGGCCATCACAAACGTGGTGGTGTACAGGGCCGGCTTGTTGGCAGGGAACTCGCTGTGGAACTTGGTCAGCTCGTTGACCTTGATCGACGGCACCACTTCCCAGGGGATCACGCAGGCGTCAATCGTGCCCTTGGACAGCGCGTCTGTGATGGCCGGCAGCGGCATGCCCACCGGTGTGGCGCCCACGGAGGCCAGCATCTTGGTGACCTGGCGGGTCGGGCCGCGCACCTTCATGCCCTTGAGGTCGCCGGGGGTCTTGATGAGCTTGTCCTTGGAATGGAACATGCCGGGGCCGTGCACGTGCAGGGCCAGTACCTGCGTGTCCTTGAATTCATCGGCCGCCATGGTCTGCACGTATTCCCAATAAGCCTTGGAGGTGGCCTCGGCGTTGTTCATCATGAACGGCAGCTCGAACACCTCGACGCGGGGGAAACGGCCTGCCGTGTTGCCCGGCAGCGTCCAGACAATATCCACCACGCCGTCGCGCGCCTGGTCGTACAACTGCACGGGCGTGCCACCCAGCTGCATGGCAGGGTAGCCTTCAAACTTGATGCGCCCGCCCGACTCTTTCTCGACCTTGTCCATCCAGGGCTTGTGCATGGACAGCCAGACATTGGACATGGGGGCCATGAAGGTGTGGAACTTCAGCGTGACCGATTGCTGGGCCAGGCCGCTCAGGCCGGGGGCGCCCAGCGCCACGGCGGCTGAGGTCTTGAGAAGAGTGCGACGCTGGATCATGAAAGGCTCCGTAAGTGATGACGGTAAGTTAACGTATGAACGGGGCCCCGGGCTTCGGGGCTTTCCCTCAAAGCGGGTAATTTCAGGCCACTTTGACGGTGAGCGTGCCCAGGCCGTCCACACCACCGACCAATGTGTCACCTGCCACCACTGCGGCCACACCTTCGGGCGTGCCCGTGTAAATCAGGTCACCGGGTTGCAGTTCCCAGGCAGCCGACAGGTGCTCGATGGTCTCGCCGATGTTCCAGATGAGCTTGGACACGTTGCTGCGCTGGCGGTCGGCTCCGTTGACCTGGACGTAGATTTCGGCTTGGGCCACATCGCCCGCGGCGGCGACAGGCGTGATGGGGCCGATGGGTGCGGACTGGTCGAATGCCTTGCCGATGCACCAGGGGCGGCCCTGCTTCTTCATCTCGTTTTGCAGGTCGCGGCGGGTCATGTCCAGGCCGATGGCGTAACCGAAGATGTGCTTGTGCGCGTTGGCCGCCAGGATGTTCTTGCCGCCGGTGCCAATGGCCACCACCAGCTCGATTTCATGGTGCAGGTTTTTGGTGAGGGGCGGGTAGGCGATGGTGCCCGTGGCACCGGCTTCTACCGGCACGACGGCATCGGCGGGCTTCAGGAAGAAGAACGGCGGTTCCCGGCCCGTGAAACCCATTTCCTTGGCGTGCTCTTCATAGTTGCGGCCCACGCAGTACACGCGGCGAACGGGAAAGCGCTCGGTGTGGCCAGCAACGGCGACCGACGTGACGGCTTCGGGATTGAAAACGTAGCTCATGACAACCTTTCTTCTTGGTGAATGCCCAGGGCCTGATGCACCGGGCGGTCGGAGTAACTGAACAGCACGCAGCTCGAGGCCGATTTGAAGCGCGCAGTGTGCCATGAGGGCACGACGAAATGGTCCCGCGGGCCGAATGCGAGCGTACTCTGCACGCCTGCATGCTCGAGGACGATTTCACCGTGGCCTTCGACCACGCTGTACACCGCGCCATCGGTCTGCCGCCACGGGTTGCCCGAAAAGCCGGCGGGTAGCCGTTGCATGAATGTGGCCATGGTGGGCATGGGCGAGCCGCCGGTCAGCGGGTTGACGTAGCGCAGTTTGAAGCCATCCCAGTCATCCACCGGCGCATCGCGCTCCAGCCGGGCCAGTGCCTCGCGGCTGCGCTCATACGGGTAGTTGAAGATGGGCGAGGT
>CALRZF020000380.1:0-3613 GCA_943372585.1 Ramlibacter sp. 2FC | reverse complement strand
AAATTGTCATGCAGGAGACAGTGATGTCGCGTGTCGGTGTGGACCGCGTCCTGAAATTTGCGTTCGAGCTGGCACAGTCGCGGCCCAAAAAGCATTTGACCAGCGCCACCAAATCCAATGGCATCGCCATCACCATGCCGTACTGGGACGAACGTGTGGCCGAAATGGCCAAGGCCTACCCTGGTGTGCGGCAGGACAAGTTCCACATCGACATCCTCACCGCACACTTTGTGCAGCGCCCTGACTTCTTTGACGTGGTGGTGGCCAGCAACCTGTTTGGCGACATCCTGAGCGACCTGGGGCCTGCATGCACAGGCACGATTGGCATCGCGCCCAGCGCCAACCTGAACCCGGACCGCAAATTCCCGTCGTTGTTCGAGCCTGTGCATGGATCCGCGCCCGACATTGCCGGCAAAAACATTGCCAACCCCATCGGCCAGATCTGGTGCGGCGCGATGATGCTGGACTTCCTGGGGCACAAGGACGCTCATGACGCTGTGCTGGCCGCTATTGAGAAAGTGCTTGATCCCCAAAGCGGTGCGCCGCGTACGCCCGACATCGGCGGCACTGCCGGCACGACTGATCTGGGCCGTGCAATTGCTTCTGCGTTGTAACGATTCTGCGTGTGCCGGAGTGCACTGCATGAAGCGTGAAAAATTTGTGCAATGCACATTCTCATGGGCGCCGCATTCACCCCGACGGCGTGCCAAAAGGGACTAGAATCCGCCTCCGCGCTGTTGTAAAGCTGCTTGCCGTATTGACATGGTCTGGGACCGTGGCTTTAATGACATTCAGCAGTGCACACTGCGAACGCCGTCTCCCGCACACTTGCCCTTCACGCCGCTCAGGCGCGCGCAAGAGTGGGGAGACAAAAATTTTTTGAAGAGACATACCAGATCAACTCTTTTTCTCTTTCGAGGGGTCCCTTGTGAACAAAACCGAACTGATTGAGCACATCGCCAAGCATGCCGACATTTCCAAAGCCGCGGCGACGCGTGCGCTTGAATCAACGATTGGCGCGGTAAAGACCACGCTCAAAAAAGGCGGCTCGGTTTCGCTGGTCGGTTTCGGCACATTTGCCGTGGGCAAACGGGCCGCCCGCAGCGGCCGCAATCCCCGCACCGGCGCTACGATTAAAATCAAGGCAGCCAAGGTTCCCAAGTTCCGTCCGGGCAAGGCGTTGAAAGACGCCTTGAACTGACACAGTTTCAGGTGGGGTGCTTAGCTCAGCTGGTAGAGCGGCGCCCTTACAAGGCGTAGGTCGGCGGTTCGAACCCGTCAGCACCCACCACCACGACAAGGCGAACAGGTTGTTCGCCTTTTTGTTTTTAATCCTCAGAGAGTCAGCGCATGTTTGATTTCGTCCGCAAGCACACCAAGATCATGATGGCGGTGATGTTCCTGCTCATCATTCCGTCGTTTGTGCTGTTTGGGCTTGATGGTTACAGCAGGATGCAGGAAAAGGGCGCAACTGTTGCTCGGGTGGACGGGCGGGACATTACCCAGGCTGAATGGGACGCCGCCCACAAGATCGAAGTGGATCGCCTGCGCGAGACCATGCCGTCGCTGGACCCCAAGTTGCTCGATTCGCCCGAGGCGCGTTATTCGACGCTGGAGCGCATGGTGCGTGACCGCGTGCTGGCTGCGACCGCGGTGCGAGCCAACCTTGTCACCAGTGACCAGCGGCTGGCCCAGGAACTCCAGGCCAATGAAACGATTGCCTCGCTGCGCGGGCCCGATGGCAAGCTGGACATGGACCGCTACCGCCAGCTGGTGGGCGCGCAGGGCATGACGCCAGAGATGTTCGAAAACGATGTGCGCAGCGACGTGTCACGCAGGCAGGTCATGGCGGGCGTGGCCGGTTCCGGCTTTGCGTCGGCCGTGCAGGCGGATGTGTCCCTGAACGCTTTCTTTGAAAAGCGTGAAGTCCAGATTGCACGCTTTGCGACGGCCGAGTTTGCATCGCGCATCAATCCGACCGATGCCGAGATCGAGTCCTTCTACAAGGACAACCCGGCGCTGTTCCAGGCGCCCGAGCAGGCCAACATCGAATACCTGGTGCTGGATCTGGACACGGTGCGCAAGTCGATCACCGTGAACGAGGCGGATCTCAAGACCTATTACGAACAGAACGCCAGCCGGCTGGCCGGCCAGGAAGAGCGGCGTGCCAGCCACATCCTGATCACTGCGCCCAAGAGTGCGCCTGCGGCTGACCGCGAGAAGGCCCGTGCGAAAGCGCAGGAACTGTTGGCTGCAGCACGCAAGGCGCCAGACGGTTTTGCAGACCTCGCCAAAAAGAACTCGCAGGACCCGGGCTCTGCTGCGAGCGGCGGCGACCTTGACTTTTTTGCCCGTGGCGCGATGGTCAAGCCCTTTGAAGACGCTGCCTTCACCATGAAAAAGGGTGACATCAGCGACGTTGTGGAATCTGAATTCGGCTTTCACATCATCAAGCTGACCGACATCAAGGCTGCCAAACAACGCAGCTTTGAAGAGATGCGCGCTGACCTGGAGTCAGACCTCAAGAAGCAGCAGGCACAGCGCAAGTTTGCTGAAACCGCAGAGGCTTTCACCAATGGCGTTTACGAGCAGGCCGACAACCTCAAGGCCACTGCGGACCGCCTCAAGCTGGACCTGCGCACGGCCAATGGCGTGACGCGCCAGCCGCCCCAAGGCACCACGGGCGTGCTTGCCAATGCCAAATTCCTCAATACCCTGTTTTCACCGGAATCGGTTGAGAGAAAACGCAATACGGAAGCCGTTGAAACGGCGTCGAACCAGCTCGTGTCCGGGCGCATCACGCAATACACGCCGGCGCGGACGCTTCCGCTGGCCGAGGTCAAGGAGCAAGCCCGCCAGCGCCTGGTGGCGCAGCAAGGCGCTGCCCTGGCCAAAAAGGAAGGTGCCGAAAAGCTGGCGGCCTGGAAGGCCGCGCCGGACTCCGCCACGTTGCCGCCCGCCATGGCTGTGTCGCGCGAAAGCGCCCAGCAGATGCCGACGCAGATCATTGACGCAGCGCTGCGGCTGGATGCGGGGGCCCTGCCGGCGTTTGCCGGTGTGGACCTGGGCACCCAGGGCTATGCCGTGATCAAGGTGTTGAAGGTATTGCCTCGCGAGGCTGCGAATGAAGCCACCGCGCGCCAGGACCGCACGCAGTATGCGCAGTGGTGGACGGCGGCAGAGACGCTGGCCTACTACAACCTGCTCAAGGAACAGGTCAAGACGCAGATCAAGGTCCCCAAGCCGGCTCCCAGCGCGCGCGAAGAATCGCAGCAGACACAGACCCGGTAAACACGCGGTTATAATTTGAGGCTACGGTGGCTGTAGCTCAGTTGGTAGAGTCCAGGATTGTGATTCCTGTTGTCGTGGGTTCGAGCCCCATCAGCCACCCCAAAATTCAAGCCCCATGCAAAGAGCCCGCAACAGCGGGCTCTTTTTTTGCCTGCGAGCAGGCTGTAAGCGGTGTGGGGCCGGTCAGTTGGTCATGACCAGCTTGCCCATCACACCGCGAGATCCCATGTGCGCATAGGCGGCCTTCAGCTCGGCCATCGGCATGGTGCGGTCGATCACGGGCTTGATTTTTGGGGTGGCTGATGGGGCTCGAACCCACGAC
>CALRZF020000379.1:0-3614 GCA_943372585.1 Ramlibacter sp. 2FC | reverse complement strand
GCCCGCCGAATATCGTGCTGAGCCCGAACTGGCGCTGGCCGGCGGGGTCGACGGCATGGACTTTGTGCGCCAGTTGCTGCGCGATGCCCCGGCCCGCATGACGCCCCAGGGCGTGCTGGTGCTGGAAATCGGCAACGAACGCGCCCACTTTGAAGCCGCCTTCCCCCACCTGGAGCCCGTGTGGCTGGACACCAGCGCCGGCGAAGACCAGGTGCTGCTGCTCACGCGCGAGGCCCTGGCAGCACCCTGACACCCGTACAGGGGATAATCGCGGGTTAACCCTGTTGGCCCACCCATGACCTCTCCCACTCCCGGCACGCCGCTGACGTACGACCAGGCCGGCGTCAACTACGACCTGATTGACCCGCTGAAAATCGCAGCCCAGCGCGCAGCCGCCGCCACCGGCGCCCACCTGGGCGGCCACGGCTTCAGCGAAGTGGCCGCGTCGCGCGGTGAATCGGCCTATGTGGTGGACGTGGGCCCCATGTACCTGGCCTCCATCGTCGAATGCCTGGGCACCAAAACCCTGGTGGCCGATGAAATGGCCAAGCTGACGGGCAAGAGCTACTACGACGGCATCGCGCAGGACACGATTGCCATGGCCGTCAACGACCTGATCACTGTGGGTGCCACGCCGCTGGTGGTGCAGGCCTATTGGGCCGCGGGTGGGTCCGACTGGTTCAGCGACGCCACTCGCTCGCAGGCCCTGGTGGCAGGCTGGAAGAAGGCCTGCGACATCTGCCGTGTGGCCTGGGGCGGTGGCGAGACGCCCGCGCTGGCCGGCATCGTGGCCGACGGCCGGGTGGACTTGGCCGCGTCGTGCACCGGCATCGTCAGTCCCAAAAGCCGGCTGTCGCTGGGTGACAAGTTGGGCGCGGGCGACGCCATCGTGTTCCTGGCGGCCAGCGGCATCCATGCCAACGGCCTGTCGCTGGCACGCAAGCTGGCCGAGCGGCTCCCCCAGGGTTACCTCACCGACATCGGCAACGGTCAAACCTATGGCGACGCCCTGCTGGCCCCCACCGCCCTGTATTCCCCTGTGACCGAGGCGCTGGCCGCCGCCGGCATCGTGCCGCACTACAGCGCCAACGTCACCGGCCACGGCTGGCGCAAGCTCATGCGCCACCCCAAAACCCTCACCTACCGCATCACCGCCGTGCCGCCCAAGACCGCCGTGCTGGACTTCATGCAGCGCGAATGCCAGCTGGACGACCACGAGGCCTATGGCACGCTGAACATGGGCGCAGGTTTTGCGCTGTACCTGGCCGCCGCCGACGCGCAGCGCGCGGTGGACATTGCCCGTGGTCTGGGTGTGGAAGCCATGATTGCCGGGCACGTGGAAGACGGCCCCAAACGCGTGCTGATCGATCCCCTGAACGTGACGTTCGGCGGCGACGAGCTGCAATTGCGCTGAACGAGAACCCCTGTTTTGATCACTCTCAAGAACGTCATCCTGCGCCGCAGCGCCAAAGTGCTGCTCAACGGCGCCAACGTCACCATCAACCCCGGCGAGAAGGTCGGCCTGGTGGGACGCAACGGCGCGGGCAAGTCCACGTTGTTTGCCCTGTTCAACGGCTCGCTGCACGAAGACGGTGGCGACTTTTACGTGCCCAAACAGTGGCGCATGGCCCAGGTCGCGCAGGACATGCCTGAGACCGAAGAATCCGCCACCGACTTTGTGGTGGGTGGCGACACCCGCCTGCTGGAGCTGCGCCAGCGGCTGACGGCCATTGAAGCGGCGTATGAAGCCAACCCCGACGACGCCGACATCGGCATGGAGCTGGCCCACGCCTACACCGACCTGGCCGACGCGGGCGAGCACGACGCTGTGCCCCGTGCACAGGCGCTGATCCTGGGCCTGGGGTTCAAATCCAGCGAGCTGGACGGGCCGGTCAACAGCTTCTCGGGCGGCTGGCGCATGCGGCTGCAGCTGGCGCGCGCGCTGATGTGCCCCAGCGACCTGCTGCTGCTGGACGAGCCCACCAACCACCTGGACCTGGACGCCCTGGTCTGGCTGGAAGCCTGGCTGCAGAAGTACGCCGGCACCATGATCGTCATCAGCCACGACCGGGAATTCCTGGACGCGGTGACCAACGTCACCCTGCACATTGCCACGGCCCAGCTCACGCGCTACGGCGGCAACTACAGCGCCTTTGAAACCCTGCGCGCCGAGCAGATGGCGCTGCAGCAGCAGGCGTATTCCAAGCAGCAGGACAAGATCGCCCACCTGCAGAAATTCATTGACCGCTTCAAGGCCAAGGCCAGCAAGGCCAAGCAGGCGCAAAGCCGCGTCAAGGCACTGGAGCGCATGGAAAAGGTCGCGCCGCTGCTGGCCGAGGCCGAGTTCACATTCGAATTCAAGGAGCCCGGCAACATCCCCAACCCGATGCTGTCGATCACCGGCGCCAGCTTTGGCTACGAGGTGGAGGACGCCGCGCCCAAGATCATCCTGACGGGCGTGAACCGCTCGGTGCAGGGCGGCCAGCGCATCGGCATTCTGGGCGCCAACGGCCAGGGCAAGTCCACGCTGGTCAAGACCATCGCACGCGAAATGGGGGCGCTGGCCGGCACGGTGACCGAAGGCAAGGGCCTGAACATCGGCTACTTTGCCCAGCAGGAGCTGGACGTGCTGCGCCCGCAGGACAACCCGCTGGAACACATGGTCCGCCTGGCGCGCGAGCTGGGCACCGCAGTGAAGGAAAGCACGGGCGAACAGGCCCTGCGCGGCTTCCTGGGCAGCTTCAACTTCAGCGGCGACATGGTCAAGCAGCCCGTGGGCACCATGAGCGGCGGTGAAAAAGCCCGCCTGGTGCTGGCCATGATGGTCTGGCAGCGCCCCAACCTGCTGCTGCTGGACGAGCCCACCAACCACCTGGACCTGGCCACCCGCGAGGCCCTGGCCGTGGCGCTGAACGAGTTTGAAGGCACGCTGATGCTGGTCAGCCATGACCGCGCGCTGCTGCGCTCGGTGTGCGACGAGTTCTGGCTGGTGGGCCGCGGCGTGGTGAGCGACTTTGACGGCGACCTGGACGACTACCAACGCTACCTGCTGGACGAAGCCAAACGCATGCGTGAAGAGGCCAAGGAAGCTGCGCAAGCCGTGCAAGCCTCAAAGGCCCCACCCCCGGCGCCCGCGCCGGCACCGGTGGCCGCCACGCAGATCAAGCCGCTCAAACGCGAGCTGGAACAAGCCGACAAGCGCATGGCCGCGCTGAGCGAAGAAAAGGCCGAGCTTGAAGCCCGCATGGCCACCCCGCTGAGCCCGGCGGACATCGCCAAAGCCGGCAAGCGGCTGAAGGCTGTAACGGACGAATTGGCCACGCTGGAAGAGCGCTGGCTCGAGCTGTCGGGCCAGATCGAAGCCGCATCGGCTTGAGCCGTTTGCACTGAAGCGGTGCCTCTAAAAAGGCACCCCACGGCACGGGCTGGTGGCGCTAAAGTGATCGCATGCCCACTGCACTCCAACTGGCCGCAGGCCACCCCGAACTGATGGCGGCCGTGCGCCGCAGCCGCAAGACATTGAACCGCCGCGCCCTGGTGGGCGCCGCCGCCAGCGCCGTGCCCATCCCGGGGCTGGACTGGGCCGTGGACGCTGCGCTGCTGTCCAAACTGAT
>CALRZF020000378.1:0-3621 GCA_943372585.1 Ramlibacter sp. 2FC | reverse complement strand
GGGCCTGCTGGGCCCCAACGGTGCGGGCAAGACCACATCGTTCTACATGATCGTGGGCTTGGTGCGCGCTGACGCCGGCGAGATCGCCATCGACGGCCAGCCGGTGGAGCACATGCCCATTCACCGCCGGTCACGCCTGGGCCTGAGCTACCTGCCGCAAGAGGCATCGATCTTCCGCAAACTCAACGTGGAGGAAAACGTGCGCGCGGTGCTGGAGCTGCAGCGCGACGAGAACGGCCGGCCTTTAAGCAAGACCGACATCAACGAACGCCTGACCACGCTGCTGCAGGACCTGCGGGTGGAACACCTGCGTGGCTCGCCGTCGGTGGCGCTGTCGGGCGGCGAGCGCCGGCGCGTGGAGATTGCGCGGGCGCTGGCCACGCAGCCGCGCTTCATCCTGCTGGACGAGCCGTTTGCCGGCATCGACCCGATCGCCGTGATTGAAATCCAGCGCATCATCAGTTTCCTGAAATCGCGCGGCATCGGTGTGCTGATCACCGACCACAACGTGCGCGAAACACTGGGCATCTGCGACCATGCCTACATCATCAGCGACGGCCATGTGCTGGCCCAGGGCACGCCATCGGAGATCGTGAACAACGCCGACGTACGACGCGTGTACCTCGGCGAGCACTTCAGGATGTGACGGTCCCATGAAACAGGGTTTGTCACTACGCGTTTCGCAGCATCTGGCATTGACGCCGCAGCTGCAGCAGTCCATCCGCCTGCTGCAGCTGTCCACGCTGGAGCTGAGCCAGGAAGTCGACCAGATGCTGGACGACAACCCCTTCCTGGAGCTCAACGCCGACGAAGCCCCGCGCGAGGAATTCGGCCTGGCCCAGGTGGACACGCCGGTGCGCGAAGACGACCGCGAAGCCGAGTTTGTGGCCGAGCCCCTGGCTGCGCTGCCACAGGCCGAAACCTCGACCACCGCCGAGCCCGAAGCACCCGCCACCTCCGACGGCGACGAACCCACCTGGGACGGCGACGGCAGTACCGAGATGGTGCCCGACGACGGCGAATGGGGCGGGGACGCGCCCGCGCGCAAGAACAACCTGGGCGACGACGGCGAGATGGATGCGACCGAGCTGGCCCGCGGCCAGGAGTCGCTGCAAACGCATCTGCACCGCCAGGCCCTGTCGCTGCGGCTGTCGGCGGAGGACAGCGCCGCTTTGCGTTTCCTGATCGAGTCGCTCAACGACGACGGCTACCTGGAAGACTCGCTGGAAGAGCTGGCCATCGGCCTGGCCGGGCGCGACGAGGAGCAGCTGGACGAACTGGTGCACCGCTTCACCGTAGCACTTCGCCTGTTGCACCACCTGGAGCCCGCCGGTGTGGGTGCGCGCACGCTGGGCGAGTGCCTGACGCTGCAGCTGCGCGCCATGCAGGCCGACGGCCGTGGCAGCCCGGCATGCGAAACGGCGCTGCGCCTGTGCGCGCAGCCCATGGAGCTGCTGGCACGGCGCGACGTCAAGCGCCTGGCGCAGGCCAGCGGCGACAGCGAAGCCGAAGTCAAGGCCGCCATTGCTCTCATCGTGCGGCTGGAGCCCAAGCCGGGCCGCCGCTTTGTGGATGTGGAGCGCAACATCGTGGTGCCCGATGTGATCGTCACGCGCATCGGGCGCAGCGCACAACCCAAATTCCGCGTGCAGCTCAACAGCGACGTCATGCCGCGCCTGCGCGTGCATGACATCTACGCCGGCGCGCTGAAGGCCCACAAGGGCGAAGGCCACCAGGCGCTGCAGCAGCGCCTGCAGGAGGCGCGCTGGTTCATCAAGAACATCCAGCAGCGCTTTGACACCATCCTGCGCGTGAGCAACGCCATCGTGGAGCGCCAGAAAAACTTCTTTGTGCATGGCGAGCTGGCCATGCGCCCGCTGGTGCTGCGCGAAATTGCCGACGAACTGGGCCTGCACGAATCCACCATCAGCCGCGTGACCACGGCCAAGTACATGGCCACACCTTACGGCACCTTCGAGCTGAAATACTTCTTTGGCTCGGCCTTGGGGACCGAGACTGGCGGCAACGCGTCCAGTACCGCGGTGCGTGCGCTGATCAAGCAGTTTGTGGCCAGCGAAAGCACCAGGAAGCCATTGAGCGACAACCAGATATCCGAGATGCTCAAGGAGCAGGGCATTGAATGCGCGCGTCGCACGGTGGCCAAGTACCGCGAGGCCCTGCGCATCGCGCCGGCCAATTTGCGCAAGGCGCTGTAACAACCGACAACGGAGACATCGACATGAAAAAGAACATCGGCATGGTGGGCATCGGCATGATGGGCCACGGCATCGCGTCCAACATCCTCAAGCACGGCCACACGCTGACGGTGCTGGAGCACCCCGGCAACCAGCCGCTGGACGCGCTGAAGGCCGCCGGTGCGCGCACCGCCACGCGCCCGGCCGACGTGGCCGCGCAGTCGGACGTGGTGATCCTGGTGCTGACCGGCTCGCCGCAGGTTGAAGCCGTGCTGACGGGTGAGGGCGGTGTGCTCACTGGCCTGCGCCCCGGCACCATCGTGATGGACTGCTCCACCGCGCTGCCGTCGTCCACCGAGCGCATGGCGCAAGCGGTGGCCCAAGCCGGCGGCCGCTTCCTGGACACACCCATGACGCGCACGCCCAAGGAGGCCGCCGAAGGCCGCCTGAACCTGCTGGTGGGTGGCGACGCCGCGCTGCTGGACGAATGCCGCCCGCTGCTGCAGTGCTTTGCCGAAAACATCTTTCACGCCGGCCCCGTCGGCGCGGGCCACAGCATGAAGCTGCTGCACAACTTTGTGTCGCTGGGCACCGTGGCGCTGATTGCCGAAGCTGCAGCCTGCTCGGCCCAGCACGGCGTGCCGCCCGAAGCATTCGTGGACATCCTGGCCAAGGGCGGCGGCGGTGGCGTGGCGCTGGAGCGCCTGCGTCCCTACCTGCTGTCGGGTGACACATCGAGCCTGCGCTTTTCTTTGGCCAATGCCTGCAAGGACCTGGGCTACTACAACACCATGGCGGGTGACGCGGATTCATCGCGAGGCATCGCGGCTGCCGTGCTGGCGACGCTGGAGGGCGCGCACCAGGCCGCGCCTGAAGCGCTCATGCCGGAACTGGCCACGCTGCTGGCAAAACAGGCTTAGCGCTCGTCGCCTGGCCCGGCCGGCACATCTGGTGCACGGCGTAGCAGCTTGCGCGCTCGAAGGCGGTGACTGTAAAGCTGAAGTGTCGCCCACAGTCGTTTGAGGCTTTGCAAGTTGTTCATATTCAGCGATATCGATAGCATTGCTGCATATCAAGTAGGGGCAAATGTGACAATCAAATATGCGGCGGTTCACGAGCGTAACTTGTGGCGGACAGTGTCCGGGCATACAACATTTGAGGCCGCTACCAAGGGAAAAGACGGGGCTGAGGCGTTGTTGCGTCGCATTGGAAGAGTTGGGAAGAAGTGGGACGAGTATGGCGCTGTTTCTGCGGTATTTGTCTGGCGTGAAGGCGCTGAAAATGCCTTGGGCCTACGGCTTCGCCCCGGCGATCCCCACGAGATCGAGCGCCAGAAAATACCACTGCATCAAATCGCGAGTTTCAAAGCAGGCCAGGGGCCCACGGTAGGTCAGATTCGATGCGGCTCGATACATGCGGCAGTGAT
>CALRZF020000377.1:0-3621 GCA_943372585.1 Ramlibacter sp. 2FC | reverse complement strand
AGCGATTGGCAACACCGTCGTTGTCCCGGTCTCGGTCGTAGCGGTTGGCCACGCCGTCATGGTCCCGGTCGCCGCGACCGCCGCGTTCACCGCGTGCCCAGTAACCCGGCTGGTAGTTCCAGCGATTGCCATGTTGCACGTAGACCGGTTGCGCGTAGTAGTAGCCCGGGCGGGCGCGCACGAACTGGCCCGTGACCCATTGATGGTGATTGCCGCGCCATTCCCAGTGGCCTGGCAGCCAGACCTGGCCGCGCCGTGGTGCGGGCACTGCTTCGTAGTAGGGCGCGGGCGGCGGGCCTATCTGCACCGTGATCGAGGTGGCCGCGGACGCCGTCGTGGTGGCCGCGCCCAGCGAAGCCAGGGCCAGTGTGGCAGCAACGAGACTTGTCTTGATCATGCGAATCTCCTGTAGTGGAGATTCCATGATGGTGAGGCGATGTCAACGCCCGCGCTGCGCCGCGCGAAGTTGTATGTCGGGGTGTATCGGCGCGGGCCTGAACTCTTACCTCATTGTTCAGGCGGCGTTCAGCGGGCACATCAACGGGTGGAATAACCCAGCACGCGCCACTTTCCATCGCTGTCGCGCGCGGTCGTCACGATCTCCTGCGTATCGGGCCTGTTCGTGAATTTGCTTGCAAATACGACCGTCACGTAATCGCCTGCGGGGCGGCCCGGCAGCTCGGTCTTGTAGGCGATCTCCAGCGGGTCGCGTCCCGTCAGCGGGCCGAACGGTTCGCGCACCTTGGGGATGGCGTCCATCCATGCGCCAATGGGCACCTGCGTGCGAAACACCTGGCTGGCGCTTTCCCAGGCGGTGCCCCAGTCCCTTCGATCGAGCAGCAGGAGCCAGCCGAGTGCAGCGAGCTGGCCTGCGTTTTCCTTTTGTGCCGTGTCGTCTGCTGCCGGTGACTGGGTCGTTGGCGCGGGGGCTGCAGGCGCTGGCGGTGCGCCCAGCGACGGGGCCCCGCCGCTGCCACTGTTTCCCGGGAGCCTGAGCTGGGCGCTGGCCGTGGCCGCTGCCAGCGTGCAGGCCAGCGCCACCAGGGTGCGGGCCGCGAAGATGCGTTGTGTAGTCATTCGGGCAGTCTAGCGCGGCAGCAGCGCCGCTGTGTCACCGGCAGGTAAACAGGTGCGATTTGCAGCGAGGGCTGCAGAAAGAAGGGGCGCGCATGAAGCAACTGGCGGGCTACGTCCTGGCCATCGGTGGCGGGCTGCTGATGGCCTGGGTGATCGTGGCCGGCGGCGGCTTTACGGCCATCACCGCGATGGGATGCATCGGCACGGCGTGGCGCGAAGGCTGCAACCAGATGGGCTGGCTGCTGATGGCCACCCTGGGGGGCACCCTGCTGGGCTGGCTTTTGTACCGCGCCGGCCGGTCGCTGGTCCGCTCCGCGCGGGCCAGTGCCCGTTCTGGCTAGCCTTTGGCCACCGGGCGTGCTGGATCAGCGCACCATTCGCTCCAGCTGCCGGCGTACAGCGCGGGTGTACCCAGCCCGGCGATTTCCATGGCGATGACGTTGGGCACGGCGCTCACGCCGCTGCCGCAGTGGTGCACCACGCTGGAGGGGTCGCAGCCCGCCAGCAACTGTTCAAACTCTTCGCGCAGTTGCGCGGCGGGCTTGAATTTGCCGTCAGGGCCAATGTTGGACTGGAACGGGCGGTTCAGCGCGCCGGGAATGTGGCCGGCCACCGGGTCCAGTGGCTCCACCTCGCCGCGGTAACGCGGGGCGGCGCGCGCGTCGATCACGGTTTGAGCACCACGAAGACCCGCCAGCACTGAGTCTGTGGTGGCCAGCTTGCGCAGCGGCTCGCCCAGGCGGAAGTTGGTCTGGAAGTGCGACGGTTCCTCTTGCGCCGTGACCGCGCCGCCTGCGGCCTGCCACGCCTGCAATCCACCGTCCAGCACGGCCACGGCGTCGTGTCCGGCCCATTTGAGCATCCACCACAGGCGGCCGCAGTAGTTGGCGCCCTGGCGGTCGTACACCACGGCCTGCATGGTGTTGTCAAAACCCACGCTGGACAGCCACACGGCAAATTTCTCGCGGCTGGGTAAAGGATGGCGTCCGCCGGAGGCAGCGTCCGCCGGTGGCTGGAGTTTGCCGGTTGCGGCGTCGGGCATGCCCTTGTCGCTCAAGGCAGTGTCCAGGTGCGCGTAGACGGCACCGGGAATGTGGGCTTCGCGGTACTGCGCCTCGCCCGAGGCCGGGTTCATCAGGTCAAAGCTGCAGTCAAACACCATCATGGGTTTGCCACTGCCCTGCAGGGCCTGCAGTTGCTCAACGGAAATCAGGGTCGTGTGCATCTTGCGTCCTTCAATGTTCTTCCGCCGGGGCGTTGGGCGCGGCCCGTGCACGCAGTACCGTGGCGGCCACGCCGCTGGCCACGATCAGTGCCATGCCGGCCCAGCCGACCACGGGAATCGTGTCGCCGAACAGCAGCACGCTGTACAGCGCCCCGAAAACAATGCCCGAGTATTGCAAATTGGCAACGACCAGTGTGGCGCCATGGCTGTACGCGCGTGTCATGCACAGCTGCCCCATGGACGCCAGCAACCCCACCGGCAGCAGCCACAGCGCGTGCTGCCAGTCCCACGGGGACACACCGGTGACCAGCATGGCCGCGCCGCCGGCAACAGCCGAGCCCAGCGCAAAGTAAAACACCGTACGGCTTTCGGGCTCACCCAGCTTGCCCAGCGCCATGACCTGCATGTAGGCAAACGCGGCCATGAAGCCGGACATCAGGCCGATCAGGCCCGCAAAAATCTGGTTTTGCTCAATGGTGGGCCGCAGCATCAACACCACGCCTGCAAACCCGGCCAGCACCGTCAGCACGAGCGGGCCCTGGCGCAAAGCAGTGGCGGTGCCGTCGCGCGGCTTCCAGGCAATGAGCGTTCCGCCGATCAGGAACGCGGCGATCCAGACGCTGCTCATGTAGTTGAGCGTCATGGCCGTCGCCAGCGGCAGCAAGGCAATGGCATAGAACCACGCACCCAGCGAGATCACGCCCACCAGGCTGCGCCACCCGTGCATGCCAGGGTACTGTGTGCCCAGGCTGATGCCCTGGCGGCGCGCCAGCAGCCACATGAACAGCATGCCCAGCAAGCCCCGGTAAAACACGAGTTCGGCGGCATTGAAATAGGCGGATGCAAACTTCACGCACACCGCCATGGTCGCGAAAAACAGCGACCCCAGCACCATCCACAGCGCTTGCATCAGGCGGGCTCAGACATCAGATCAGGGGCCGCCCTATGCCCAACGCGCCGCGATACCACTCGTGGAAGTGCTGCATGCCGTCTTCCATCGGGCTCTGGTAGGGGCCTGTTTCGTTGTCACCGCGCTGGGCCAGGGCTTTGCGGCCTGCATCCATGCGTTCGGCGATCTCATCGTCCTCGACACAGGTTTCCATGTAGGCGGCCTGCTGCGACTCGACAAATTCGCGCTCGAACGCGGCGATTTCTTCGGGGTAGTAAAACTCCACCATGTTGATGGTTTTGGTGGGGCTGACCGGGTGCAGCGTGGACACCGTGAGCACGTGGGGATACCACTCGACCATGATGTGCGGGTAGTAGGTGAGCCAGATTGCGCCGTACTTGGGCGGCTCGCCATTGCGGTACTGCAGCAG
>CALRZF020000376.1:0-3646 GCA_943372585.1 Ramlibacter sp. 2FC | reverse complement strand
GTTTCGACTTCACCCGCGTGCACGCCGAAGCGGTGTTCGGTGGCGCTGAACAGGCCGTCCACCTCGGGCCCCAGCGGCAGGCTGTACCAGCTGGTGCTGTAGACGATGAGCCCGCAGCGGTTGCGCAGCTCGCGCGCCACGATGTCCATCAGGCTGACCTGACCGCCATGCGAATTGAACAGCACCAGTTTTTTGACGCCGGCGCGCGCGACGCTTTCACCCAGCTCGGTCCACAGCGCAATGACGGTGGGGGCCGACAGCGTGAGCGTGCCGGCAAACGCCGTGTGCTCGGGGCTGTAGCCCACGGCCTGGGTGGGCAGGAACAGCGCGGGCAGATCGGCCGGCAGGTGGGGCAGCGCAGCGGCCACCACGCCGTCGGCCAGCGCCTGGTCCACGCTCAGCGGCAGGTGGGGACCGTGCTGCTCGGTCGCGGCCACGGGCAGCACCGCCACGGTACGCGCCGCATCCAGCGCAGCAAAGTCGGTCGTGACCAGGTCGGCCCAGAAGCGGGAGGGGAAGGCGGCACTGCTCATGGGCTGCATCTTAATCAGGCCGCGGCACGCTGCCGCCGGGGCGCCACAGGCGGGGGTGCGTCGCGCATGGCCTGCAGGATGGCCTGGCTCTTGTGCTTGAGGTGGGTCTTCAGGATGCTGGCCATGGCGGCGCTGTCGCGCCGCTGCAGCGCATTCATCATGCCCTCGTGCTCGGCCATGGCGCGTGCCCAGATCTCGTCGGTCATGGGCGAGTCAAACCGTACGCGGCGAATGCGCGCATTCAGGATGGCGTACTGCGCCACCAGCACAGGGTTGCGCGTGGCGCGGACGATGGCCTCGTGAATCTGCCGGTTCAGCGCGTAATACGGCGCCATGTCGCGGCGCTCAAAAGCATCGCGCATGCGCGTGTGCAGGTCGGCCAGCGCGTCGAGTTCCTCCTGAGCGATTCGCTCACAGGCCTGCTCGCCCGCCAGCGCCTCCAGCGCGCCCGCCACAGCAAACAGCCCGTCCACCTCCTGCAGCGACAGCTCGCGCACGCGCGCGCCGCGGTTGGGCAGCAGCTCGACCTGGCCTTCAGCGGCCAGCACCTTGAGCGCCTCACGCAGCGGCGTGCGCGACACGCCAAAGCGCTCGCACAGCTGAGCCTCGGGCACCTTCTGGCCAGCCGGGACTTCACCGCGGACGAAGACCTCACGCAGGTTGTCGAGCAGGTCGTTATGGACGAATTCTTTGGACATCTGGCAATTATGAATTCATTTTTGGCGATTTTCTTTGGAATTTCAGCCTTGTAACCATATTTAAAGCCTTATTGAATTCAAAACTATTGACACGCCAGTTTCGACTCTCTACATTCAACTGCATTCATTCGGCCAATGAACCCCTCTTTCAACTGCCAAACCAAGGCAAAGGAATCAAATAATGAATGCATTTCAGCAAGGAATCCGTGAAATCGACGGCTCCACCCATGACGACCAACGCTATGTGAATGCCCTGGGCCCGCGCGGCGTGATCGGCGTCATGACGCCCGGCCCGAACGTGAACGTGGAAAACGAAATGATGGACATGCGCCCGCGCGGCGTCATCAACGCCATCGACCGCTACTACGTGCCCAACCAGAAGATCGCCAAGGACGAAGACTGGTCCATCATCATGCGCAACGTCACGGCCAACCTGGACGACTCGGTGCGCCGGCTCAAGGAAGCGCTGATTGACCACCTGGTGCTGGGCATGTCATCGCAAAGCTACATGGGCGGTGAAAAGGGCAGCTTCGCGCTGCAGGAGCACCTGGAGAAAACCTCGGGCGTGCAGGTGACCATGGGCGCGCAGTCGGCCGAGCAGGCCTTCAAGCTGTGCGGCGCCAAACGCATTGCGCTGCTCACACCCTACTACCCGGTGATCGAGACCAACGCCGTGAGCTACTTCACCTCGCGCGGGTTCGAGGTGGTGCATGTGGAAGGGCTCAAGTGCAAGAGCATCATCCATGTGGCATCGCAAACCTACGAGCAGCTGGCCGAAGCCACGCTGCGCTGCGAAGCGGCCAAGCCCGACGCCATCCTGCAGCTGGGCACCAACCTGGCCTATGCCAAGGTGGCCAACGACGCCGAGAAGTGGCTGCGCAAGCCGGTGTTTGCGTCAGGCCCTGTCATCTACTGGTCGGCCCTGCGCAAGATGGGCATCAAGGACCAGTTCCCCGGTTTCGGCAGCCTGACCGAATTCCACTGACCCCCCCTTGAGGAGACAAACACCATGACAAAACTGAATCGCCGCACCGTGCTGGCCGCGGCCGCGCTAAGCGCCATGAGCGCCATCACCACCACCGCCGCCGCGCAGGACGCCTACCCGTCCAAGCCCATCACCATCCTGGTGGGCTTTGCGCCCGGCGGCGGCACGGACCTGATCGCGCGCCAGATCGCGCCGCGCCTGTCCGAGCTGCTGCGCCAGCCCGTGATCGTGGAAAACCGCGCCGGCGCCAGCGGCGCCATTGCCGCCAGCGCAGCGGCCAAGGCCCGCGCGGACGGCTACACCCTGCTGCTGGGGCACGTGAGCTCCAACGCCATGGTGCCCGCCATCACGCCCAAGATGCCCTACGCGGCCGACAAGGACTTTTCCGCCATCACCCTGGTGGGCAGCGTGCCGCAGGTGGTGGTGGTGCCCGCGGCGTCACCGGCCAAAACCCTGGCGGAGTTCATTGCCCTGGCCAAGGCCAAAAAAGGCGGCATCAACTACGCGTCGTCCGGTGTGGGCACGCAGCAGCACTTTGCAGCGGAAATGTTCGAGCTGGCCACCGGCACCAGCATGACGCACGTACCCTACAAGGGCAGCGGCGCGGCGCTGGCCGACCTGCTGTCGGCCCAGGTGGACGTGAACTTTGACACCGTTCCCACGGTGCTGGCCCACATCAAGAGCGGCCGCCTGCGCGCGCTGGCCGTGACCACCAGCACGCGGGTGGCCTCGCTGCCGGGCGTGCCGACGGTGGCGGAGTCCGGCGTGCCCGGCTACGAGATCGGCGCCTGGTACATGCTGATGGGCCCGGCCGCCTTGCCGCGCGACGTGCGCGCGCGGCTGTCAGCCGCCATGACCGAAACGCTGAAGACGCCCGACGTGCGCGAAAAGCTGGCCGCCATGGGCACCGAGATTGGCGGCGGCACCCCTGAGGAGGCGCAGGCCTACCTGGGCAGCGAAATCACCAAGTGGGCGCGTGTGGCGACAGAGAAGAAAATCACGGCCGAGTAAGGCCACGGCCCGTCACGCTGCTGGCGAACCCGGCTGCAGCGCTTGCCGGGCCGCGTGCGCCACAGCAGCCGCATCCACACCGAAGAACTGGCGCAGCGCGGCGCGCGTATCGCTGCGGCCAAAGCCGTCGGTGCCCAGCGTGGTGTAACTGCGCCTGGTGGGCACATGCTGGCGGATGCTTTCAGGCACCGCGCGCACATAGTCGCTGGCGGCCACGATGGGTGCTGCACCCTGCAGCAGCTGCGCGGCGTAGCCGCCGTTGCGGGCCAGCTCGCTCCAGCTGGTGATGCTCAGCACCTCGCTGGCGATGCCACCTTCGGCCAGTTGCTGCGCGGCCTTGATCACCTCGGTCAGGATGGCGCCGGAGCCCAGCAGCGTGACGCGCGGCGCGCCGTCGCCAAAAGCCCCGTAGCGGTAGC
>CALRZF020000375.1:0-3647 GCA_943372585.1 Ramlibacter sp. 2FC | reverse complement strand
GGATGAGTGAGTAAACCCACGCCCAGGCTCGCCTTGTTTGACCTGGACCACACCTTGTTGCCGATTGATTCGGACCATTCATGGGGCGTGTACACCAGCACCATCGGCTGGACCGACCCGGCCGAATTCAACCGCCGCAACGACGAGTTCTACGCTCATTACAAGGCCGGCACGCTGGACATCCACGACTACGTGCGCTTTGCCACCGACGCCGTGCGCCTGAAGGGCGCTGACGCGGCGGCCCAGGCGCACGCGGGCTTCATGCAGAGCGTGGTGCTGCCCGAGCTGCGAAGCGAAGCCCTGGCCCTGGTGCACGGCCACCAGGCCGCGGGCGACCAGGTGGTGATCGTCACCGCCACCAATGAATTCGTCACCCGCCCCATCGCCCAGGCCTTTGGCGTGGGCGAGCTGATCGCCGTGGCGCTGGCGCGCGGCGCCGACGGCTGGATCACCGGCGAGATCGACGGTGTGCCGTCGGCCCGAGAGGGCAAGGTCACGCGGGTGGAACAATGGCTGGCCGCGCGCGGCCTGGCCTGGGACACGGTGCACACCACGTTCTATTCAGATTCCATCAACGACCTGAGCCTGCTGGAGCGGGTCAACGAACCCGTGGCCACCAACCCCGACGACCGCCTGCGCGCCATTGCCAAAGCGCGCGGCTGGCGCATACTGGACCTGTTTGACAAGAAATAAATGATCAAGAAATTCATCGACAAGCTGCTGGGCAAAAGCAGCAGCAAAGCATCCCCCTTCGGCAAGCGCGAGGAAGTGGGCCATGACGTGCACGGCATCGACCCGTCGCTGGTGGACGAGCGCGCCGTGAACGTGGTGCAGACGCTCAAGCAGGCCGGCTTTGAGGCTTACATCGTGGGCGGCGCGGTGCGCGACCTGCTGGTGGGCCTGCGCCCCAAAGACTTTGACGTGGCCACCAACGCCACGCCTGAACAGGTCAAGGGCCTGTTCCGCCGCGCATTCATCATCGGCCGGCGCTTTCGCATCGTGCACGTGGTGTACGGCCGCGGGCGCGAGCATGAAGTGATCGAGGTGTCCACCTTCCGCGCGCAGATGGACAACGCCGCCGCCGAACAGGTGGCCGGCAACGAGAAAACCAGCCGTAACGAACTGGCCGGCATGAAACACGCCGTGGACTCCACCGGCCGCGTGCTGCGAGACAACGTCTGGGGCCCGCAGGATGAAGACGCCACCCGGCGCGACTTCACCATCAACGCGATGTACTACGACCCGGAGACGCAGATCGTGGTGGACTACCACGGCGGCATCAAGGACGCCAAGAAGCGCCTGCTGCGCATGATCGGCGACCCGGCCGCGCGCTACCGCGAGGACCCGGTGCGCATCATCCGCGCCGTGCGCTTTGCCGCCAAACTGCACCCGCTGGGCTTCAAGCTGGACGGCAAGACCGCGCAGGCCCTGCTGCCTGCGCAGCCGCTCTTGGCCGACGTGCCGCAAAGCCGACT
The DNA here is from genome assembly GCA_943372585.1 of Ramlibacter sp. 2FC. GTDB lineage: Bacteria > Pseudomonadota > Gammaproteobacteria > Burkholderiales > Burkholderiaceae_C > RAM1. Next base: position 2,172 of record CALRZF020000375.1, on the reverse strand, counting down.
GTTTGACGAAATGCTCAAGCTGCTGCAAACCGGCCATTCGCTGGCCACCATTGCGCAGCTGAAAGCGCTGGGCCTGTCGCGCGGCATTTACCCGCTGCTGGACGTGGTGGTCGAGCGCGCCGAGCAGATGTTTGTGAAAGCCGCTTTGCAGGACACCGACCGCCGCGTGAACGAAGGCAAGCCCGTGGCACCCAGCTTTTTGCTGGCCTGCGTGCTGTGGGCCGACGTGCGCGACGGCTGGGCCCAGCGCCAGGCCAACCGCCAGCCGCCGTTCCCCGCGCTGCAGGACGCGATAGACGACGTGTTCAACGCCCGCATCGGTGATGTGTCGGGCCGCGGCAAGCTGGCCGGCGACATGCGCGAAATCTGGATGATGCAGCCCCGCTTTGAAAAGCGCACCGGCAGCACGCCGTTTGGCCTGGTGGAGCAGCCGCGCTTTCGCGCGGGCTTTGACTTCATGCGCCTGCGCGCCGACGCGGGCGAGGTGGACGTGGTGCTGGCCGACTGGTGGCAGGAATTCAGCACCGCCAGCGATGCCGGGCGCGAAGACCTGGTGTCGCGCGTGCGCGAGGAAACGCAAGGCAAGGGCGTGCGCCGCGTGCGCGTGCCGCGCCCGCCGGTGACCGAGCCGGGCGCCGGCATTGTGGCCGCGCCACAGCAGGACCGCCCGGTGACAGATGGCCCGCCGGGCGAAGGCGCGGGCGGTGATGCCGGTGAAGGTGCACCGCGCAAACGCCGCCGCCGCAGGCGCAAGCCGGGTGGGGGCGAGGGCGGCGGCGCATCGGCCCAGCCTGAAGGCAACAGCGACCCGTCATGACACGCGAGCCGGTGCCCGCCTGGGTGGCGCTGGGCGCCAACCTGGGTGACGCGCCGCAAGCCGTGCGCGACGCCATAGTGGCTATAGCGCGGCTACCCGGCACCACACTCGCAAAGCAGTCATCGCTGTACCGCACCGCGCCGGTGGATTCCAGCGGGCCGGACTACATCAACGCCGTGGTGGAAATCGCCAGCACGCTTACCGCACCCGCGCTGCTGGCGGCGCTGCAAGCGATAGAACAGGCTGAGGGCCGTGAACGGCCGTACCGCAATGCGCCCCGCACGCTGGACCTGGACATCTTGTTGTACGGGCAGGCCAGCATCAGCAGCGCCACACTGACCATCCCCCACCCGCGCATGTACGAGCGGGCGTTTGTGCTGGTGCCGCTGGCGGAGATTGCGACGGGAATGGTGACGCGGGAGCAACTAGAGAGTGTGGCGGGGCAGGGGATCAGCCGCGTTTAGTGCGAGGGCGTGGCGCTGCAGCCGAGGCGGCGACTTTGCCGATTTCAATATACCTGTAGGTTTGTGCAGTACATTGCGGTAAAGCCATGTCGATAAACAGATTTTTTGAAATGTATCGCCTGTGTTATCCCGCAACGGGCGATGTTATTCCGCAGTTTTGCGGGATATATCAAAGTTAAAGGGTGGAATGAGCTGGTTGGTTGCCATCGTCGTTGTCTTGGTCGGAGTCGCGCTCTTTGCCTACTTAGGGTCAGCGTTCTATCAAACAGCGTATTCCAAAGACATTCTCAGCGAGTTACGTGAGCTGAACGCGAAGCTACGACGCGACCGATTTGGACCGGAAGGGCCTATTGACTCAGGGGCTTGGCATCGAGTGATAAGCACTGAAGAACAACGAATAGTTTGGCCGGGTCAAGGTGTTCTTCTAGGTCTGCGCCAAGTGGCTCTAATTGAGGATGAGGGCGGCCATCACTGGCGCGTCGTGGTGGCGCATGAGAAGGGGAAGCACCCTTTCATCGAAGCAAAGGAACTGGCTGCGGAGTCGCAGACGGAGAAGTAAATGAGAGTACGCAACGTCTCCCTCCCACCCCTTAACATGTCAATCGACGCGGACCCACAACAGCAGGCCGCGGCTGCGCCGCTGGTTATTGTGGTCCGGTCATCTTCACGTTAGACCTCGCGTATGACCTGCGTGCAAGCTCTGAATTCCGGTGGCCTCATTCTTGGCATGGTGGGCGTGGCAATCATCTTTTGGTACGGACCTCCTCAACCTAGCTTCGAACCTGGAGAGGCTCTCGGCCTTGAAGATGGAAACGTGCTCGAAGATGGCCGCACGGTCGCTGAGCACAATGCGGAGAAGGAACGTCTGCGGAAGCGCCACGCGGTACTTTC
>CALRZF020000374.1:0-3648 GCA_943372585.1 Ramlibacter sp. 2FC | reverse complement strand
CAGTGCGCGGGTGGCGGCCACGTTGTGCAGGGGCCAGGCTTGGGTCCGGGTGATGCGGTGCATGCTGACATTGTGCGCGCGCCCTGCGCCGCTCAGGCGCCGCCGGGCACCGGCAATGCAGCCGCCACGGTGGTGCCTTGCCCACTGCTGGACACCTCCAGCGCCGCGCCGATGCGCTGCGTGCGCTGTCGCATGTTGGCCAGCCCGCGGCCGCCGGGCTTGGGGTCTGCCGGCAGGCCGCGCCCGTCATCCTCGATCCGCAGTATGGCCAGCGCTCGCTGCGCATCAAGCCGCCATGCGATGCGCACGTTACGCGCACCCGAGTGCTTGAGCGCGTTGGTCAACGCCTCCTGCAAGACGCGCAGCAACTGCAACACCACGCCGGGTGCAAGGCGCATGTCCGGCGCCTGCAGGTCCCAGGTGGACGCGATGCCGGCGGCCGCCAGGCGTGGCTCCACGCGAAAACGCAGGTTCGCCAGTGCATCGCCCATGGATTGCGCGCCTGCATCAAGCGAGTCGATCACCAGCCGAAGGTCGTCGATGCATTCGCGCACCAGGTCGGCGGCCTGGCGGTTGTCAAAGCGGCCTTTTTCCAGCGCATGCTGGAGCGTGATGAGCTGTGAGCCCACCCCGTCATGCATGTCACGCATCAGGCGCTCGCGCTCGCCGGCAACTGCCGCCGCGCTTTCCAGCAGCGAGATGCGCTCGTAGTGCTGTTCCAGCTCGTGCGTCTTGTCGGCCACGCGCTGCTCCAGCTCGCGGTTCAGGCGGGCGGATTCATCCAGTGCATGAAAGTAGCGCCCGCCCAAAGCAGCGACCATGGCCGCCAGCATCACGGGAGGCCCGTAGCCCAGCCAGGGCAAGGGGCTGTAGGGCAGTTGCCCGGACACCACCAGCCAGTCGTGCAGGCCTGTGCCCATGGTGAATACGATGCCGGAAAAAATCAGCGCGTGGCTCCAGTGCCTTTCACGGCGCACCAGCTGCAACGCGGTAACAGCGGCATACGCGGCGAATGCCACAGCCAGTGCATACCAGGCGGGCCGCAGCGGCGACAGCACCTGGGTACCCAGCGGCGCAATCGCCAGCGGCAGTACAACGCATATCGCCAGTGCAAATCGTTCCAGCGCAGGTTGCGGCCGCTGTGCGAACCGGTTGACCACGATGGCCAGCAGCGCAAAGCCCAGTGACAGGCTGGCGGCCAGGAACAGGTCGCCGCTGCCCAGGCCCAGCCGCGCGCGCAGGGGCAGCATCCAGGCTTCGTCCCCGGTGTAGTAAAGCGCACGCATGGCCCAGACCAGCGCCAGCGCGCAAAACCACGGGTACAGCGTTTCGCCAGGCCGGCGCAGCCACAGCAGCGCCATGAACAGGGCCGCCACCAGGCCTGACATGTTCAACGCGCGGGGCAGGTCCATCCGCCAGAATCGCTCGGCCAGGTAGCGGGGGATGATGGCTTCCTGCGGACCTATTTCCAGCGCTGACAGGCCGGCGTTGATGTCCTTTTCCACGCGCAGGTGAATGTCCAGGATGTTGTAGCCCTGCGCGATTTCCGAGGCGGGTAAGGTGATGAGATACGGCGGGCTGGCGCGCGCCGGCAGGCTGACGGCATCAAAGGCTGTCTCGCGCGCCAGTTCCGCCCCATTGAGCCGCACGGCCAGCGCCGAGTTGGCCCAGGGTACGTGGAGTGCCCACGGCGTGTCGGGCCGCTGCGGCACGTTGAACTCTGCGCGGTACCAGCCAAACCCAGCGTCTGCGGGGCCGCGGATGCGCCACAGGTCGGGCAGGGTTCTCAGCTCCCACGGCAGTGCGGCGCTGTCGTCCGGCGGGTTGGCGTCGCCCGTGACGAAGGCGGCCTGCTCCAGTCGTATCAAGGTCTCGGATGGCGCCGGTGGCTGCGCTGCCAGCGCGGCCCACACAGCGGCAGCCAGCACAGCCACCACCAGCGTGGCAAGCCGCATCAAAGGCCGCGCAGGAAGCGCGCGAGCGCTTCCCAGTAAAGCGGCTCCGCAGACACCGTGTTGTGGTTGCTGTCAGGCACCAGCACCGATTCAAAAGGGCGGCCTCCCCAGCTTTTGGCCAGGATGTGCGCGCGCTCGGGGGGGATGGTGGTGTCCTGGCCCGCGACGATGAACAGCGAGGGCGCCTTGACGGCAGGGGCCCATGCCCGGCTGTCCAGCGGATGGCGCAGCAACAGTCTGACGGGCACGATGGGCATGCGTGTTTGCACATAGTCGCGCACGCTGTCAAACGGCGTGACCAGCACGGCGCCCTTTACGGGCCGTTGCGCGGCGACGTGGGTGGCAAAGTACGAACCCAGGCTCGTGCCCATCACCGTTACGGTGTGGGCCGGCGGCAATCCATCTGCGCCGGCGACCAGCCTGTCATGCCAAAGCAGGGCGTCTTCCTGCATGGCCGCCTGGCTGGGCGCCCCTGTACTGAGCCCGTACCCGCGGTAGTCGGTCAGCAGGATATCCCAGCCGGCGAAGCGCTCCACCCGGGCCAGGCGCCAGTGCACGTCTTCGGCATTGCCCCCGAAGTAAAGCACCACGCGTCCTGATGGTGCCCCTGCGGTGGCCGGGCGAAACCAGCCGTGCAACCGGGTGCCGTCAGGTGCCTGCAGCCATACATGCCGTGCATCCGGTAGCTGCTTCATGACGGATGCTGCGCGGGCGTCGTCCACTGTGCGTGGCAGGAACAGCCGGCTCTCCTGGGTGTGCCACAGAAAGACCATGGCCGCACCGTAGCCGGCGGCCAGCAGCGCAAGCCAGATCAGGGCCGCGCGGCGCCAGCGGCGGGCCGGGGTCGTGGTGGTTGCACGCATGCCAGTACCTTACCAAAAGGACCGCCGGACCAGAATACCCCCTGCGGGGTATGGCAGGCGTGGGTGCGGGTTTCTAGATTGGCGGGTGTTGCAGCCCCGAGGAGAATTGCATGACATCGCCGTTTGCCGTTTTTGCGCTGGTATTCCTGCTTGCTGGTGCACCTGCTGTGGCCGAACAACGTGTGATAGATGTCAACGTGGGCGACCGGGTGGAGTTTGAACGCTTCACCGGCCGGATGGACCGCGGTACGGTTGTGCGCATTGACCAGGGTGCGCCACCCGCAGTGGCTGCGTTCACGGTGATCCAGGACCACGACAACGACCGCTACTCACTGCTGGTGCAGGGCAGCAAGGTGCGCAAGCTGGGTGGCGCCGGCCCGTCAGCCCATGTGGCGCCACCGGTTCGTCCACGCGCTGCATGCCCCGCGCCAACGGCGCGCCAGGGTGCCACCGCGTCGCCCGACCTGGTTCGCTCGCTGATCGTGTGCATGCTGGAGGACAACTCGGGGGTCTATGCCGGCAAGACGATCAACGTGGACGTCCTGGCGTTTCGCATGGGCAAGACACTGAAGAACCGCGACGCGCCGGTGAGCCTGCGGTATGCCGACCCGAATGCCACGCTGTACAACGCCACGATGCGCTACAACCAGCGCATTTACGGCTACAGCGACGTCACCCACTTTGATGGCGCCGAATACAACTTCACTGTGTATGTGGACCTGCACAACCGTTGGGCCGTCGGGTCCAGCCGTATCCAGACGGGTGAGATGCGCCGTACGGCGCTGCCCCGCTAATGGCAGATGTGACTAGGCAGAAATCAGCCCGCGCTG
>CALRZF020000373.1:0-3688 GCA_943372585.1 Ramlibacter sp. 2FC | reverse complement strand
TTCCACCAGCCCGGCGTTGCTCTGGGTGATGCGGTCCAGCTCCTCGACAGCAGACGATATCTGCCGCAAGCCGGTGCTTTGCTCGCCGCTGGCGCTGGAAATGCGCGACATGTTGGCAGCCACGCTGCGCACACCCTCCACGATATGGGTAATGCCGTCGCCCGCGGCGCGGATGCGCTGCACACCATCTTCCACATGGCCGCTGGATGTTTCGATCAGCTTGTGGATCTGGCGCGCCTCGTCGCCGCTGCGCTGTGCGAGCCGGCGCACTTCGGCCGCCACGACGGCAAAGCCTTTGCCCTGCTCGCCGGCGCGGGCCGCTTCCACGGCGGCATTCAGCGCCAGCAAATTGGTCTGGAAGGAAATGGCATCGATCATGCCCACGATCTCGCGCATGCGTTGCGTGCCGTCATGAATGGCGCCAACAGTTTGCACTGCCTGCGTCATGGACAGCGCCTGCTCTTCCGCCGATGCACGCACGGCCGACGCGCTGGAGTCCGCCTGGCCGGCGGCGTCGGCGTTGTGCGCCACCGTGGCGGCCAGCTGGCGCACGCTGGCCGCCGTCTGCTGCAGGCTGGCCGCCTGGCTTTCGGTGCGGCCGCGCAGGTCGCCATAGCCGCGCGCCAGTTGCTGGCCCGCCTGCTCAACCAAAGCAGAGCTGCTGCGAACGTCGGCCACGATGGCCGACAGCCGCCCGGCCAGCCGCGCCATGGCACCTGACATGAGCGACAGCTCGTCGTGGCCTTTGGGTTCATCCACCTGGCCCAGGTTGCCTGACTCCATGTCGCGCAGCCGTGCCATGGCCTGCTCAAAGCCGCCGGCAAAGCTGCGGTGCAGCGCCGCCAGCAGGTATAGCTGCAATACGGCCGCGGGCACCGCAGTCCACAGCGTTGCGGCGCCGGCGCCCGGCCACGCGGCGATATGCCATGTACAGATCACCGCCAACGGTGCCAGTACGGCAAACGCCAGCAGGGCCAGCTTGCCGCGCAGCTTGAGCCGGCGCATCAACTGCACGCCGGGCGAAAGCATCATGACAAGTGGGGCAGGCCGGACTGCTGTCGCTCGAAATGGCGAAACAGTTCCATGGCCAGCCCGCGCAGCTCGTCGTCGGCCATGGCATGCGCATGGCTCAACTGTTCGAGCGCATAGCGGCGGTCGCCCAGCATCATGCTGGAGCTCACGCACAGGCCATGCGACGCCATGCGCAGCGTGAAAGCCTGCAGCGAATGCTGGGGCCAGTAGCCGTCGCCGCCTGCCAGCCCGTACACGGACGGCGCAACGGGACGGGATGCGGCCTGCGCCGCCGGGGTGTGATCAAGGTATGCCATGGGGCCTCCTGTAACGGTGCCCCAAGCTTAGGCAAGGCGGGCGGCGATTGATCGCCCGATAAAAGGGGAAAACCAGCCCTATCAACAGCCCTGTTCAGGGAATCAGCCGGAAGTGCCCGCCCCCGTTGGGCCAGACCTCGCGTGCCTCGATCACCCAGTATTTCACGCTGTCGTGCGGGTCGGTCGTGCGTCTGCGGTAATTGAAGTTGCCGTTCTTCTGCAGCCAGAACGACCAGTTGTTGCCGTCCTTGAAACCCAGCACCGCGCCAAACGGCTGGTAGCTCGTCACCCGGTTGACCGGCACCCCGTGTGCATTGGCAAAAGCCGTCTTGACCTGCAACAGCTCGGCCGGGTCATCTGCAATGTAGTTGGGCCGCTCCACCACGGCGGCGGCGGCGGCCTTGTGCAGATGCGCGTAGTGGGTATCCATGTGCAGGATCTTGGCCTGGATCTTGTTCTGCTTGGTCACCCAGTTGTCGTGCACGGTGGTGGGCTGCACGGCCTGCGCGTTGGCATGGGTGACCTTGGGTGTACCCGCCGGCCCCTCGATATAGACCGAGCAGCCGTCGATCATGGCGGTGGTGAAAAAGCGCACCCCGGGGCCGTTGTAGGTGCCGGGCTCTTCCAGCTTCATGCGGGCCGTGTTGTTGCGCTGGTATGGCAGGTAAAACAGCGGCCGCAGTGTCTTGGCGTTACGCCCCGACTGGAACTGGGTGGACACCAGGTTGTCCTCGATGAACAGCTTCAGGTGGTCGGACGGCCAGTCCTCGGGGCGGATGTCGAAGTAGCTGATGCGGTCCGCCTTGGCCACGTGCAGGTAGTCAAAATTGCCGCCCAGCGGAACGGCCACCTGCTTGGCCTGCAGCACGTTCTTGCGCAGGTCGCCCGTCATGATGGGCAGGGTGCGCAGCACGGCGCGGCGCTTGGCCGGGTCCAGCAGCTTTTTGACATAGCCATCGGACATGAATTCCCCCCTTTGTCAGCACCGCGGCGCGGCAACAGGGGCGACTGTAAAAACCGCGTAGGTTGCGGTCAATCCTGTCAAGGTTGACAGGGGTCAGGCAGCGGCAGTGCGACTGGCAGGCTGCAGCCATCTGGCGGCAAATTCTTCAGCAGGCAGCGGGTTGTTGAACAGCTTGCCCTGGCACTGGTCGGCGCCGTTGTTTTTCAAAAAGGCGAGCTGCTGCGGCGTTTGCACACCCGTGGCCACCATCGTCAGCCCTGCCCCGCGCGCCATGGTGATCAGGCCCTGCATGATGGCCGCATTCAGGGGGTTTTCGTCCACTTTCCACATGAAGGACGGGTCCACCTTGATCTCGTGCACCCGCAGGCGGCCCAGGTGCGACAGGTTAGCGCCCGCCGCGCCGAAATGGTCCAGCGCCACCCGCAGCCCCCATTCACCAAAGCGGTCCAGCACGCGCGCTGCCAGCTCGGTGTCTTCGGCGGCGGACACATCGTTGAGCTCCAGGCACAGGCAATCGGCCTGCGCCCGCGTGCGCAGCGCCGTGGAGACAACCTCCATGAGCTGCGACAGCGGGAACTGGCGCAGCGACAGGTTGATGCCCAGCGGCACCACGTGCAGCTTGCCGGCCTGCCACACACGGGTCTGCGCCGTGATCTGGTCGAACATCCACTCCGCCAGCACCATGTTCATCTCGGACGTACCCGCCATCTGCAGCACCTGGCTGCCGTCCAGCACCGTGCCGTCGCTGCGCGTCCAGCGGGGCACTGCCTCGGCACCCATCACCACGCCAGTGCGCACGTCGATCTTGGGCTGGTACAGGATGGTGACTTCATCACGGGTCAGCGCACGCCGCAGGTCGCCGCCAATGCGCAGCTTGTTGACCGCGCGCTCGTTGAGCTCTCGCGAGAAGAACTCATAGGTGTTGCGTCCGCCCTGCTTGGCGTGCTGCATCGCCAGGCCCGCGTTGGTCACGATCTGGTTGGCCTCGCGCCCGTCCAGCGGGAACACGGCCACGCCCAGGCTGGCCGTGACAAACACGTCGCGCTCGCCGGTGCGAAAGGTGGTGGACGCAGCCTCCAGCAGGCTGGTGATGAAGCCGGCCGCGGATTCGATTTCGTCCAGGAACGGCACCAGCACGGCAAATTCGTCGCCGTCAAAGCGGAACAGGCTGGGGTGCTGGTCCTGCAGCTGGCCCAGTTCTCCGCCCTGGGCGCTTTCCACGCAGTGGCGAAGCCGTTTGCCCAGGCGCTGCAGCAGCGTGTCGCCCGCAGCGCGGCCGAGTGCGTCATTGACCTGCGACAGCCGGTCCACCCCGATGTGGATGACGGCGCAGGCGTGATGGCGCTCGGTCGCCGTCTCGATGGCCGCCTGCACCCGCTCCATGTACGACACCCGG
>CALRZF020000372.1:0-3774 GCA_943372585.1 Ramlibacter sp. 2FC | reverse complement strand
GGGCCTGGGCGCAGACGTGTCCATGAAAGACGTGGTGCAAAGCGCGCCGGTGCAGGCGCACTTCCAGAAGGTACTCAACGAGCTCAACCGCAGCGGCACCGGCAGCGCCAACCGCATCGCGCGCCTGCACGTCATGCACGAGCCCCCGTCCATCGACAAGGGCGAAGTCACCGACAAGGGCTCCATCAACCAGCGCGCAGTGCTCAAGCACCGCGACGCCATGGTCCAGGCGCTGCACGGCGGCGGCCTGCCCTTCACCCTTTTGCCGCAGGACACAACGCAATGAACATTCAAGGACAAACCGCCCTCGTCACCGGCGGTGCATCGGGCCTGGGCGAGGCCACCGCACGCGAGCTGGCCCGCCTGGGCGCCAAGGTGGCCGTGCTGGACGTGAACATGGCGCTGGCTGAAAAGGTTGCGGCCGAGATCAACGGTGTGGCCTGCCAGTGCGACATCACCAACACCGACAGCGTGGTGGCCGCGCTGGACAAGGCCGCAGCCGCTCACGGGCCGGCGCGCATCCTCATGAACATCGCCGGCATCGGCACGGCCAAGCGCATCGTCGGCAAGGACGGCAACGCCGCTCCGCTGGAAGACTTTGCGAAAGTCATCAACGTCAACCTGATCGGCAGCTACAACATCAGCCGCCTGTTTGCCGCCGCCTGCGTCAAGCTGGCTCCGCTGGAAGACGGCGAGCGCGGCGTGATGATGTTCACCGCATCGGTCGCCGCCTTTGACGGCCAGGTGGGCCAGCAGGCCTACAGCGCCAGCAAGGGCGGCCTGGTCGGCATGACGCTGCCCATGGCGCGCGACCTGGCACAGCACGGCATCCGCGTGTGCACTGTCGCGCCGGGCCTGTTTGCCACGCCGCTCATGAAGCAGTTGCCGGAGCCCGTGCAGGCGTCGCTTGCGGCGTCCATCCCGTTCCCGTCGCGCCTGGGCAAGCCGGAAGAGTTTGCCCAGCTGGCCGCGCACATCGTGACCAACGGGCACCTGAATGGCGAAGTGATTCGCCTGGACGGCGCGCTGCGCATGGCCCCCCGATAAAACCATTTTTCCAAGGAGACAACATGAGTAATCGACGCACCTTCATCACCCGAACCGCCGCCATGGCCAGCCTGGGCCTGCCCCTGACCGCGCTGGCGCAGGCCAACCTGGAGCTGGCCAAGATCATTTGCGGCTTTCCGCCAGGCGGCACCAGCGACGCCATGTCGCGCCGCATCGCCGACAAGCTGCGCGGCGGCTACGCCACCAACGTGGTGGTGGACAACAAACCCGGCGCGGGCGGCCAGATCGGCGTGACCACGCTGCGCGACAGCCCCGCTGACGGCAGCTCGATGCTGCTCACGCCGTCGTCCATGCTGTCGATCTACCCGTTCGTCTACAAGTCGCTGCCCTACAAGCCGCTGGAAGATGTGCAGCCGGTGTCGCTGGCCTGCTATTTCAACCACGCGTTTGGCGTGGGCCCTGCCGTGCCCGAGAGCGTGAAGACCATCAAGGACTTCCTGGCCTGGGCCAAGGCCAACCCCACCAAGGCCAACTACGGCTCGCCGGGCGCCGGCTCCATGCCGCACCTGATCGTGGGCCTGCTCAACAAACTGACCGGCAGCGATCTCAAGCACATCCCCTACCGCGGCTCCGCCCCCGGCATCCAGGACCTGCTGGGCGGACAGATCTCGGCCATGTCGTCGCCTGTGGGCGATTACCTGCCGTACATCAAGACCGGCCGCCTGCGCATCCTGGCCATCTCGGGCATCAACCGCAGCCCGTTTGTGCCTGAGGTGGCCACCTACCGCCAGCAGGGCTTCCCCATCACCGTGCGCGAATGGTATGGCGTGTTCCTGCCGGGCAAGGCCAATGCGCAGACGGTGCGCCGCGCAGCCGCTTACCTGCAGCCCGCGCTGGCGCAGCCGGACCTGATCAGCAGCATGGCCCAGGTGGGCATGGAAGTTCAGTCGTCCACGCCGCAGGTGCTGGGCGACCTGCTGCGCGCGGACGCCGAAGAATGGCGCCGCCTCATCAAGCAAATCGGCTTCACCGCAGAGTCTTGAACCACCCCCGAGGCGCCTTTGGCGCCTCCCCCTCGAGGGGGCGCCGCCAGCGGACCGGCGCAGCCGGATCCGCGGCGGCACTTGAATCAATCCTTTCAGCTCCTGGAGCACCTTATGAAAACATCCCGTCTCTGGCTGTCGGGTTCGGCATTTGCTGTTGCGTTGCTGGGGGGATGCTCCACGCAGCCACCGGCTGCCCCGGCGCTGAAAGCCGCTACGCCCGCAACGCTGGCCCAATGCGAGGCACTGGCCACAGCCTTCCGCCACGACAACACCACGCTGGACTCCGCCGCCACGGTGGCGGCAGGCACGCTCAAGCTGGCGGGCCGCGACGTGGCCGCGCATTGCCTGGTCAAGGGCGCGATGCACAAACGCAAGGGCAGCGACGGGCGCGACTACGCCATCGCGTTCGAAATGCGCCTGCCGCAAAACTGGAACGGCCGCTTTTACTACCAGGGCAACGGCGGGCTGGATGGCGCAGTGCGCCCCGCTGAAGGCGCCCTGGGCGGCGGGCCGTTGACCGGCGCGCTGATGCAGGGCTTTGCCGTCATCAGCTCGGACGCCGGGCACACCGGCGCGCAAACGCCCTACTTCGGCGCCGAGCCGCAGGCCCGGCTGGATTACGGCTACCAGGCCGTGGTCAAACTCACGCCCATGGCCAAGGGGCTGATCGCCACCGCGTATGGCAAGGGGCCGGACCGCTCGTACATCGGCGGCTGTTCCAACGGCGGGCGCCATGCGATGGTGGCGGCGTCGCGCATCGGCGACCAGTACGACGGCTACCTGGTGGGCGCGCCGGGCTACCGCCTGCCCAACGCTGCCATGGCCCAGCTGTGGGGCGTGCAGCAATGGGCGCCGCTGGCCACGCCGGGCGCCACCGTCAAGCACCCGCTGGCGCCCAATGTGAACATCGCCGACCTGGGCAGCGCGCTGACCGCTGCCGAGCGCCAGACGGTGGCCGGCGCGCTGCTGGACAAATGCGACGCGCTGGACGGCCTGCGCGACGGGATGGTGCAGGCCACGCAGGCCTGCCAGGCCGCGTTTGACATCCGCCGCGATGTGCCGGCGTGCGGGGCCGCCGGGCGCGACGGCACCTGCTTGACGCCTGCACAAAAAGACGTGCTTGCTGCGTCATTTGCCGGCGCCACCACCCGCACCGGGCGCGCGTTGTACAGCGCCTTCCCCGCGGACACGGGCATCGCCGGCGCCAACTGGGCGCAATGGAAGTTCGTCAATGCGCTGGCGCTGGACCCGCTGTCGGTGGGCACGGTGTTCAGCTCGCCGCCCACGCCGGTGGATGCGATGAAAGAAGACCTGGACGCACGCATGACCCTGCTGACAGCCACCAACGCCACCTACCGCGAATCGGGCATTGCCCACATGTCGCCGCCCGGCCACGAGACGGCTGCAGGCATGGCGGCGCTGCAGGCACGCGGCGCGCGCATGGTGCTGTACCACGGTGTGAGCGACGCCATCTTCTCGGCCGAAGACACGCGCCAGTGGATGCTGCGCCTGGACCAGGCGCTGGGCGGCAAGGGCGCAGAATTTGCGCGCTACTACCCCGTGCCCGGCATGAACCATTGCAGCGCCGGCCCCGCAGCCGACCAGTTTGACCTGCTGGCGCCGCTGGTGCAGTGGGTCGAGCAAGGCGTGGCGCCGGGCGCCGTGACAGCCAGCGTGCGCGGCGCGGGCAATGCCGGTGGCGTCAATGCCGAGCTGCCCG
>CALRZF020000371.1:0-3793 GCA_943372585.1 Ramlibacter sp. 2FC | reverse complement strand
CATACGGCGCATGCCGCAGGTGCGGGCGTGACCGCGGCATACCTGGCACTGCAGGGCTTTACCGGCGCCAAACGCATCCTGGAGGGCACGCAGGGCATGGCCGCCGGCATGTCGCAGGACGCCGACCTGTCGCGCCTGACCGACGGCCTGGGCCAACGCTGGACGCTGGCCGAGACATCATTCAAATACCACGCGTCATGCCGCCACACGCACCCTGCCGCCGATGCACTGCATCAGGTGCTGCTGCGCGAAAATCTGGACGCCACGCAGGTGCACAGCGTGACAGCCCATGTGCACCAGGGCGCGATTGACGTGCTGGGCGCAGTGGATGTGCCCCAGACGGTGCACCAGGCCAAGTTTTCCATGGGCACGGTGCTGGGGCTGATTGCCGCGCGCGGGCGCGCCGGTGTGAGCGAATTTGAAGCCAGCCTGGGTGACGCTGAGGTCAGCAGCTTCCGGCCGAAGGTGACGATGGCGCTGGACGCCGAGGTGGACGCGGCCTACCCCGCGCGCTGGATCGGCAAGGTGACGGTGCACACGCACGACGGCCGCAGCCTGCAAGGCCGCGTGGACGAGCCCAAGGGCGACCCCGGCAACACACTGGACCGGGCAGAGATTGAAGACAAGGCGATTCGCCTGGCCGAATTTTCAGGCGCGGCCACGCGCACCGAGATGCAGGCGCTGATTGCGGCCTGCTGGTCGCTGGCCGCGACGCCGCGTGTGGGGATGCTGCTGCCATGACCCGACCGCTGGACGGCATCACCGTCATTTCGCTCGAACACGCCATTGCGGCGCCGTTTTGCACCCGCCAGCTGGCCGACCTGGGCGCGCGCGTCATCAAGGTCGAACGCCCCGGCGAAGGCGACTTTGCCCGCGCCTACGACCAGCGCGTGCGCGGCCAGGCGTCGCACTTTGTCTGGGTCAACCGGTCCAAGGAAAGCCTGACGCTGGACCTGAAGCAACCCGCCGCCATGGCCGTGCTGCGCGAGCTGATCGCCGATGCCGACGTGCTGGTGCAAAACCTGGCGCCGGGCGCCGCCGCGCGCATGGGCCTGGGGGCTGATGAACTGCGCAAGCTGCACCCGCGTTTGATCACCTGCAGCATCTCGGGCTACGGCAACGACGGCCCGCATCGCGACCGCAAGGCCTACGACCTGCTGATCCAGAGCGAGGCGGGCTTCCTGTCGGTCACCGGCAGCGCAGACCAGCCGGCCAAGGCGGGCAATTCGATTGCCGACATTGCGGCGGGCATGTATGCCTACACCAACATCCTGGCGGCGCTGATCCAGCGCGGCAAGACGGGGCAGGGCTCGGACATCGACGTGTCCATGCTCGAGGCGCTGGCCGAATGGATGGGATTCCCCATGTACTACGCGTTTGAAGGCGCGCCCCCGCCCACGCGCAACGGCGCGGCCCACGCCACTATCTACCCCTACGGCCCGTTTGCCACCGGGCAGGGCGGCATGGTCATGCTGGGCCTGCAGAACGAACGCGAATGGAAAGCCTTTTGCGCATCCGTGATGAAGCAGCCCGCGCTGGCGACCGACCCGCGTTTTGCCAGCAACGCCCAGCGGCATGAGAACCGCAAGGCGCTGGAGGCGCTGATCCTGGACGTGTTCGGCCGGCTCAGCCCGGCGGAAGTGACAGCCCTGCTAGACCAGGCGCAGATTGCCAACGCGCGCGTCAGCAGCATGGCCGACCTGTGGGCGCACCCGCAGCTCAAGGCGCGTGAACGCTGGCGCGCGGTGCCGTCACCGGCCGGCGCCATTCCCGCGCTGCTGCCGCCAGGCACCAATGACAGCTACGACTACCGCATGGACGGCGTACCCGCCGTGGGCCAGCACACCGACGCCATCCTGCGCGCGCTGGGCCGCAGCGATGCGGATATTGCGGCGCTGCGCGCCAGCGCTGCCATCTGAGGGGCCGCCATGACCGACATGATCGCGCAGGCGCGCAGCTTTCTGTTTGTGCCCGCCGCGCGGCCCGAGCGTTTTGCCAAGGCCCTGGCCAGCGGCGCGGACGCCGTGATCATTGACCTGGAAGACGCCGTGGCGCCTGAAGACAAGGATGCCGCGCGCCACATGCTGGCGGGCGGGTTCGATGCGCTGACGCCAGCAGACCGCGCGCGGCTGGTGGTGCGCATCAACGCCGCCGGCACGCCCTGGTGCGATGGCGACCGCACGCTGGTGCAGCGGCTGGGCGCGGGCGGGTTGGCAGCCGTCATGCTGCCCAAGGCGGAATCGGTGGCGGCACTGTCGGGCTGGCCCGCGGGGCTGGGCCTGCTACCGCTGGTGGAGTCGGTCGAAGGCCTCACCGCCACCGACGAACTGGCCGCCGCGCCCGGCGTGCTGCGCCTGGCGTTTGGCAACCTGGACTTTCAGGCCGACGCAGGCATGGCCTGCGAGGCCGACGAGCCCGAACTGATGCCGGTGCGCCTGGCGCTGGTGCTGGCGTCGCGCCGCGCAGGCATTGCCCCGCCGGTGGACGGCATCACCGCCGCCACAGACGACGCGCCGCAGGTCACGGCGGCCGCCCAGCGCGCACGGCGCATGGGCTTCGGCGCCAAGCTGTGCATCCACCCCGCGCAGGTGGCGCCGGTGCATGCCGCCTTTACGCCCGACGCCGCGCAGCTGGACTGGGCCCGCCGCGTGCTGGCCGCAGCGCAAGGGCAGGGCGGTGCGTTCCGGCTGGACGGCCGCATGGTGGACGCGCCGGTGATCCGCCTGGCGCAGCGCGTCGCCGCTGCCGCGCGCTGATATCGGTATTTCTGAAATGCCAAATAGGCATTTGTGATATGATTTATTGAGATGGCAAGCCATGCTGCTTGCCTTTTCAGTGACATCACAAGAGGTAGGCATATGACGCAGCGCGACAGCGCACCGGGGCCGCTGGCCGGCATCCGGGTCCTGGAACTGGGCACGATGATCGCGGGGCCCGTGGTGGGCACCTTGCTGTCGGACTTCGGCGCCGAAATCATCAAGGTCGAACAGCCCGAGGGCGGTGACCCCATCCGCAACATCGGCCCGTTCTGCGAAGGCGAAAGCCTGTGGTGGAACGTGGAAGGCCGCAACAAGAAATCCATCACCCTGGACATGCGCCGCCCCGAGGGTCAGGCCATGCTGCGCCGGCTGGTCAAGGAGGCCGACGTGCTGGTCGAAAACTTCCGCCCCGGCACCATGGCCAAATGGAACGTAGGCTGGGAAGACCTGAAGAAAGAGAACCCCGCGCTCATCATGGTCAGCGTCTCGGGCTACGGCCAGACGGGGCCGTACGCGGCCAAGCCCGCGTTTGACCGCATTGCGCTGGCGTTTGCCGGCATGCTCAACATCACCGGCTTTGCCGACCGGGCGCCGGTGCGCCCCGGCGTGGCCATGGCCGACTATCAATCGGCCCTGTTCGGCGCGTTCGCCGCCATGATCGCGCTGTTTCACCGCGAGGCGCGTGGCGGCACGGGCCAGCATGTAGATGTGTCGCTGTTCGAGTCGGTGTTCCGCTTCACCGACATCATGGTCACGGCGGCCGACAAGATCGGGCTGAAGCGCACGCGCCGGGGCAACCTGCACTTTGCGGCGGCGCCAGGCGATCACTTTGAGACCTGTGACGGCCGCTACATCGTCATGACGATCTCCAACAACCCGCTGTTCGTCAAGCTGGCTGCGGCCATGGGGCAGCCGGGGCTGGCGCAGGACGAGCGCTTTGCCACGCACGATGTGCGCTGGAAGAACATCACCGACATCAATGCGCTGGTGGGTGAGTGGATCAAGTCCATGCCGGTGGCCGATGTGATCGGCAT
>CALRZF020000370.1:0-3797 GCA_943372585.1 Ramlibacter sp. 2FC | reverse complement strand
GGCGCAGCAGGGGCGCGAGGGCCATGCGCTGGTGGCGTCGCGCCGTGGGCCGGGGCACGAGGCGGAGGTGAGCCTGTCGGGCAGCTACCGCGGCCTGCAGGTGCGCGGCCGCGCCGACGGCTACGACGCGCAGCGCAACGAGCTGGAAGAAATCAAGACCTTTCGCGGCCGGGTGGACGCCATCGCCTGGAACCACCAGGCGCTGCACTGGGCGCAACTGAAGGTGTACGGCTGGCTGATGTGCGAAACGCGGGGGCTGCCCAGCATCACCCTGAGCCTGGTGTACCTGGACGTGGTGACGCAGACCGAGCATCCGTTCACGCAGGAGCATTCAGCGCCCGAGTTGCAGGAATTTTTTGAACAGCTGTGCCAGCGCTACCTGGGCTGGGCCCAGCAAGAGGCGCAGCATCGCGCGCAGCGTGATGCTGCGCTGGACGCGCTGACCTTCCCGCAAATGCCGTTTCGTCCCGGCCAGCGCGACATGGCCGCGGGTGTGTACCGTGCCTGTGTGCAGTCGCGCCCGCTGCTGGTGCAGGCGCCCACGGGCATCGGCAAAACGCTGGGCACGGTTTTCCCCGCGCTCAAGGCCATGCCGCTGCGCGGCACCGACAAGCTGTTCTTTCTGACGGCCAAAACACCGGGCCGCCAGATCGCGCTGGACGCGCTGGGCAAGGTGCGGGCCACGCAAACGGCCTTTCCATTGCGCGTGCTGGAGCTGGTGGCCAAGGACAAGGCGTGTGAACACAAAGACAAGGCCTGCCACGGCCAGTCGTGCCCGCTGGCCAGCGGCTTTTACGACAAGCTGCCGGCCGCGCGCGAAGCCGCAGCACAAGCGCAGTGGCTGGACCAGGCCGCGCTGCGCTCAATAGCGCGCGAGCACCAGGTCTGCCCCTATTACCTGGGCCACGACATGGTGCGCTGGGCTGATGCCGTGGTGGGTGACTACAACTACTACTTTGACCGCACGGCCATGCTGTATGCGCTGACGGTGGAATCAGCCTGGCGCGTCAGCGTGCTGGTGGACGAGGCGCACAACCTATACAGCCGCGCCTGCGCCATGTACAGCGCGCAGATGACGCAAGCCGAAGCCATCGCAGTGCGTCCCCAGGTGCCCGCTCCCATCAGGGCGCGTGTGGACGAAATCATCAACCAGTGGCAACTGCTGCTGGACGGCCTGCAACGCACCGCGCCCGGCAAGCCCTGGCATGTGCTGGACGAGCTGCCCGAGGCCTGGGCGCGCACCCTGCAAAAGCTCAACGCTACCGTGGGCGAATACCTGAACGACCACCCCACCGAATCCCACGGCGCGCTGCTGCCGTTTTACTTTGGCACGCTGGCCTTTGCGGCGCTGGCGCAGGAGGCGGGTGAACATTCCATGTGTGAGGTGGACGTGACTGTGCCGGAGGTGATGCCTGTGGTGGCGGGCGATTCGACGCAGCTGGCGCTCGATTCAACCGCGTTTGACGCCGCCGCCCTGTGCGCAGGCACCCTCACCCTGCGCAACATCGTGCCCGCCCCCTTCATTGCGCAGCGCATCAAGGCCGCGGATTCCATGGTGCTGTTTTCCGCCACGCTGAACCCGCCCGATTACTACATGGATCTGCTGGGCCTGCCCGAAACCACGCAGATGTTGGACGTGCCCACCCCCTTCAGCCCCGAACAGCTGGCCGTGCGCGTAGTGCCCCTGTCCACCCGCCGCGACGACCGCAACGCATCACTGCAGCCGCTGGCGCAAGCGATGGGCCGGCAGTTCAAACAGGAGCCCGGCAACTACATCGCGTTCTTCAGTAGCTTTGACTACATGGAGATGGCGCAGCGCGCCGTGCAGCAGCACTGGCCCGACGTGCCCGTGTGGTCACAGGCAAGACAGATGGACGAAGTCAGCCGCCATGCGTGGCTGCAGCGTTTTGACGCAGCGGGGCAGGGCATTGGCTTTGCGGTGCTGGGCGGCGTGTTTGGCGAGGGTGTGGACTTGCCAGGCAAGCGCCTGATCGGCGCCTTCATCGCCACGCTGGGCCTGCCGCAGTTTGACGAGGTGAACCAGGCGATCAGCGAGCGCATGCAGGAACGCTTTGGGCGCGGGCATGACTACACCTACTTGTATCCGGGGCTACAGAAGGTGGTGCAGGCGGCGGGGCGGGTGATCCGTACGGACACCGATACGGGCACGGTGCTGCTGATGGATGACCGGTATTTGCAAACGCGGTACCGGGCGTTGCTGCCGGGGTGGTGGCAGATCGGACGCTGAGGTACGGCCGTTAGCGCGCTGTATACGCCGCCTCCGCCAGCTCCCGCGCCAACCGGTTATGCCGTTCCACCAAAACCGGCAATTCCAGCGTCGTCAGTTCCCCATCCCGCACCACCACCCGCCCATTGATGATGCTGTGCTTCACGCGCGGCACGTGGCAGAACACCAGCGCTGCCACCGGGTCGTGCAACCCACCCGCCATGCCCACACCGTCGGTCGGCCAGCACACGATGTCGGCCGACATACCGGGCGCGATCACGCCAATGTCGTCGCGGTTCAGCACGCGGGCGCCGCCCAGGGTGCCCAATTCCAGTGCCTCACGCGCGCCCATGGCTTTCGGGCCCAGTACAGGCCCATGCGCCACGCGCTGCAGCAGCATGGCCATGCGCGCTTCGCCCAGCATGTGGGCGCCGTCGTTGGACGCGCTGCCGTCCACACCGATGCCCACGGGCACGCCCGCGTCGATCATCTTGCGGATGGGCGCGATGCCGGAGGCCAGCCGCATGTTGGAGCAGGGGCAGTGCGCCACGCCAGTGCCGGTGCGCGCAAACAGGTAGATGCCTTCGTCGTCCAGCTTCACGCAGTGGGCGTGCCAGGCGTCGGGGCCCGTCCAGCCCAGGTCCTGCGCGTATTCGGCCGGGGTGCAGTTGAATTTTTCGCGGGTGTAGGCAATGTCGTTGTCGTTTTCGGCCAGGTGGGTGTGCAGCGACACGCCGTATTCGCGCGCCAGCAGCGCGGCGTCGCGCATCAGCTCGCGGCTGACGGAAAACGGCGAGCACGGCGCCACCACGATGCGCCGCATGGCGTGGCGGCTGGGGTCGTGCCAGCGGCGGATCAGGCGCTGGGTTTCTTCCAGAATGGCGTCTTCACGCTCCACCACGCTGTCGGGAGGCAGCCCGCCCTGGCTTTGCCCCACGCTCATGGCGCCGCGCGCCGCATGAAAGCGCATGCCGATCGCATCCGCCGCTTCGATGCTGTCATCCAGCCGGATGCCGTTGGGGTAGATGTACAGGTGGTCGCTGCTGGTGGTGCAGCCCGACAGCATCAGCTCCGCCATGGCCGTCTGGGTAGACACGCGGATCATCTCGGGCGTGAGGTTGGCCCAGATGGGGTACAGCGTCTGCAGCCAGCCAAACAGCTCGCTGTCCTGCGCGGCGCCCACGGCGCGCGTGAGCGACTGGTACATGTGGTGGTGCGTGTTGACCAGGCCGGGCAACACCACTTGGCCGGTGGCGTCGATGACTTCGTCGGCTTCCTGGGGCAGTTCCGTCGTCGTACCCACCGCCTCAATCACGTTGCCGCGCACGAGTACCGCGCCGTCCTTGATTTCACGGCGCTGCGCGTCCATGGTGACCACGACGTCGGCATTTTTGATGAGTAGCGTTCGTGTCATGTGTTTCTCTCTTTTACCTCGCTGCAAATCTGCGCGTGCGGGCACACCGGCCTGGGGGCTTCACTGGAACGGTCGCCTGCGGCGACTGCCCTGCGCTGCTCAGGGATCGGTCGCACTGCGGAACTCGCTACGCGCTGCGCGCTGCGCTCGGACAGC
>CALRZF020000369.1:0-3798 GCA_943372585.1 Ramlibacter sp. 2FC | reverse complement strand
GTTGCTGCGGCTCATGGCGTGGCTCCCTGGCGCACCACCAGCGTGTCGCCCTCGCTGCTGGCCCGGTAGCCAAAGGCCTGCAGGCTGGGGCCGGCCTGTTGTGCGGCCTGCGCGGCGCCCGGGCCTTTCAGCCGCAGTTCGTTGCCGGTGAACTCAATGGCGGTGGGTGCCAGGCCCGGCGGGGCGGCGGCGGCCAGTGCCGCGAGCATGGATTCCAGGTCGCGGCCCGAGGCAGCGCCTGTGGCCTGGCGCAGGGCGGCCACTTCGCGCTCCATCTGTACGGGCGCGTCCACAACGACCCGTACCGAGGGGAAGCTGCCAGTGAGCGTGGTGCGGACCTGTTCGCGCTTGGCCTGCAGTGCGCTGCGTTCCATCCAGGCCCAGGCGTTGAGCCCGGCCAGGTTGGCCAGCACCAAGGCTGCGGCGCCCCAGCGTGCGGCCCGCCACTGCGGCGCGCGCAGCAGCCCGGACCAGCCGGACGAGAATTTCTTGAAAGCGCGTGCGCGCCCCGAACTGGCCAGGTCAAACTGCGCCAGGTCCCAGGGCGACTGGGCGGCCAGCAGGCGGCGCTGCGGCGCCTGCTGCAGCGTCACCGGGCGCTGCAGCGCCTGTTCGGCCATGCCCGCCATGGCGGGCTCTGCCAGCACGGCCACGTTGTCCGCCAGTGCCGGCAAGGCCGCTTGCAGGTCGCCCGCCACGGGCCAGACCACCACGCCGCGGTCATCGGTCAGGGCCAGGGTGGCGCGGCCGGGCTCGCCGGTGATGTACAGCGCGGCCGGCTCGCCGGGCCACAGTTCGGGAACGATCCGGCTGGCTGGGCGTTGCGCGGCTTCCAGCGCCTGCACGGCCGCGCGCAGCCAGGCGCGGTTGCAGGCGGCTACCCATACCGGCGCACCGGGCCGGGCCTGCGGCTGCAGCGCAAAGTGCAGGTCGCCGGGCTCGTCCAGCAGGCGGTCTTCCAGCAGGCCCTCCAGCACGGCGCGCAGGCGCGGCGACGCCGCTGATGTGCCCTTGGGCAGTTCCACCTGGTGCCACGACAGCGCCCGTGCGGGCACCACGGCCACCACTTCTGCGCCCGCGCCGGTGGGTTGGGGCAACAAGGCCGCGGCCGCACTGGCGGCGCTGCCCACCTGCACGCCGTCGGGCGTCAGCACGTAGTCGTAGTCAATGGACGTGGCAGACCCGCTGGAGGCTTCGCCGGGCAGAGGGAGGGTGACGATCAGCGTGCGCATGGATAGGGTGGGTTGGGAGGCATTGTAGGGACGTGCCGTGGCTGCTTCTGGCCGGGCGCCGTTCAGCGTTGCGGCTCCGCCGGGGCCGGTGCTGCCGCCAGTGCCCCCGGGTCCACCACGCCGCGTTCACGCCACAGCACTTTCACTTCCAGCCCGTTGCGCTCCAGCACCGAGCGTTCCTCCACCACCATCTGGTCCAGCCGCAGGCGCCCGCGCACTTCAAAAAAGCGGCTGGCCACGCCGTGGCGCCCGTCTCCAAAAGCGCCTTCGCCGCCCAGGATGCGGTTGGCGTCGTTGGTGCTGCGAAAGTGGGTGCGGTCGCGCTCGGCCACCAGCCGCTGGGCATCGGCCAGGCCCATGGTGGGCACGCTGGCGCAAATGGCTTCGGGGCTGGCCGTGTTCAGGTTCAGTGGCGTGTTGCCCGGCAGCAGCGTCACATAAGGCAGCAGCACGGCCACGGTGGGCGCTGACAGGCCCAACCAGGTCAGCTGTTCCACGCGCTGGGGCATCAGCGGCGCAAACTGGCCCGAGCGGTTGTCGGCGCTGGTATCGGCCGCAAAGCGCAGGTTTTCCACCAGGCGGTTCAGCTCCTGCGGCGGCAGGCCCAGCAGCTCGAACAGCTTGGCAAAGGTGCGCAGCCAGGGCTCGGACACGGTGCCGCCCTGCACCAGGTTCATCACGTTCAGCTGTGACTGCAGGTCGATGATCTGGCCTGACAGAAAGGCGTCCTGCGTATCTGTGCTGTTGGGGTCGCTGGCGGACGTGGTGTCGCTGGCGGCCAGAAAGGTGGACAGCCGGGCCTCCTGCAGCGGCACGGCCCAGGGCTCGGCCAGGTAGTCGGCGCCGCCCGAGCGGGCGTCTTCGCGCAGGATCAGCCTGGCCCAGTCCAGCGAGCCCGTCAGCACCCAGGCGGATTGAACGCGCGCGCGCTCGGCTATTTCGATTTCCACCGCGCGCCACTGCTGCCACAGGGCCGACGCGGCAAAGGTGGCAACGAGCGCGACCGTGAGCATGGCCGCCAGCAGCGCCGCACCGCGCGAGCGCTCGCTGCGCGTATGGGGAGATCGCCCGCCGCCGGGCCGCCCCAAGGCGGGCACGGCCCCCTCGGGGGGCAGCGAGGACACGAAGTGCCGAGCGTGGGGGCTCAACTCTTGCCTCCACTCACCGTCGGGCGGACCCAGTCGCGGGTGATGCGGCCTGCCAGCGACTGGCCCGCGGGCAACTGCAGCACCAGCCGCACGCCATCCGGAATGTTGCTGTTGCCCGTGGTCACTGTCGTGCCACCCGCTGCATCACTGGACAGCGGGTTGGTCCACGCGTCACTGCGAAAGTAAAAGATCTGCCATTCGTCCAGCGGCACCACGGCAACTTCAAAGCGCTTTTGCTCATCCCCCGCGTTCTGCGCCCAGACGGACGCCTGCTGCCAGGCATCAGCCAGCGCGCCACGCCCGGTCAGCGCGGGTGATTGCCAGCGCAGCCACTGCCCTTGTCCACCCACCAAGCGGCGGGTCCAGGCCACCACCAGCACGCCGTCGGTGGCTGACGCGCTGCTGCGGCGCGTCAGGCGCAGCACGCTGCCGTTCCAGTCCAGCGCATTGAGCTGCGGCGTCTGCACGATGGCGTCCAGGTCGGCCGCCCACTGCGACAGGCCCACCTGCAGTGCCAGCACTTCATCGGCGCGGGTTTCGGTCTGCACACGGGTGCGCACCATACCGTCCAGCCCGCGCCAGCTCATCAAGGCGAGCAGCGCCATCATGGACAGGGCCACGAGCAACTCGACGAGGGTGAAGCCCCGGGCGCGGGGTCTGATGCGCGGCATCATCAATAGCGTCCCACGACGGTGGACAGGCGCAGCACCGGCGTGGCTTGGTCAAGCACCTGGGCATCCACCCGGCGAAAGCTGGGGTTGGGCGTGGGCCGCACGGTCACGGTCACGCTGAAGTTGCGCCCGGCCTGCTCGCAGGCCACGGTGTTGTCACCCACGCCGGGCATCTGTTTGGACAGCCGCACCTTGACGAGTTCGTTCTCGGCGCACACCTGCGCCAGCAGCGCGTCGGACTGGCGCTGCGCGTTGCGCGTGAGTGCCGTGGTGGCCTGCAGGCCTGCCAGCAAGGCGACGGCCACGATACCCAACGCAACGAGCACCTCGACCAATGTGAAGCCGCGAGCCTTGTTCGCGTTCATGGCGCGTCTGTTGCTTGCACAGTGAACGGGCGCAAGCCGTCGGTGGCCAGGCGCAGGGTGCGCGACGGCTCGCTGATGGAGCCCAGCACCACGCTCTGGCGGCCAATGATGGGCTCAGGCCCCAGCACCAGCATGGCCGTGCCCAGCACGCGGGTGTCGGCGCCCAGCCAGTTCTCGGGCAAGGCCTTGGGCGGCACACCGTCAAACTTGAAGCCGCCATCGGTGGTGTGCCAGCGCACCGGCATGCCGCTGGCGCGCGATTGCGCCCGGGCCGATTCAAACAGCGCGGCCAGACGCTGCGCCTCACGCTCCAGCAGCGTGCCTGAGTTGTCGCGGATGGCAAAGGCCACGCCGGCAGAGGCGATGGCGATGATCGTGATGA
>CALRZF020000368.1:0-3830 GCA_943372585.1 Ramlibacter sp. 2FC | reverse complement strand
TGGGTCAGTTCACCGAGTTCACGCTGGCATTTCCGGGCGTGGCGCAAGCCGAGACCGAGGCCAGCCACGCCGCCGCGCTGGCGCAGGCACGCACCATGTTCCAGGGCCGGCGCATCTTGCTGGTGGATGACGACGCTGCGTTGCGCTTGACCACCCGCCACAAACTGCAGCCACTGGGCGCCACGCTGGACGAGGCCGCCGACGGGCACCGCGCCCTGCAGATGCTTGCGCGCGAGCGCTACGACCTCGTGCTGCTGGACCTGAACATGCCCGTGCTGGACGGTTACGCCGTGGCCGCGCGCATCCGCCAGGGGGCGGTGCCGGCCAACCGCGATGTGGCCCTGGTGGCCCACACCAGCGAGCCGGCCCACGTGGCCGGCGTCAAGGTGCGCAAGTCAGGCATTGACGGCTTTGTCAGCAAGCCCAGCGATCAGCTGGTGCTGGTGCGCGCGATGTGCCAGGCGTTGCAGCGGCCCGCCTCGGTGGCCGGCGCCGACCTGCTGGCCGGCTGCACCGTGCTGCTGGCCGACGACAGCGCCTGGAACCGCAAGGCTGTGGCGGCCCACCTGCGCCATGCCGGCGCGGACGTGGTGGAGGCCAGCCACGGGCATGAAGTGCTGGAGCGCCTGGCCACGCGCGCGCACTGGGATGCGTTGATCATGGACATCAACATGCCGGGGATGAATGGGCTGGACACTTCGCGGGCCATCCGCGACAGCGGGCACGCATTTGCCAGCCTGCCCATCATTGCGCTGACAGCACACTCTGACCCGCTCACGGTGCAAGCCGCGCGTGACGCCGGCATGAGTGACTTCATCACCAAACCCGTGGATGTGGCCATGCTGTACACGCTGCTGTGCCGGCTGACGGGCAAAGCGACACGGCTGGCGGCGCCGGCGTTTGAACTGCCCGCGGGCACCGTCAACGACCTGCTGGATGCACGCCGGCTTGAAAACTACCAGCGCCTGGGCATGATCGACGAGTTGCTGGGGGACTACCTGCCGGAGATGGCGCGGCTGGTGGACCGGCTGGATGAATCGGTCGCCCAGAGCGACCTGGAGGCCGGCCTGGACGCTTTGCATTCGCTGCTGGGCATGAGCGGCGAGGCCGGCGCGGCGGCCCTGCACCAGCGCGTGCGCAGCTACTATGTGCCCATGATCGAAGGCCGCCGCTGGCCCGACGGAGACGACTGGCCCACCGAGATCCGGGCGCTGGCCGTGCGCACCGAGGATGCGCTACGGCATTACGCGCAGGGCGCGTCGCGCCTTGGCGCCAATTGACGGTAACTGACGCCAACGACAACAACACTACGGTCACACACACATGCTCGCACCTGAATCGCTGCAGGAACCCCGTGCCATCCTGTTTGTAGATGACGAAGCCACCTCCCGCAAATGGTTTGCCCGGGCATTTGGCGACGAATTCACCATCGTTACCGCCGACGGCGCCACCCAGGCGCTGTCGGTGCTGAGCCAGCGCGAACATGAGTTTGCGGTGCTGGTCACTGACTACCGCATGCCCGAGCGCGACGGCATGAAGCTGCTGCGTACAGTGCAGCGCGATCACCGGCACCTGATCCGCCTGCTGGCCACGGCCTACGCCGAAAAGGACGTCGCCATCGCAGCCGTCAACCATGGCAAGGTGCTGCGCATCCTGGAAAAACCGCTGGACGACACCCTCACCCGTGAGGCCCTGCGCGAGGCCCTGGCGCTGCACCGTGCCCAGTCGTTCGAGCGTGCCCTGAACGAAGGCCGGGTGTCGGCACTGCGCGAAACGCTGGGCTTCCTGGCGCATGAGCTCAACACGCCGCTGGGCACCATCCGCGGCTTTGTCGGCTCGGTGGCCGACCGCTACCAGCCGCCCGGGCCCGACACGCCGCCGGGCCTGGCCCAGTTCACCGAGGACCGGCCAGGCCAGCTGGCGGGCGCGCTGCAAAGGGCAGGGCGGGCCGCGCTGTATTGCCAGTCGCTGGTGTCCACTTTCGTTCAGTCGGCGCGCGATGCCTATCCGGGCGCATTGCCGCAGACCGTCAACGCCAGCGGGCTGGTGGCGGCGCTGCTGGATGAGTTTCCGTTTGAAGACAACGAGCGCGCCTTTGTGGCCAGCCATGTCCAGTCAGACTTCCAGTTGCCAGGCCGGCGCGATTTGCTGTACCTGGTGCTGTGTACCGTGACCAAAAACGCCCTGATTGCATTGCGCGGCCAGGACGGTGCGTCGCTGCGCATTGAGGTCGGCCAGGACAGTGCCACCGAAGGCGGAACGGCACGGCCCTGGATGCGCTTTGTGGACAACGGCCCGGGCATTGCGCCGGACGTGCTGGCGCGCCTGACGCATGAGCCCGTGACCACGCGGGCTGCCAACGGCGGCAACGGCATGGGGTTGATGTTCTGCCAGCGTGTCATGCAGGCCGCGGGCGGCGCGATCCACATCGGCTCACAGGTGGGGCAGGGCACCACCGTCACGCTGTACTTCAAGCCGCTGTCAGCCTGAGGCTTGCGCCGCCGCCATCAGGCCGGCCTCGTCCAGGATGCTGATGCGGCCAAACTCCAGCGACACCAGGGCGCGCCGCTCGAACGCCTTGAGCACCTTGTTCACCGTCTGGCGCGACAGCCCGATCAGGTAGCCCAGCTCTTCCTGTGACAGATTGAGGCGGCGTTGGCCCGGCCAGAACAGCCGGCCCAGGTACATGGCCACACGCTGCTCGGGAGAGCGGATGCGGCCCGCTTCAATGATGGCCATGGCCTGGCCCAGCCGCATGTTCAGGTGGCCCACCAGGAACTGGCTGAAGGCCAGGCTGCTCCCGCGCAACGCGTCAAACTCTTCACGCGGCAGGCACAGCAGCTCGGTGTCGCGCAGCGCCACCACGTCATAGCGGCGCGGCTCGCTTTTCAGCGCAGAGCCTTCACCAAACCAGTCGCCCGCCTGCACGCCAAGGAACACCGACAGGCGGCCCTGGTCTGACTGGCTTTGCAGTTTGACCAGACCCGACAGCACCGCGTACCAGCCGTGCACTGGTGCACCCGAATGCAGCATGACCTGGCCCTTGCCGGCGGCATGTGTGGTGACCCGCGCAGCCACACGCGCCTGTACATCGGCGCCCAGGTGCGCATACCATGGCTGGCTGTTCAGGAACTGCGTCGCGGGGCGGCTGATGTCGGCAAGCATGGCGCGATTGTCATTGAGCCCGGCACTAGGGTTAACGCTAGGCAAATGTCCACAACACGACAGGTCTTGCGCTGGCAGTGCCGCAGAATGAACAATCCGTTTTCTGATTCTTCAATACGCCTCAAGGAGCTGTACCCATGCTGGGTTTGATGCAAAGCCAACCGCTGCTGATTTCGTCGCTGATCGACTTTGCCGAACGCCACCACGGCGACGCGGAAATCGTCTCGCGCCGGGTGGAAGGCGACCTTCACCGCTATACATGGCGCGATGTCGCCGCGCGCTCGCGCCAGGTGGCCAACGTGCTGGACAGCCTGAAGCTGGGCTTTGGCGACCGTGTGGCCACGCTGGCCTGGAACGGCTACCGCCACCTGGAGTTGTACTTTGGTGTCAGTGGCTCCGGCCGTGTGCTGCACACCGTCAACCCGCGTCTGCACCCCGACCAGATCGTCTGGATCGCCAACCACGCGGAAGACCAGGTGCTGTTTTTTGACCTGAGCTTCCTGCCCATCGTGCAGGCCGTGCATGCGCGCTGCACGACCGTCAAGCACTGGGTGGCGCTGTGCGACGCCGACAAGCTGCCGGCCGATTCGGGCATCCCCAACCTGCTGAGCTACGAGGCCCTCCTGGGCAAGCAGCCTCAAAGCTACGACTGGCCCAGCTTTGAC
>CALRZF020000367.1:0-3841 GCA_943372585.1 Ramlibacter sp. 2FC | reverse complement strand
TGTTTTCGGGGATTTCCATTTCCATCTCGCCCATGTCGGCCATGCCGCGCTCGCCCATGACCATGTAGTCGGGCACCAGCTTCTGGATCTTCTTGACCAGCCCCCGGTGGTCCACGCCGATCATGGTGGGCACGCTGTGGCCCATGGCGCCCATGGTGTGGTGGCTCTTGTGGCAGTGAAAGGCCCAGTCGCCTTCCTCGTCGGCCACAAACTCCACCTGGCGCATCTGGCCCACGGCCACGTCGGTGGTCACCTCGGGCCAGCGGGCTGATTTGGGAACGGGCCCGCCGTCGGTGCCCGTCACCACAAATTCGTGGCCGTGCAGATGGATGGGGTGATTGGTCATGGTCAGGTTGCCCACGCGGATGCGAACCTTGTCGCCCAGGCGCACGTTCAGCGATTCAATGCCCGGAAACACGCGGCTGTTCCAGGACCAGATGTTGAAGTCCAGCATGGTGTTGACCTGCGGCGTCATGCTGCCGGGGTTGACGTCAAACGCGTTGAGCAGAAAACAGAAGTCGCGCTGCACTTCGTCAATCAGCGGATGCTTTGCCCTGGGGTGCGTGACCCACAAGCCCATCATGCCCATGGCCATTTGCGTCATCTCGTCCGCATGCGGGTGATACATGAACGTGCCCGGACGGCGCGCGACAAACTCGTACACAAATGTCTTGCCCACCGGGATCTGCTTTTGCGTCAGGCCGCCCACGCCATCCATGCCGTTGGGCAGGCGCTGGCCGTGCCAGTGGATGGTGGTGTGCTCGGGCAGCTTGTTGGTCACAAAGATGCGCACGCGGTCGCCCTCCACCACCTCAATGGTGGGGCCGGGGCTCTGGCCGTTGTAGCCCCACATGTTGACCTTGAAGCCCGGCGCCATTTCGCGCACCACGGGCTCGGCCACCAGGTGAAATTCCTTCACGCCGTTGTTCATGCGCCAGGGGAGCGTCCAGCCGTTGAGCGTGACAACGGGGTTGTAAGGCCTGCCAGTGTTGGGTACCAGCGGGGGTGCGGTGTCTGGCCTGGTTGCAATCACCGGCTCGGGCAGGGCGGCCATGGCGACGCTGCTGACGGCGGTGGCGGCGCCTGCGAAGAATGTTCTGCGGTCCATGTTCAATGACTCTCTTTGGGCTCTGTTTTTGGTTGCGCGGTTTTCGCGCGCGCTTCGCGGCAGGCGGTGCCCGGCGGGGGCTCACACTGCGGTGGTTTTGCCAAAACTCCGCTGCGATGCTCGGGGGGCGGTCGCGCCGCGGAACTCGCTACGCGCTGCGCGCTACGCTCAAACAGCCGCGGCGAGCATCTCACGACGCGCGCTGCGCGCGCCGACACTCCTCCCTGCGCGTCTCGCCACCGCAGAGATCGCCCCCACCGGGCTCCGCCTGCCGCGAAGCGAGTGCAGGCATGCCACCGGTGGTGCGCCCAGGCGTGACTTTGCCGCGCGGTGCAACAGCAGAAGGTGTCCATGCCTAGTGCCCCCCAGCTTCACCGCCACCGGGGAGCGAGGCAGAAGTCAACGCCGACAACCCGCCCGGCGAAGTCCCGGTCAACACCAGTTGAAGGTCGGTATCGGCAATCCAGAAATCACGCTGCGCCTCAATGCTTGCGTTGACCGCGGCGATGTTCATGCGCACGTCGCCCAGCAGGTCCCACACGCTGGCCAGCATGCCGTTGTAGCGCAGCACCACTTCGTCGTTGATGAACTTGCGCAGCGGCACCACCTCGTCGCGGTAGTGCTTTGCCAGGTCGTGCGCGGTGCGCCAGCCGTGCCAGGCCTCGCGCGCTTCGCTGCGGGCCTGCACCGCCACGGCGCGCACGCGGGCTGCAGACTGCAGGTACATGCCTTCGGCCCGCGCAGTGCGGCCCTGGCCCCAATCAAAGATGGGCAGGGGCAGCTCCAGCTCAAAACCCTTCTTGGTCTCACGTTCGCCGTTGGCGTTGTTGAACGTGGTGTTGCGCGCATAGCCGATGTCCAGCGCATTGATGAAGCCGGTGGCGCGCGTGTAGCCCAGTGATTCGGCCACGTAGCGGGCTTCCAGCTGCGCGGCGCGCACGTCCAGCCGCTCTCGCAGGGCGCGGGCTTCCAGGTCCAGCGGCTCCTGCAGAGTCTTGGGCAGCTCGGGCAGGCGCTCGGGCAGGGTGAAATTCGTCTGCGCGCCCCACAGGCCCATCAGCCGCGTGAGCTGTTCGCGGCTGGCCAGTGCGGCCTGCTCGGCGCGGGCCAGTTGGGCCGTGGTGTCGGCCAGCAGGGCCTGCTCGCGTGCCTGCTGCAGGCGGCTCCAGTTGCCCACACGCGTCATGCGCCGGGCAAGCTCTGCGCCGGCCTCGGCGGCTTCCTTCACGTCGCGCATGTACTGCGCGGTCTGCTGCGCTGCCACGGCGCGCACCCAGGCGCGGCGCGTGTCGGCGGCGGTGCGCACCACGTCTTGCGCGGCCTGCAGGCGGGCCAGCTCGCTTTGCTGGCCGGCCCACTGCGCGCGCCAGGGCAACGTCAGCAAGCCCAGCACGTCGAACTTCAGAAAGCGTTCGATCTCGACCTTGCTGCCTTCTGTAAAACGGCCTATCGCGAAGTGCGGGTTGGGCAGGCGGCCGGCCTGCACACGCTCGGCGTCGCTGATGCCCAGAGCCGCCATGGAGGCGTGCAACTGCGGGTTGTTCAGCAGCGCGATGCGCACGGCGGCTTCGGCCGTGACCGGTTGTGCCAACAACGCAGCGACGGCCTGTTGTGTTTCAGCCGTGGCACCGCGCGCCAAAGTGGCATCCATCCCGGCGGTTTTGCCGCGGGTCAGGTCGCTCACCTGGCCCAGCCCGCCGTCGGGTGAAACCGCGGCGCAGCCGGCCAGCAGCACGGCGACTGCCAATGCAATGAATCGCCTCATGGTTTGTGACCTCCGTGGTGCCGGTGATCGCCCGTGGCAGGCGCAGGTGTGGAGCGCGCACGCTCTTCTTCCCACTTGAGCAGGTCCACATGGCCGCGGCGGAACTGGCCCACATCGGCGTTGGCTTTTTTCCAGTCGGCCTGCTCAGCCTCCACACCGGTAGGCGTGTCGGCAAATACAGAGCGGTAGGCCACGCGCGGCACGGCTGCCGTGGGGTCGGCCGGATCCGCTGCGGCAGGGGCGGGCGCTTGGGCCCACGCAAGGGGCGACGCGATCAGCGCCACAACAAGGCATTTTTTCAAGGGAGATCTCCAGGCACATCACGGAACGCAGCAGGCATTCGGCCCAAACTGCGGACGGACTACGGGCAGGAAGATCAGGAAATGGGCGGCTTGAAGCCGCGCGCCGGCTCGGCGCTGGCAAAGTGCGTGCCGCGCAGGGGTGGTGCGGCGCTATGAGCGGGTGCGACGGGGTCGACACCGGGCGTTACAGCCATGGCTACAGCGTGGCAGACCTGGCAGCTGGTGCAGTTGCCGCAGTCGGCGGCGGCCGTGTTGCTGTCGCCTGCGGGTTGCGATGCCGGGCTGTCTGCAGCCGCGTTGCCGTGGCAGTCCGCGTGCGAATCGGCGGCGGCAGGGGCGGGCTGCTGGGCCTGCACGGGCACCTGCGCCGCCGCCGCCATGCGTTGCGTCACCATGTCTGCCGCCATCACGTCGCCCACCCAGCCGCGGATGGGCAGCAGGGCGATCATGATGAGGATGAACCAGCGGCGCATGCAGTGAATGATACGGCGCGGCCCGCGAAGTTCAATGCGCCGGATCAAGTGGGGCGTTCAAGCAGCCGTCATGTACGGATCCCAGAACCCTGCCGCGGGCTCGGCCTGTTCCACGATGTCCAGCACCAGGCCTGAAGGCGCCTGGACCTGAAAGCGCACCTGCCCCCAGGGCTCGTGCTGCACGGCGTAAGTG
>CALRZF020000366.1:0-3863 GCA_943372585.1 Ramlibacter sp. 2FC | reverse complement strand
GATCGGCCCCATGGAACAATCCGCAGGGGTAAACAAACGCCGCCAGCCAGGCCAGCCCTCGCTCCTGCGGCCACAGCACCGGCATGGCCGCGGCTCGTTTGGCGGCTCGCAGGGCATGGTCAAACGGCAGCACCATGCGCGTGGCGTGGGGCGGCACAGACCGGCCCACCATCGGCGTCGGCCGGAAATACGCCGTCACCACCTCAGGCTGCGCAAACATCTGACCCAGAAACTCATCCATCTCCGGCACAGGCATGCGCGGCGTGGCCACCGCCACATGGCGGCGCAGCCGGTCCAGCTGGTCTTCAGTGAAGTCTCCCGCATCGGCATGCCCACCCAGGATGTGAATCAGAGGCGACGGGGCAGGGCGCTGGCGCGGCATCCCGCTCCAGGGGCTGCTCAAAATGCCCATGCCAGAAATGGCAGAGCGGCTGGGCTGCGCAGAGCGCGAAGACGGTGTCGTAGCTGTCATGTGAAATCCTGCAAATCAAAATTCAAGACAAAGCCGTCCCCCTACCGTCCCCTGAACGGGTCGGCACTGGCAAAGAACAGCGCTAAAACTGGCGTGGGGTGCGGCTAGCCGAAGGCAGCCCGGCGACCCCAGTCCGCAAAGAACCCGGGCGGCGGCTGGGCGGAAGCATCGGGTGCGGGCTGGTCAGAGTCGTTGGCCGCGGCCGGCGCAGGGCGGTGGTCAGTGGCGGGTGCCATGGCCAGCTTCGGCAGGCGGTCGGCAAACGAGCGGGTCAAAAGCCGGTCGATGGCCGAGCCATCCTGGCGCGTCAGGTTCGGCACAAAGCGGCTGTACACGCGGAACAGCATCTCCGTCGTGGTGTGGCCCAGCTGGCGGGCGATCCATTCCGGCGCCTCGCCGGAAGCCAGCCACAGCGTGGCGGCCGTGTGGCGCATCTGATAGGCCTTGCGGTGGGCCAGGCCCAGGTTACGCAGCAGCGGTGACCACACCCGGTTGATGAAGTTCTTGTTGTCGATCGGGTTACCCGCCTGGTTGCAAAACACGTATGCAGACAACGTGCCCGTGCGCGCCTGCTGGGCGCGCAAATCCTCGTATACGATCTGCGTCATCTGGATGTCGCGCTGGCTGCTGTCGGTTTTGAGGTCATCCTCTTCGCCCAGCACGATGGACTCGCGCACCAGAATCAGCCGGCGCTCAAAGTCGATGTACTTCCACTTCAGGCCATGGACCTCGCCCGTGCGCATGCCGGTGAAGAAGCGCACGGCAAAGTACGGCTTGTAGTCCTCGCGCGCGCGCCCCAGGATGGCTTGCACCTCGTCCAGGGTGAAGGGCATCACGTCACTGCGCTTGATGCGCAGCGGCTTGATGTTGCGAAACGCCGAATTGAACTCAAACCGGTCGGCCGCCTCGTTCAGGATCTGGCGCAACGGCTTCAGCACCGCATTGATGCGCCGGTTGGACAACGTGCTTTCAGCCTTGCGGGCCTGCAGCGTGGCCAGCTTGGCACGAAACGCCAGCACGTCGGCCTTGTTGATCTGGGCCAGGGGCTTGTCCCCAAACTCGGGGATCAGGTACTTGTCCAGCGTGCCGCGCTGGGTGATGCAGTAGCTGCGGCGCCACTGCACCGCGCTTTCGGTAAACCACTGGTTGGCGAAGTCGCGAAACTGCGGGGTGTTGGTGGGCTGAGGGGCGCGAGGGGAGGCGGTAGCACCTGGGCCGGCCGCCTGTGGGGCATCGTCGGCCTCGGGTGCGCGTTCCTGCGGCAGGGGTTTGCCGAAGGTCTTGGCGTAGTCGAAGCTGCCCAGGGCGATCTCGGTTTCGATGCGGTCCAGGGCTTTTTGCAGGCGCTTGCGGTTGGGCGGGGTGTCGGGCAGGGCGGTGTATTCGCGCACCCGCTTGCCGTTGAGCCGGAAGTCCATGAACAAGGTGCCCTTGGTGGGCTGGACGCGGATGCTACCCATGGAGCATCCCCCCGTTAGCCATGGGGATCGCCACCGCGCCGCCGGTCGGCTGCGCCATGTCAACCTCAATGTGCTCCCAGATATAGAGCGTCTTGCGACCGCCGAAGGGGCGGATGTAATGGCGCCCCTCCAGCAGTACGCTGTCTTTCAGGCGCTCGCGTATGGTGCGGCTGTCGTACTTGATGCGTGCGGACAGTTCGTCAGTTGTCAGGTAGGTGCAGATGGGCACTTCTCACTCCTTGGCATTGGTGGGACAATCAGAACGTCAAAAGCTCATTCGAAAAGAGTTTTTGTCATCCTGAGTGACATTATGGAGTGTTAAATGTCATCGTCAAGTGTTTTATGTCATCTAGCGTGATATTTTTTCTTGGAGCGTGATGTGATCAAGTGCCATTTGTCGAAGCTGATGGGGGAGCGCAAGCTCAAGATCAGTGACGTGGCGCGCGACACGGGGCTGCACCGCAACACGATCACGCTGCTATATCAGGAGACGGCGACGCGGGTCGACCTTGAGGCGATCGATGCGTTGTGCCGCTACTTCAATGTGGCGGTGGGCGATCTTTTTGAGTGGCGCGAGGGAGAGGCAACGGGCGCCCCATGAACAAGAAGACCCTGTCCGAGAGCGACATCTGCGACAAGTACATACGGCCCGCCATGGAAAAGGCAGGCTGGAATGGCATGGACCAGATCTATCGCGAGTTTCCGTTGCGGGCCGGGCGGGTGGTGGTGCGTGGCAAAAAGGCCCAGCGCGACAAACAGACCGTGCTGCGCGCCGACTACGCGCTGTTTCACAAGCTCAATATTCCGCTGGCCGTGGTGGAAGCCAAAGACAACAACCACGCCACGGGTGCCGGCATGGCACAGGCTATCCAGTACGCCCAACTGCTGGACGTGCCTTTCAGCTTCTCGTCCAACGGCGACGGCTTTGTGTTCCGCGACGCCACGCTGGCGACCGGC
Source organism: Ramlibacter sp. 2FC (assembly GCA_943372585.1). Classification (GTDB taxonomy): domain Bacteria; phylum Pseudomonadota; class Gammaproteobacteria; order Burkholderiales; family Burkholderiaceae_C; genus RAM1. The sequence goes on along the minus strand of CALRZF020000366.1, from coordinate 974 downwards.
GTGCTCGAAACCAGCCTGACGCTGGATGAGTTTCCCAGCCCGCAGTCGTTGTGGGACAGGTATTGCGCCTGGAAGGGCTGGACGCCCGAGGTACAGCAAGTGGCGGCAGCAGAATATTCACCAAGCAAGACGCCCCGCTACTACCAGCTCAACGCCATCAACCGCACGGTGGAAGCCATTGCGGGGGGCCAGAACCGCGTGCTGCTGGTCATGGCCACCGGCACCGGCAAAACGTACACCGCGTTCCAGATCATCTGGCGCCTGTGGAAAAGCGGCGCCAAAAAACGCATCCTCTTTCTGGCTGATCGCAACATCCTGATCGACCAGACCATGGTCAATGACTTCCGGCCATTCAAGGGCGCGATGGCCAAGCTGAGCCCCAACGCCAAAGGCGTGGAGCGCGTGGACGCGCAAGGGCAGGCTACGGTGGATGAAGTGGACCTGGCGGTCAACAAGACCACCAAGCAGGTGGACAAGAGCTACGAGATCTACCTCTCGCTGTACCAGGCCGTGACCGGCACGGAAGAAGAAGCCAACATCTACAAGCAGTTCAGCCCCGACTTCTTTGACCTGATTATCGTAGACGAGTGCCATCGGGGCAGCGCGTCTGAAGACTCGGCCTGGCGCGACATCCTCACGTACTTTGGCCACGCCACCCAGGTGGGCCTGACGGCCACACCCAAAGAAACGGCCGACGTATCCAACACCGACTACTTCGGCGAACCCATCTACACCTACAGCCTGAAGCAGGGCATTGAAGACGGCTATCTGGCGCCGTACAAGGTGATCCGGGTGGACTTGGACAAAGACACTTTTGGCTGGCGCCCCACCGCCGGCATGACGGACAAGCTGGGCCACGTGATCGAAGATCGCGTTTACACCGGCGCGGACATGAACCGCAAGCTGGTGCTGGAAAAGCGCGACGAGGTGGTGGCCGCGCGCATCACCGAATACCTCAAAGCCACCGGCCGCTA
>CALRZF020000365.1:0-3875 GCA_943372585.1 Ramlibacter sp. 2FC | reverse complement strand
GGAGCTAGCCATGCCCTCTGTCATCAATACCAACCTGCCGTCGCTGAACACGCAACGCAACCTGGGCGCCTCGCAGGCTTCCCTCAACACCTCCATCCAGCGCCTGTCCACCGGCATGCGCGTCAACAGCGCCAAGGACGATGCGGCGGGCCTTGCCATTGCCGAGCGCATGAGCTCGCAGATCCGCGGCCTGAACGTGGCCGCGCGCAATGCCAACGACGGCGTGTCGCTGGCGCAAACCGCTGAAGGCTCGTTGGGCAAGATCGGCGACATGGTCCAGCGCATGCGTGAGCTGGCTGTTCAATCGTCCAACGCCACCAACAGCACGACCGACCGCGCTGCGCTGCAGGCCGAAGTGGCCCAGCTCAAGGAAGAAATCGACCGCGTGGCCACCACCGCCAACTTCAACGGCACCAAGCTGCTGGACGGCAGCTTCACCGCCGCCAAGTTCCAGGTTGGCGCCAACGCGGACGAGTCCATTACCGTGTCGGGCATCACCAACGCACAGCTGGCCGGCATGGGCGTGGTCAACCGCGCTGCCACGCAAAGCTCCACGGCCATCACCACGCTGACGGCCACGTCGCTGGGTGACCTGACCGTCAACGGCACCGACATCGGCGTGCTGAGCGCAGCGGGCACCACGCAGGAGCGCCAGGCCCAGGTGGTGGACGCGATCAACCGCATCTCGACCACGACCGGCGTGGGCGCGTTCTTTGACGCGCAGAACAACGTGATCGCGCTGACCTCGTCGGCCACCATCACGCTGACCGGCGCTGCCGGTGCGCAAGTGGGCTTTGTGGCGGCTGACTCGGCCACGGCCGCGGCCAGCGCCAACATGGCCTCGCTGGACATCAGCTCCTACGGTGGCGCACAGCTGGCCATCCAGCAGGCGGACGCCGCGCTCACGCAGATCAACGGCGCGCGCGCCAACCTGGGCGCCGTGCAAAGCCGTTTTGAGACGGCCATTGCCAACATCCAGATCTCGTCGGAAAACTCCACCGCCGCACGCTCGCGCATCATGGACACCGACTTTGCCGCTGAAACGGCCGCCATGACGCGCGCCCAGATCCTGCAGCAAGCCGGCACCGCCATGCTGTCGCAGGCCAACCAGTTGCCCCAGCAGGTGCTTTCGCTGCTCAAGGGCTAAGAACATGAAGGGGTAACCCGTGCCCACCATCACCAGCACCGGCGTCGGCAGCGGCCTGGACGTCAACAGCATCGTCACGTCGTTGATGGCGCTGGAAAAGCGGCCGCTCACGCAGCTGCAAAGCACGGCGAGCACGCTGCAGACCAAGCTGTCGGCCTTCGGCTCGCTCAAGAGCCAGATCGCAAGCCTGGGTGATGTGGCCACGCGGCTGGCCGACAAGGCCAACTGGAACCCCCTGACCGCTGACAGCACCGATGCCACCAGCGTCGGCGCCACCGCCGCCAGCGGCGCCGTGGCGGGCAAGTACCGGCTGGAAGTGCAGCAGCTCGCACAGTCGCAGGCCCTGGCCAGCGGCTACTTCGCTTCGTCCAGCACCGTAGTGGGCACCGGCACGCTCACGCTGGAACTGGGCTCCACGGTAGGCGGTGTCTTCACCCCGGGCGCTGCGTTGCCCAAGCTCATCAACATCACAGCGGCCAACCAGACGCTGTCGGGCGTGCGCGATGCGATCAATGCCGCGGGCGCGGGCGTGACCGCCAGCATCGTCACCGGCAGCGGCGGCGCGCGGCTGGTGCTCAACGGTGCCGACGGCGCAGCGGGCTCCATCCGCCTGAAGGCCACGGACGACGACGCCAACAACACCGACGCGGCAGGCCTGTCGGCCCTGGCCTGGGACCCGGCTGCGGCGCCCGGCGCGGGCAAGAACCTGACCCAGACGCAGACCGCGCAGGATGCGCAATTCACCATCAACGGCGTGGCGCTGACCAGTGCCACCAACAAGCCCGCGGGTGTGGTGGAGGGCCTGACGCTGAACTTCGGCAAAGTGACCACGCAGCCCGTGGACCTGACCGTGTCGGTCCAGGCCATGGCTGTACGCAAGAACGTCAACGATTTCGTCAACGCCTACAACAGCCTGAACACGCTGCTTGCGCAGCAGACCAAATCCGACCCTGGCGGCACGGCGCGCGGCGCGCTGTCGGCCGACAGCACGGCCAACAGCGTGCTGACGTCCTTGCGCGGCATGCTGCACGGCGCGGTGGCGGGCCTGGGCGGCATCAACAGCCTGAGCACGGCCGGCATCGAGCTGCAGCGCGACGGCTCGCTCAAGCTCAACGAAACCAAAATCGCGCCCTTGCTGGCCGAGCCGGCCAAACTGTCGGCTGTGTTCACGCAGGCCCAGTCAGGTGCCGACACCGGCACGCGTGGCCTGGCGCTTCGCTTCAAGGAATGGGCATCGGCGCTGACCAGCGACGCCGGCAACCTTTCCAGCCGCACCAGCGGCATCACGCGCAGCCTGGACCTGAACTCAAAGGCCCAGGACGCGCAGCAGGACAAGCTGACCCGCACCGAGGCGCGCCTGCGCGCGCAGTACCAGCGGCTGGACAGCAACATGAGCGCGCTGAACGGGCAGCTGGCGCAGATGAAATCGGCGCTCGGCCTGAACCAGACGGGCTGACGCAACGCCGGGCTCCCCTGCGGCGCGTAACGGCCCTCAAGCCACCGCCGTGCAGGCCGATAACTGGAACAAGGACTTTCCAGATGTTTGCCACACCGCTCCAACCCATTGACCACTACCGCCATATCGGCACGGCCACCGCCGTGTCGCAGGCAAGCCCCCACCAGCTGGTCATGCTGCTGTTTGATGGCGCGATTGCCGCCATCCTGCAGGCGCGCCACGCGCTGGCCACCGGTGACGTACCGACCAAGGTGAACACGCTGTCCAAGGCCATGCGGATCATCGACGAGGGCCTCAAGGCATCCCTGGAAAGCAACGGCGCCCCGGCGCTGACCGACAACCTGCGCGCGCTGTACGACCACATGGTCTCGCGCCTGTTCATTGCCAACCTGCACAACAGCGACGTGCCGCTGGCCGAAGTGGCCCGGCTGCTGGGCGACCTGCGCTCCACCTGGGCCGAGATCGACCCGGCGCCCAAGGCGCATGCCGACCTGCAGGCCTGACATGGGAGCCACCGACATGACAACCGACAAGACCCCCGACGACGGTGACAACCTGCTGAGCTACTACGCCGCGCTGGAATGCGCCAGTGCCGAAATGCTGGAGGCCGCGCGCAACGGCGACTGGGACAGCGTGTGCCGCCTGGAAGGCGCCTGCGCCGTCGTGGTGGGCCGGCTGCGCCAGATCGCGCAGCAAAAGCCGCTGCGCGAACGCGAACAGGGCGCGCGCCTGCGCATCCTGCGCGCCATCCTGGCCAACGACGCGGAGATTCGCCGCATCTGCGAGCCGCTGCCGGCCATGCTGGACCCGCGGTCGTTTGTGGTGGGTGAGGTCAGCTCGGCGCTGCACTGAGCGCCCGGCGCCGTCACACCTGCATGTTCATGATGTCGCTGTAGGCCGACACCAGCCGGTTGCGCACATGCAGTGCCGACTGGAAGCCGATCTGCGATTTCTGCATGGCCACCATGGTCTGCTCCAGGCTGGCGCCGGCCGGGTTGGTCTGGAAGGTCTCGGCCAGCTGCGACGCCTGGTGCTGGGACGCGCTCACGCCGCGCAGGGCCTGGTCCAGCGCGCCGGTGAATGACGGTGCCTGCACAGCTTGCGGTGCACCCGCCTGCGCTGCGCGCTGCGCAGCGGCGTTGCGCTTGAGCGCGTCAAGCAGCTGGGTGGGCAGGGCAGAGGTGGCGGGTTGGATTTGCATGACAAGTCCTTGATCGGAACATGGCGTAACTTTAGGCCCGCGCGTGCAAAACGGACCGCTGAATAAAGCCG
>CALRZF020000364.1:0-3919 GCA_943372585.1 Ramlibacter sp. 2FC | reverse complement strand
TTCGTAGCCCAGATCAATGTCGACGCTGATCGCCATGGTGTCTCCTTGTTATACGTAAAAAAACCCGATGGATCATTCTGCCATCGGGTTTGCGGCGATGAAAGCCGGGTTTACTTGCGCAGACCGTTGGCAGCAAATGCCGTGGCCTTTTCGGTCGTGGCCAGCGCGGCGCCGACCAGCGTGTCCACCACCACGGCAGCGCCGTCGGCCGTCAGGGCAATGCCCTTGGCGTAGTAGCCGCTGAACACTTTCTGTGCGTGCGCCGCGTTCTTGCGCGTTTCGGGCGTCAGCTTGGGGGCGGTGTGCTTCAAGGCCTTGGTCCAGCGCTGGGTCAGCGCGTTGTTCAGGCGTTCGCCGCCGGTGCGGTAGGCGTCGATGGCCTTGTGGGCGGTGGAGCCGGCGGTGGCGATCACGCCGGTGGCGGTCTTGGAGAATTGGGTGGCGTTCATGGCAATGTCCTCATGGGTTGGATGGGTCCATTGTCGGCAGCGGCGCTAGGGCACGGGCCCTAAACCAGCCCTGTTTTCCTAGAGGTCCAGCACTAAAACCGCGCTCTTGCTGCGCGAAATGCAGGGCATGAAGCAGTTGTTGGCGGCCTGTTCTTCGGGCGTGAGGTACATGTCCCAGTGGTCCGGCTCGCCTTCCAGCACGCGTGTCTGGCAGGTGCCACACACGCCCTGCTGGCATGAGGTGGCCACGTCCACACCGTGGGCCTGCAGGGCTTCCAGCACGCTCTGGCCGCTGTCCACGGGAATCGTGCGGCCCGAGCGGGCCAGCTTCACTTCAAACTCCACCGCCATCAGGTCTCCAGGAAGTTGCCGGCCGTGAACCTGACCGGCGCGGCGTTTTCGTCAAACGACACCCCGGCCGGGTCCGCACCCGAGGCCACCGCGTCCAGCTGCTTTTGCAGCAGGCGGCGCAGCATGACGATGCCGCGGTCGGTGGTGGCCAGGTGTTCCTCGGAATGTTTGGCGATGCTGCCCTGGCTCACCATGGCTTCATGGTCGCCGGGGTACTTCTGGTGTTCTTCTTCGCTCAGTTCTTCCCACAGCTTGCCGCCCAGGCGCGAGCGCATCCGGTGCAGTTCGCCCTTTTCCTTCACGCGGCCCACCACATAGATGCGAAAACTGTGGTCGTCAATGGGCAGCACCCAGCCCAGGGATTCGACCATGCCGTAGCGCCCGATGCGCGGGCTGGGTATCACGCGCAGCGTGGGCAGGCCGGCCTCGCTGATGCGCCGCAGCGTGGTGCCGTCGGGCAGCTTGCGCAGCGACAGGGTGCGCACGCTGATGGCGGTGGTGTCCCAGGTCACTTCAGGCATCACGGCCATCTGCGGCACAAACTGCGTGCCGCTGAAGCTGGAATGCAGCACGACCACATGGAACGGGTCCACCAGGTTCTCATAGTGCTGCAGCCAGTTGCACGGAATGACCTGCGGCCCGCCGCCGCCGATGCTGTTGTCGTCGGCCTCCAGGAATTCGCCTGCTTCAAAGGTTTCCAGGCATTCATAACGGGGCAGCACGGGCTTCTTCTCGGGCGGGCCCATGTAGGCCCACACCAGACCGTACAACTCCTGCACCGGGTACCAGGGCTGGCGCACCTTGCCGCGCGCGCGGCCGCCTTCGGGCTCGCAGGGTTGCTCCACGCAGTGGCCCTGCACGTCAAACAGCCAGCCGTGGTAGCAGCAGCGGATGCCGCGTTCCTCGACCTTGCCGTAATACAGCGACGAGCCGCGGTGCGCGCAGTGCGGGTACACCAGCCCGGGGCGGCCGGTGCCGTCGCGAAACAGGATCAGGTCTTCGCCCAGCACACGCACCTTGCGCGGTATGTCGGTGGCGTCGCTGGTCAGGCCCACCGGGTGCCAGTAGCGGCGCAGCAGCTCGCCCATGGGCGTGCCAGGGCCTACCTGGGCCAGGTCCAGCCTGGATGTGGGCGGGGGCTTGCCATACGCCGTGCCGGTGTCCACCGCGATGGGGATCACGCGGGCGGGTGCTTTGGGCGTGGCTTCGGAAACCGTGTTGTTGTCCATGTGGGTTGTCCTGGGGGCCGGTTTACTGCTGGGGCGTCACGCCGGCGGATTTGATGAGCTCGGCCACACGCGGGTAGTCGGCTGTGAAGACCTGCATGAACTGCGCGGGCGTATTGCCCAGCGGCTCAAAGCCGTAGCCCGTCAGGCGCGCCTGCACATCGGGCATGGCGGTGATCTCGCGCAGGGCTGTCACCCAGGCTGCCTGGATGTCGGCGGGCAGTTTGGCCGGCGCATACAGGCCGATCCAGCTGTCCACGTCAAAGCCCTGGAAGCCCTGCTCGGCAAAGGTGGGCACGTTGGGCATGGTGGACACGCGGCGCGTGCCGGCAATGCCCAGCACCTTCATCTTGCCGCCCTGCACCTGGGCGCGCGCGGTAGACGGGTTGGCCCAGGCAAAGTCCAGCAGCTCCCCAAACAGGTCGCTGTGCACGGCAGCCTCGGCCTTGTAGGGCACATGGGTCAACTTGGCGCCCGACTGGCGCTGCAGCAGCTCGCCGAACAGGTGGGCCGACGAGCCGCTGCCCCAGGTGCCGTAGTTCAGCGGTTTGGGCGATTTTTTTGCAAATTCAACAAACTCCTTGAGGTTGTTGAACGGTGCATTGGCGCGGGCCACGACCATCGGTCCGCCGGTGGCCACCATGGACAGCGGTGTGAAGTCCTTGGCCGGGTCGTAGGGCGTTTTTTGCAGGATGGGCACGTTCACATGGGTGAGCGGCAAGGTCATCATGACGGTGTAGCCGTCCGCCGGGGCCTTGGCCACAAAGTCGGCGGCAATGATGCCGCTGGCGCCGGGCTTGGCGTCCACGATCACCGGCTGCCCCCAGCGCGCGCTGAGCTTGTCGGCATACACGCGGGCCAGTGTGTCGATGGGGCCGCCGCCGGTGCCGAAAGGCACAATGCGGATGACCTTGTTGGGAAAGGCGGGCGGTGTCTGGGCCAGCAGGGGCGTGGCGGCCAGTGCACCCAGGGATGCGACGAAGGTGCGGCGGCTGTGTGTCATGGGGCTGTCTCCGGGTGTTGTGTACGGCAAACCGGCATGATGCGCGCGTGATGCCCCACAGGGCAATTCGATTGTTTGGATATGAGATATGAACCCGCGTGATATCCGCAGCCTGGACATCGGCATGCTGCGCACCTTTGACGCGCTGATGCGCGAGCGCAGCGTGTCGCGCGCGGCGGCGCGGCTGTTTCTGAGCCAGCCGGCTGTCAGTGCATCGCTGAACCGGCTGCGCGAGGCCTTTGACGATCCGCTGTTCACGCGCAACGCCCGCGGCGTGACGCCCACCGCGCGTGCCCAGGCGCTCGCCCCTCAGGTCGCGCGCGTGCTGGACGACATCGGCGCGTTGCTGGAAGCCGGTCGTGCGTTCGATCCCGCCAGCTCGGACCGCATCTTCCGCGTCGCGGGCTCCGACTTTGCGAGCCGCAACATCCTGCCCGCGCTGGGCCGTACGCTGTCGGCGTGCGGCTCGGGCATCCGCGTGGTGTGGGAGCCGCCGGGCACCTGGTCGCTGGCGGACCGGCTGAACGGGGGTGACCTCGACCTGGCCGTGATCGCGCGCCTGCGCATGCCACGCGATATGGAAATGCACGTGCTGTATGAAGACAGCTACGTGTATGCCGTGCGCGCAGACCACCCGCTGGCGGGGCAGCCTGTCACGCTGGACATGTTCTGCGCGGTGCCGCAGATTTTTCTGGGCTACGGATCTTCCATTCTTGACGACACCATCGACGAACTGCTGGCGCGTGCCGGTCGCCAGCGGCTGGCGCAGATGGCCGTCACCAGCTTCGGCCAGATCGTGCACCAACTGGCGCACAGCGACCATGCCGCCGTGCTGGGCAACCGCGTGGCGCAGGCGCACGCCGACCAGCTGCATATCCGCCCACTGCCGT
>CALRZF020000363.1:0-3944 GCA_943372585.1 Ramlibacter sp. 2FC | reverse complement strand
GTACATCAGCGCGCAGGTGTCTTGCGCCCGCACGGGCTCAAAGGCATACGCCGTGTCGGCGCGCGCCATGAGGTCCTCGTACGCCAGCCAGCCCGCGGCCGGTTCGCCGCCGATCATGATGTAGCGCTCCTGCGGCACGGCCAGGCCGCCGCGGATGCCGTCCACCGTGGCCTGGAACTCGCTGCCCGCGATCACCGCGCCGACCTCGGCATGGCCCAGGATGTACCCCACCTCGGCCCCCGTGAGCCGGAAGTTCAGCGGCACCACGACCAGCCCGGCACGCGCCATGCCGACGTAGATCTCCATCCATTCCAGGCAGTTGTAGGCCAGCACGCCAACTCGGTCGCCAGGGGCCAGGCCGAGGGCCCGCAGGCCCGCGCCCAGCCGCGTGGCCCGCTCGTCCCATTGGGCGTAGCTCAGGCGGCGGCGCGAATCACGCGCGCCGAGCTTGGCCGGGGTCAGCCGCGCATGTGTGGCCACGGCGTCGGCAATGGTGAGCAGGTGGCTCATGGGCAGTCTCCTGGTAGAACAGTGCTTTTATTGAACTCTGAATTCAGAGTTCGGTTATCATAAACACAAACCTAACCAGGAGACAAGCATGGCCCCACCCTCCATCGGCCCGCAATCGGCCGCCGCCGTCATCGCCCGCTTCCTCAAGGCGCGGGGGGTCCAGCGCGTGTACGCGCTGTGTGGCGGGCACATCATGCCGGTATGGATGCAGCTGGACGCGCACGGCATCCGCATCGTGGACGTGCGCGACGAGCGCGCCGCCGTCTACATGGCCCATGCCGAGGCACTGCTGACCGGCGGGCTGGGCGTGGCGCTGGTCACGGCCGGCCCCGGTGTGACCAACGCCATGACCGGCATTGCCAACGCGCATGTGGCCCGCGCGCCGGTCATGGTGCTGTCGGGCGTGCCGCCCACCGCACAGGAAAACCGCGGCGCCCTGCAGGACGTGGTGCATACGCAGCTGGTGGCCGGCATCACACGCTACGCGCGCACCGTGCGCCACCCCGACCTGGTGCCGCAGGAGCTGGCCGAGGCCGCCGCGCGCGCCCTGGGTGAAGGCGGCGAGCCCGGCCCGGTGTACCTGGACTTTCCGGTGGACACGCAGCGCGCCGACGTGTCGCCTGCCATGCAGTTGCCCGAAATTTTCAACCCGCCGGCGCATGCCCCGCAGCCGCCCAATGCACAGGCCGTGCAGGCCGCCGTGCAGCAGCTGTGGGCGGCCAAAAAGCCGCTGTTCATCTCGGGCCGCGGCGCACGCGGCGCGGGGCCGGAACTGGCTGCGCTGCTGGACAAGCTGGGCGCGGCGTACCTGGACACCGGCGAAAGCCGCGGCCTCATCAGCGACGACCACCCCAGCGTGGTGGCCGCCATGCGCGGCGCCGTCATGGGCCAGGCCGACCTGGTGGTGACCGTGGGGCGGCGCCTGGACTTCCAGCTCGCCTATGGCTCGCCCGCCGTGTTTGGCGATGCGCAGTTCCTGCGCATGGCCGACTGCGCGGCCGAGCTGCGCGACAACCGCCGCGGCGTGGTGGAACTGCTCGGCGACCCGGCGCTGGCGCTGGCGGCCATCCTGGACGCCGCACCCGCCACGCCGCCCGCCACCGATCACGCCTGGGTCCAGGGCCTGCGCGAACAGCATGTGCAGCGCTCGGCCAAACTCGCGCAGTCCATGCGCAACGCACCCGCGGGCAGTGACGGGCGCATGCACCCCAACCGCGCACTGGCTGCGCTGCGCGACGCGCTGCCGCCCGACGCGGTGGTGGTGGCCGACGGCGGCGACTTCCTGAGCTTTGCGCGCGTGGGCCTGCCCGCCACCACCTACCTGGACCCGGGGTCACTGGGCTGCATCGGCGTGGGCACGCCGTTCGGCATCGCGGCCAGCCTGGTCCACCCGCAACGCACCGTCGTGGTGGCCACGGGCGACGGGGCGTTCGGCTTCAACGCCATGGAAATCGACACCGCCGTGCGCCACAAGGCGCCGCTGCTCATCATGGTGGCCAACAACGGCTCGTGGGCGATCGAGGTACGCGACCAGCAGGAAACACACGGCAAGGTGGTGGGCACGCATTTGCAGTTTGCCGACCATGCGGCCATGGCGCGCGCATTTGGCATGCATGCCGAGCGCGTGGAAAAGCCCGAGGATTTGCCCGGCGCCATTGCGCGCGCCATTGCCAACCGCCCCGCCCTGCTGGACGTGATCGTCACGCCCGACGCCGCATCATCAGACGCCAAAAGCGGCCTGGCCTGGGTGCCCGACCTGCAGCCCCTGGGCGCGTGGGACGATGCCGAGCGGGCGTGGCGCGCAAAGCCATAGGCCGGCACGCCAGCCCTGGCGCGTTAGCATCCCAGCCCATGAAGACATTGCAAGCCGCCCCCAGCCTGGTTGAACAGGTGCATTCGGCCATCCTGTCGGAGATTGCCGCGGGCAAGCTGCCGCCGGGCGCCCGCATCATCCAGGAACAGCTGGCCCAGGAGCTGGGCGTGTCGCGCCAGCCCATACAGCAGGCCCTGACGCTGCTGCGAAAACAGGGCGTGCTGCGCGACGCACCGGGCCGCGGTCTGCAGGTGGCCGAGCTGGACCTGGACCATGTGCACCACATGTACGATGTGCGCGCAGTGATCGAGGGCCTGGCCTTTCGCAAGGCGGCTGAACTGCACGCCGCCAGGGCCGCAGCCCAGGGCCCGGCACTTATCCGCGCGGGCCGCAAGGCCGTGGCCGCGGGCTCGGTCAGCGCCATGATCGCCGCCGACATGGCGTTTCACGACTTCATCTACGTACTGTCGGGCAACCCGCTGGTGGCGCCGTCCATGGAAACGCACTGGACCAACACCCAGCGCGTGATGGGCGAAGTGCTGATGCGCGACGACAAGCCGCGCGACATCTGGAACGAGCATGAGGCGCTGCTGGACGCAGTGGCCGCGGGCGATGGTGAGCGCGCGGAAAAGCTGGCGCGCCGGCACATCCTGGACGCGGCGGAGTTCATGATCCGCAGGCTGCGCCCGGAGCAGCAAAAGGCGGCTTGAACTACGCATTGGGCAGCGTCTGCCACCACTCAGCGCCAAACCGCCCCTGCAAAAACGCAATAAACGCCTGCACCTTGCCCGGCACCAGCTTGGGTGACGGAAACACGGCGTGGATCTCCTGCTCGGGCAGGGCATGGTCTTTCAGCAGTTCCACGATATGGCCTGACGCCAACGAATCGCCCGCCACATAGCGCGGCAACGCCGCCACACCCAGCCCCGCACGCGCAGCGGCCAGCACAGCCGACAGGTTGTTGCTGCGCAGCTTGCCGGTCACGGGCACCGTCACCGGCGAGCCCTGCGGCTTGGACAGCCGCCACACGTCGTCGCCCTGCACGCTGCTGTAGATCAGCGCGTTGTGGCCGCTCAGGTCCTGCGGGCGCTTGGGTGTGCCGTGCTTCCTGATGTATTTGGGCGCGGCCACCAGCACCCACGGGTTCATACCCAGAAAGCGCGCACCCAGCGTGGAGTCCGACAGCTTGCCCATGCGCACGGCCACGTCAATGCCCTGGGCAATCAGGTCGGTGTAACGGTCTTCAAAGCTCAGGTCCACCTGCACCTGCGGGTGCTTGGCCATGAAGTCCAGCGCCAGCGGCACCACCACGCGCCGGCCAAACGCCACCGACGTACCAATGCGCAGCAGCCCCTGCGCCTGCGTCTGGCGCAGGTGCACGACGCTGTCGGCCTCCTGGGCCTGATGGACGATCTGCTTGCAGCGCTCGTAGTACAGCGCGCCGCTCTCGGTCAGGCTCACGCCGCGCGTGTTGCGGTTGAGCAGCCGCACCTTCAGCCGCGCCTCGGTGGCGGCCACCTGCTTGGTGACTGTGGGCTGGGTGGTGGCGAACTCTTTGGCGGCCTTGCTGAAGCTGCCCATCTCCACCACGCGCACAAACATTTCCATCGCCAGCAGCCTG
>CALRZF020000362.1:0-3951 GCA_943372585.1 Ramlibacter sp. 2FC | reverse complement strand
CAAGGCCGAAGCGCTGTTTTACGACAGCACGGTCAAGGGTGCCACGCTGTCCGACGGCCTGCAAAAGGCGCTGGCCGAGAGCCTGGCCAAGCTGCCCATTCCCAAGGTCATGACCTACCAGCTTGAATCGGGCTGCGAGCTGCCGGGCTGGAGCAGCGTGAGCTTTGTGCGCCCCGCGCATTCGCTGGTGGCGCTTCATGGTGGCACCGTGGTGCCTGTGCAGGCGCTGGGCCTGCAGGCCGGCAACAGCACGCAGGGTCATCGCTTTGAGGCGGCGGTGTCGCCCGTGGTGTTCAAAGACGCCGACAGCTACGCGGCCACGCTGGCCAGGGATGGCGCGGTGATCGCCAGTTTTGCCGAACGCAAGGCCGAGATTGCCCGTCAGCTGGCCGCAGCGGCCGCCAAGGTCGGCGGCGGTGCGCGCCCCATTGAAGACGACGCGCTGCTGGACGAAGTGACCGCGCTGGTCGAGCGCCCCAACGTGCTGGTGTGCGAGTTTGAAAAGCAGTTCCTGGACGTGCCGCAGGAGTGCCTGATCCTCACGATGAAGGCCAACCAGAAGTACTTCCCGCTGCTGGACGCGGCGGGCAAGCTGACGCACCAGTTTCTGGTGGTCAGCAACATCAGCCCGGCCGACGCCAGCGCCGTGACCGGCGGCAACGAGCGCGTGGTGCGCCCGCGCCTGGCCGATGCCAAGTTCTTCTTCGACCAGGACCGCAAGAAAACGCTGGCGTCGCGCGTGGCGGGGCTGGCCAAGGTGGTCTATCACAACAAGCTGGGCACGCAGGGCGAGCGGGTAGAGCGCGTGCGCGCCATCGCCCGGGCCATCGCGCAGCAGCTGGGTAATGCCACGCTGGTGCAAAAGGCCGACCAGGCCGCGCAGCTGGCCAAGACCGACCTGCTGACCGACATGGTGGGCGAGTTCCCCGAGCTGCAAGGCATCATGGGCAACTACTACGCCCGCAACGATGGCCTGGGCGACGAGATTGCCAACGCAATTGAAGACCATTACCGCCCCCGCTTTGCCGGCGATACGTTGCCGGGCAATACCGTGGGCGTGGTGGTGGCGCTGGCCGACAAGCTGGAAACGCTGGTGGGCATGTTCGGCATCGGTAACCTGCCCAGCGGCGACAAGGACCCGTTCGCGCTGCGCCGCCATGCATTGGGCGTGGTGCGCATGCTGGTCGAACGCGACCTGCCGCTGGACTTGCAGGCGCTGGTGAATGCGGGCTACGACGCGTTTGGCGACAAGCTGCCCGCAGCCCGCGCCGAACCGGTGGAGGCGTTGATCGCCTTTATTTATGACCGCCTAGCTGGCAGCCTGCGCGAACAGGGCTACAGCGCGCAGGAAGTCGACGCCGTGCTGGCCCTGCGCCCGCAGCGCCTGGGTGACGTGGGCAAGCGATTGTCGGCCGTGCGTGCGTTCGCCGCACTGCCCGAAGCTCCCGCTCTGGCAGCCGCCAACAAGCGCATCGGCAACATCCTGAAAAAAGCCGACGGGGCGGTGGACCCGCATGTGAGCGAAGTGCTGCTGCAGGAAGACGCCGAAAAGGCCCTGTACGCTGCCATGCAAACAGTGTTGCCGCAGGCCAACGCGCAGTTTGAGTCAGGCGACTACACCGCATCGTTGCAAACCCTGGCCGCGCTGCGCGCGCCGGTGGACGCGTTCTTTGACGGCGTGATGGTCAATGCAGAGCAGCTGGACCTGCGCCTGAACCGCCTGGGCCTGCTGGCGACCCTGCATGTGGCGATGAACCGCGTGGCCGATCTCTCGCGGCTGGCCGCATGACAGGAACCTCATGAAACTCGTCATCCTCGACCGCGACGGCACGATCAACGCCGACAGTGATGACTTCGTCAAGACGGCCGACGAATGGGTGCCGCTGCCCGGCTCGCTGGAGGCGATTGCCAGGCTCAACCATGCCGGCTGGCATGTGGTGGTTGTCTCCAACCAGTCGGGGCTGGGCCGGGGGTTATTTGATGTGGCGTCGCTCAACGCCATGCACGCCAAGATGCACAAGCTGCTGGCTGCGCACGGCGGGCGCATTGATGCCGTCTTCTATTGCCCGCACAGCCCCGACGAAGCCTGCACCTGCCGCAAGCCGCTGCCCGGCCTGTTCGAGCAGGTGGGGGAACGCTATGGCATTGACCTCAAGGACGTGCCCTGCGTAGGCGACAGCCTGCGCGACGTGCAGGCGGGCGCTGCGGTGGGCTGTGAGCCCCACCTGGTGCTGACCGGCAAGGGCGCACAGTACCGCGGTGCGCCGCTGCCTGGTACCTTTCCGCCCGGCACTGCCGTGCACGACAGCCTGGCGGCCTTTGCCGAGGCACTGCTGGCGCGGCCGGCGCTCCCCAAAATCGCGATCTAGCTCTCCGTCACCGCCATGGCTTTCATCCGTTCCGTCCTGCATGCCCTGCTGATGCTTGCGACCGTCATCCCCTGGGGCATCTGGATGGTCACCGCCTCGTTGTGGTCCAGCGGCGAGCAGATGTACTGGAAGGCTGCGCGCTGGCTCAGCTGGCAGATTGCCGGCGCGCGCATCCTGTGCGGCATCCAGGTGCGCGTGAGCGGCATGGACAACCTGCCCCAGGGCAAGACGAGCCCTGCCATCCTGCTGGTCAAGCACCAGTCCACGTTCGAGACCTTCCTCATGCCCACGCTCATGCCGCATCCGCTGGCCTACGTGTTCAAGAAAGAGCTCATCTATGTGCCGTTCTTCGGCTGGGCCATGGGCCGCATGGACATGATCCACATCGACCGCAGCCAGCGCGCCCAGGCGTTCAACAAGGTGGTGGAGCAGGGCAAACGCCTGCTGGCCCAAGGCATCTGGGTCATCATGTTCCCGGAAGGCACGCGCATCCCGCGCGGACAGAAGGGAACCTACAAAAGTGGTGGCACACGGCTGGCGGTGGAGACCGGCGCCCCAGTGATTCCCATTGCCGTCACCTCAGCGAAATGCTGGCCGCGCAAGGCCTTCGTCAAGATGCCGGGCGTGGTGGATGTCTCTATCGGCAAGCCCATTCCCAGCGCGGGCCGCGAGCCCGATGAATTGATGCGCGAGGTCGAAGCCTGGATTGAGTCGGAGATGCGCCGGCTGGACCCGGACGGCTACCGGTAAACTCGTCTGCCATGCAGCGGCTCCTCCAGTTCACCCTCGACCTGTTTGACCCGCAGCCTGCGCCTGTTGTCGCTGCCGCAGCGCCAGGCGCCCCCCCGTTCACCGGTCCCACCCAGCCTGAGCCCACGTTGCAACAGGTGCTGGCGCCCGCCAGCTTTCGCCATCCCCGCGCCAACCGCGAAGCCCTTCTGGCGAACACCCATGTGGCGTATGAATTCCGCCGGGGCAAGCGCCGCACCATCGGCTTTGTGGTCGGTCCCGAGGGCCTGGTGGTGAGCGCGCCCAAGTGGGTGCCGCTGTACGAGATTGACGCCGCCGTGCGCGAGAAATCCGGCTGGATTGTGAAGAAGCTGGACGAAATGCGCGAGCGCCGCGAGCGGCAGGCCTCTGCCCGCATCGAATGGAAAGATGGCACCACCATCCCGTTCCTGGGCCAAAGCGTGATCGTGGTGCTGGACCCTCGCCATGGTTTTGACGCGGTGGGGGCCGTGCTCAACACCGACGCCGATGCGCTGCCCGGCGTGCCGCGCCTGACCTTGCACGTGGGGCTGCCGCACACGGCCACGCCCCAGCAGATCCGGGACGCTGTGCAGGCCTGGCTGATGCGCCAGGCCAAACGCCTGTTCACCGAGCGGCTGGACCACTTTGCCCCGCAGCTGGGCGTGCAATGGAAAAAGCTCAGCCTGTCCAGCGCCGGCACACGCTGGGGCAGCGCCAGCGCCGACGGCGCCATCCGCCTGAACTGGCGTTTGATCCACCTGCGCCAGTCGGTGATTGACTATGTGGTGGCCCATGAGTTGAGCCACCTGCGCGTGATGGACCACAGCCCGCG
>CALRZF020000361.1:0-3959 GCA_943372585.1 Ramlibacter sp. 2FC | reverse complement strand
AGCCCCACGGTAAATGGGCGCGGCTCGAGGGAGGCCAGGGTACGGTCATAGAAACCCCCGCCATACCCCAGCCGGTAGCCGCCCGGCCCATACCCCACACAAGGCACAAACAGCAAGGTCGGCACGATGATCTCGGTGTCCTTGGGCTTCGGGATGCCGTAGGCGTCCTCTTCCATCGGGCAGCCCGGGTACCAGGCGTGAAAGGTCAGGGTCTTGTGCAGCTTGTCCACCACGGGCAGGCCGATGCGGCGCAGGGCGGGTTCGTCCAGCAGTTCGCCGTCTTCCTTCCAGCGGTGCAGCGCGGGCAGCGGGTCGAATTCGCCCTTGATGGGCCAATAGGCGCCGATCATGGCGTCGGTGCGGCCCACCAGCCAGATGCGCATGACCCGCTGCAGCAGATCGGCCCTCTGTAGGCGATCAGGCAGGTTCAGGCGTTCTTCAATGAGCGCCTTGCGCAAAGACCTTTTTTCCTCTGACTTGTCCATAATGCCCAGATGCAGTTTCGAACCATTCTGACATTGATCGTCGCTGCGGTGGCTTGCGGCGTGCAGGCCCAGTCGCGCGGCGACGACCTCATCCTGGACATGAACCAGGCCTACAAGCGCGGCGACACGCGCAAGCTCTCGCAAATGCTCCCCCAGCTGCGTGGCCACGCGCTGGAGCCCTGGGCCGCCTACTGGGAGCTGCGCGCCCGGCTGGACAGCGCCAGCGTGCAGGAGATCCAGGACTTCATGTCGCGCTATGCCGGCACCTACCAGGAAGACCGGCTGCGCAACGACTGGCTGCTGATGCTGGGCCAGCGGCGCGACTGGACCACCTTTGAGGCCGAATACCCCAAATTCCGCATGAACGACGACCGCGAGGTGCGTTGCTATGCGCTGCTGGTGCAGCACATCACCCAGGGCGCATCGGCCCCGGCCACGCTGGCCGACGAGGTGCGGCGCAACTGGCACGGCCAGCGCGAGGCCGACGACGGCTGTGCCCATGCGGCCAGCCGGCTGATCGGTGAGCGCGAAGGCCCCCGCCGCGCAGGCAGTGCAGCCGGCCTGACCGTGCAGGACGCCTGGGTCAAGGCCCGCCTGGCCACCGAAGCCAACCGCCCGCGCGCGGCCACCAAGGCGGTGGAGATCGTGTCACCCGAATCCCTGCCGTTGATGGCCGAGCTGAACGCCAGCCCGGTGAAGTTTCTGACCACCCGCGTGACAGCGATGTCCAAGGTGCGCAAGGAGCTGATCACGCTGGCCCTCATCAAGCTGGCTGTGGGCGATGCCGAGGGCGCCGCGCGCCAGCTGGACAGCAAATGGGGCCCGCAGCTGAGCGCCGAGGAACGCAACTGGGTCTGGGGCGTGATCGGCAAGCAGGCCGCGGGCAAGCTGTCAAACGACGCCATGGGCTACTACGCCAACGTCAGCAAGGACAGCGACCTGTCCGACGACATGCTGGGCTGGAAGGTGCGCGCCGCCCTGCGCGCGGGCAACAAGCCGCGCTGGGCCGATGTGCTGTCGGCCGTGAACGGCATGAGCGACGAAGGCCAGCGCGACCCCACCTGGACCTACTGGAAGGCCCGCGCCCTGCTGGCGACCGCCACCAACCCTTCAGACAAACGGACCGAAGCCCTGGCGCTGCTGGAACGCATCGCCTCGCCGCGCGGTTTTTACGAACAGCTGGCTCTGGAAGAGCTGGGCCGCAAGATCACTGCGCCCGAGCGCCCCCAGCCGCTGACGGCCGAAGAAAAAGAAGCCGCCCGCCTGAACCCCAGCCTGAACCGCGGCCTGTACGCCATTGCCGTGGGCCTGCGGCCCGAGGGCGTGCGCGAATGGAACTACGCCACCAACCTGCACAAGAGCGGCGGCATGAGCGACCGCGAGCTGCTGGCGGCCGCGCAGTTTGCCTGCGACCGCGAGGTGTGGGACCGCTGCATCAACACCAGCGAACGCACCCGCGATGTGGTGGACGTGGAGCAGCGCTTTCCCATGCCGTTTCGTGAATCGGTGGTGCGCCGCAGCCGCGAGATCGCACTCGACCCGGCCTACGTGTACGGCCTGATCCGACAGGAAAGCCGCTTCATCATGGACGCCCGCTCGCATGTGGGCGCATCGGGCCTGATGCAGGTGATGCCCGCCACCGCGCGCTGGACGGCCAAAAAGATCGGCCTGAACAACTTCACCGCTGACCAGATCAACGACCGCGAGACCAACATCGCCATCGGCACCGGCTACCTGAAGCTGGTGCTGGACGACTTTGCCGGCTCCATGCCGCTGGCCGCCGCCGCCTACAACGCGGGCCCCGGCCGCCCGCGCAACTGGCGCGCACCCGGCGGCACCGGCCCGGTGCTGGAAGGCGCCGCCTGGGCCGAGAACGTTCCGTTCACCGAAACACGCGATTACGTGAAGAAGGTGGTGTCCAACGCCACGATGTACGCGGCCATCCTGACGGGCCAGCCGCAATCGCTGAAAGCGCGCATGGGCACTATTGGCCCGCGCGACGCAGCGCAGCCCGAACCCAACCGCGACCTGCCCTGAGGGCACTTACAGATCATGGACATTCCCTGGTGGCAGGTCATCGGCCAGACGGTGGCTTCTGAATTCTCGGACGTGCCCGACCTGGCGCAGGCCACGCGCATCGTGCTGCGGCTGATGCTGGCCGCTTTGCTGGGCGGGCTGCTGGGCATGGAGCGTGAAAACAAGGGCAAGGCCGCGGGCGTGCGCACCCACATGCTGGTGGCCATGGGCGCGGCGCTGTTTGTGCTGATCCCGCAGCAGGCGGGCATCCTGCCCGCGGACCTGAGCCGCGTGATCCAGGGCGTGGTGGCCGGCATCGGCTTCCTGTGCGCGGGCAGCATTTTGAAGAGCGAAGACGAAGACCGCGTGCGCGGCCTGACCACCGCCGCCGGCATGTGGCTGACCGCGGCCATCGGCATGGCCGCCGGCCTGGGCCGCGAGGCCACGGCGGTTATCAGCACCCTGCTGGCGCTGGTGATCCTGTCGCTGGTGCCTGTCGTGGTCAAAGCCATCGAGAAGCCCGAGGCCCGCACCATCCTGCGCGACGACAACAAACCATCCCCATGACACGCATCCTCATCCTCGGCGGCACCGGCTTTGTGGGCCGCCATGTCTGCGAAAAACTCGCACGGCTGCAATGCCACGTGACGGTAGCCACGCGCCGCCTGGCCACGGCACGCGACCTGATCACGCTGCCGCTGCTGCAGCCGGTGGAATGCGACGTGCATGACGAGGCCGCGCTGACGCGGCTGGTGGCGGGCCACGACGCCGTGGTGAACCTGGTGGCCATCCTGCATGGCACCGAGGCGGCATTCCAGCGCGCCCATGTTGAATTGCCCCACAAGCTGGCGCGCGCCTGCGCCGCCACCGGCGTACGCCGGGTGGTGCATGTGAGCGCCCTGGGCGCAGCGCCCGATGCAGCGTCGGCCTACCAGCGCAGCAAGGCGGCCGGCGAGCAGGCCCTGCAAGCCGCGCCGCTGCAACTGACCGTGCTGCGCCCCAGCGTGATCTTTGGGCCCGAGGACCGTTTCCTCAACCTGTTTGCGCGGCTGCAAAAGGTGTTTCCGTTCATGCCGCTGGCCGGCACGCAGGCGCGCTTTCAACCCGGGTGGGTTGAGGACGTGGCCCAGGCGGTGGTGAACGCGCTGCAATGGCCCGACACGGTGGGCCGCACGTTTGAAGCCTGCGGCCCCGAGGTGTTCACGCTGCGCGAGCTGGTGCAGCTGGCGGGCCGCTACGCCGGTTGCGAACGGCCCGTGGTGCCGCTGCCCATGGCAATGGGCCGCTTGCAGGCGATGCTGATGGAGCTGGCCCCCGGCGAGCCGTTGATGAGCCGCGACAACCTGGACTCGATGAAGGCTGACAACGTGGCCGGCGGCGTGCTGCCGGGGCTGGACGCATTGGGCATCGCACCCACGGCATTGCAGGCCGTGGCGCCGCTGTACCTGGGCACACGGG
>CALRZF020000360.1:0-3960 GCA_943372585.1 Ramlibacter sp. 2FC | reverse complement strand
AGACGCAGACCAGCTGCCGCCCAACGCCATCGGCCATGTGGAGCTGGCTCTGCAGGAACCGCTGGCCGCCCTGCCCTATGCCCGTTCACGTGTGCTGGGCGCCCTGGTATTGGTCGATACGGCCACGCACAAAACGTCGGGCGCAGCGCTGATTCGCTGACCTGCGTCAAACGACCCTTTGACCCACGCGGCTACGATGACAGCCGCGTGGACGGAAACCCAATAAAATCAAGGGTTTGTACCGACCACACGAAGAATCCAAATGACTCACGTTGTCACCGAAGCCTGTATCCGCTGCAAATACACCGACTGCGTGGACGTCTGCCCCGTGGATTGTTTCCGCGAAGGCCCCAACTTCCTCACGATCGACCCGGACGAGTGCATTGACTGCGCCGTGTGCATTCCCGAATGCCCGGTCAATGCGATCTACGCCGAGGAAGACGTTCCGGCCGACCAGGTCGCCTTCATCCAGCTGAATGCCGACCTGGCCAAGCTGGCAGGCTGGAAGAGCATCACCAAGCGCAAGACCCCCCTGCCTGACGCAGACGACTGGAAAGACAAGGCCGGCAAGCTGTCCGAGCTGGTGCGCTGATCACTCATGGATGCCCAGCCTGGCCAGGACCTGATCCACACAGCCGCCGTGCATGACGGGCCGATCGAGACCGACGCGGTCATCATCGGCGCCGGTCCGGTGGGCCTGTTCCAGGTGTTCGAGCTGGGCCTGCTGGAGATCAAGGCACACGTCATTGACTCCCTGGCGTATCCCGGCGGCCAGCCGGTGGAGCTGTACCCCGACAAGCCCATCTACGACATTCCGGCGATCCCTGTGTGCACGGGCCAGGAGCTGACCGACGCGCTGCTCAAGCAGATCGAGCCGTTCGGCGCCACCTTCCACCTGGGCCAGACCGTGACCACGGTGCAAAAGCAGGACGACGGGCGCTTTGCGCTGGAAACATCGCGGGGCACAAAATTCCTGACCCGCACCGTGTTCATCGCCGGTGGCGTGGGTGCTTTTGAGCCCCGCACGCTCAAGGTGGATGGGCTGAACAAGTTTGACGGCTCGCAACTGTTCTATCGCGTCAGGAACCCGGCCGACTTTGCCGGCAAAAACCTCGTCATCGTGGGCGGCGGCGACTCCGCACTCGATTGGGCGCTGAACTTCGCCGCCGACGGCCCGAACAAGGCCGAAAGCGTCATCCTGTTGCACCGGCGTGACGGCTTCCAGGCCGCGCCCGCCAGCGTGGCCAAAATGCGTGCGCTGTGCGACGCCTATGAAATGCAGTTCATCGTGGGCCAGGTGACGGGCTGCGACGAAAAGGACGGCAGGCTGACCGGAATCAAGGTCACGGGCCCGGACGCCGTCACGCGCGTGGTGCCGCTGGACATGCTGCTGGTGTTCTTTGGCCTGAGCCCCAAGCTCGGGCCGATTGCGGAATGGGGCCTGGACATTGAGCGCAAGCAACTGGTGGTGGACACCGAAAAATTCTCCACCAGCGCGCCCGGCATCTTTGCCGTGGGCGACATCAACACCTACCCGGGCAAGAAAAAGCTCATCCTGAGCGGCTTTCACGAATGTGCGCTGGCGGCCTTTGGTGCGGCACCGCTCATCTTCCCGGACAAGAGAATCCACCTGCAGTACACCACCACGTCACCCAAACTGCACAAGGTGCTGGGTGTGGAATCGCCCGTCTTCGATTAAACTTCGCACCGCGTTCGCAAGAGCGCACATCCGCTAGGGGTGTTGCCCTGCTGCTGCTGGCAGTGGGGCGACTGAGAAAGTCCCTTTGAACCTGATTGAGGTAATCCTCGCGCAGGGAAGCAAGCTCTCAGGTGGCGTCCGTTTCTCGCGGGCACCTGGCCACCAAAGCAAGCCGACCTGCCATTACGTTGGAAGACAAACGTCATGGCAAACCACACGCCAATCCGCCGGCCCCAGTGGCCTTTGAACCGCATCACGGCCGCCCTGGCCACCACTGTGCTGGCCACCTCCACCCTGTGGGCCCAGGACGCCACCCTGAAAGCCGTGACCGTCAACCCGGATACCGCCGCGCCGCAAGCCGATGTCACGGGATTCGGCGACCTGCCGCTCAAGGAAGTGCCGATCTCGGCCACCGTCATCAGCCGCGAGCAGCTGCAGCAAAGCGGCGCGCGGCGCCTGGCTGACCTCACTCAGTTTGACGCGTCGGTCACCGACGCCTACAACTCGCCTGGGTACTGGGACTACCTGAGCATCCGCGGCTTCACGCTGGACAACCGCTTCAACTACCGCCGCGAAGGCCTGCCCATCAGCGCCGAAACGTCCATCCCCCTGGACAACAAGGAGCGCATTGAAATCCTCAAGGGCACCAGCGGCATCCAGTCCGGCACCAGCGCACCCGGCGGGCTGGTGAACTATGTAGTCAAGCGCCCCACGCAGCAGGACCTGCGCGAAGTGCGGCTGGAAGCCAGCAGCCGCGCCAGCGTGCTGGCCGCCGCGGACCTGGGTGGGCGCTTCGGCGCCGACCGTGCGTTCGGTTATCGCCTGAACGTGGCCGCCGAACAATTGCGCCCCCTGACGCGCTCACTGGATGGCGAGCGGCAATTGCTGGCCCTGGCAACCGACTGGCGTATCAACCGCGACAGCGTGCTGGAGGCCGAGATCGAATGGAGCCACAAAAGCCAGCCGAGCCAGTCGGGCTACAGCCTGTTGGGCAACGCCGTGCCAGCCACCGTGGACCCGCGCATCAACCTGAACAACCAGCCCTGGTCGCAGCCATCGGTGTTTGACGCCTTCACCGGCACCCTCCGGTTTGAGCAGGCCATCAACAACCAGTGGCGCTGGTCGGCGCAACTGGGCAGCCAGACGCTCAAGACCGACGACCGGCTGGCCTATGCGTTTGGCTGCGGCGCAGAAGGCAACTACGACCGCTATTGCTCAAACGGCACATTTGATTTTTATGACTTTCGCAGCGAGGGCGAGCGCCGCCGCCAGCAGTCGGCTGGCGTCAACCTGAAGGGCAAGGTCAGCACCGGTGCCGTGGCGCATGACCTGTCGTTTGGCCTGTTGACCAGCACCGTGCGCAACCGCTTCAACCGCCAGGCATTCAACTATGTGGGCACGGGCAACGTGCAAGGCACAGCCATCGTCCCGGCCGACGCTACGCTGACGGATGAAAGCACCAACCGCGACGAAAAGTCCGTGGAATTGTCAGTGCAGGACGCCATCCGCTGGAACGAGCGCTTCACCACCTGGTTGGGCCTGCGCCATACGCGCCTGGACCGCGACAGCGTGCGCACCAATGGCACGCGCCCCACGTCCTACAGTGATGGCCTGACCACGCCGTGGCTGGCCGCCAGCTACAAGCTGGATGGCGACACCACCGTCTATGCCAGCTACGGCGAAGGTGTGGAATCGCAGGTGGTGCCCAACCGTGCAGCGCAGTACACCAACGCCGGCGTGGCGCTACCCGCACTCAAGTCGAAGCAGGTCGAAGTGGGCCTCAAGGGGGGCCAGGGCAGCGTTGGCTGGCAACTGGCACTCTTTCAGATCAAGCGCCCCATGAGCAACCTGGACGCCTGCAGCCGGCTGGGCATCACCCCTTGCCTGGGCCAATACGACGGTGAAGCCGTACACCGCGGGGTGGAGGCCAGCGCGCAATGGGCCAAGGGCCCGTGGCGACTGGACAGCGGCGTCACGCTGCTCAACGCCAGGCGCCAGGGCAGCACCGTCGAACCCGTGACGAATGGCAAGCATCCCGCCAACGTGCCTGACCACGTGTTGCGCGCAAGCGCTGCGTGGAAGGTGCCCGCGCTGCCCGGGCTGGAACTGCAAGGCAAGCTGTCGCGCGAAGGCAAACGCTCCGTGCTGCCCGACGAATCCATCACGCTGCCCGCCTGGACGCGACTGGACGCAGCGCTGCACTACGACACGAAACTGGGCGGCGCAGCCACTCGCTGGACGCTGGGTATCGAGAACCTCAC
>CALRZF020000359.1:0-3966 GCA_943372585.1 Ramlibacter sp. 2FC | reverse complement strand
CTCGTTTCATGATCGGTTCGGACACCTGGGTCAACCAGCGCTGGCAGTACTACGACGAGCTGATGCAGGGCTACCGCGTCTGGCTGGGGGATTTGCCCGCCGATGTGGCGAAGAAAATTGCATGGGACAACGGAGCGAACCTTTTCGGTGTGAAGTGACATGATCCAGTTGCACTACTACCCCAGCACCGCCGGCATGATCCCCCACATCCTGCTCGAAGAGCTGGGTGTGCCGTACGAGCATGTGGTTGTTGACCGCACGGCCGATGCGCACAAGTCGCCCGCGTACCTCAAGCTCAACCCCAATGGCTTGATACCCGTGCTGACCGACGGCGACCTGGTGCTGTATGAGACGGCCGCCATTGCCCTGCACCTGTGTGACACGCATCCACAGGCGGCGCTTGCGCCGGCACTGGGCACGACACAACGCGCGCACTTCTACAAGTGGCTCATGTGGCTGACCAACACGCTGCAGTCGGCGCTGATCATCTACTTCTATGGCGAGCGCTGGATGAACGCCGGCAACACCGCGGGGACCGCCGAGCTGAAAGCCAATGCCCAGCAAAAGATCGGCGGCATGCTGGACCAGCTGGACGCACAACTTGCAGGCCATGGGGGGCCCTGGTTCATGGGCGCGGATTACACCGCGCTGGATGCTTATGTTTTCACGCTGTGCCGCTGGACGCGCAACTTCAGCGCCGCGCCGGCTCGTGAACGGCCCCACCTGGGCCCCTATCTGCAACGGGTACTGGCGCGCCCCGCCGTTCAACGTGCGATCGCCAACGAGAAGCTGGCGCCGCCGTTCATTTAATCATTCCTCCCGCCACTTCGCTTCCAGAAACGCCACCAGCGCCTTGAGCGCGGCGCTGTTGTGCCTGCGCTGCGTGTAGGCCGCATACAGCCATACGTCGCGGGGCGAATAGTCGTGCAGCGTGCCCACCAGCGCACCGCTGTCCATGTGCTGCTGCACCATCAGGCGCGGCAGGCACACGGCGCCCAGTCCCTGCAGCGCCAGGCCCACCAGCGGGCCGGCGTCGGTAGCGTCCATGCGACTGCGCACCGGCACGCTTTGCGGCTGCCCGTCAATTTCGAAGCGCCATTCAGCCTGGCTACCCAGCAATGAATAGGTCAGTGCGTCATGGTCGGCCAGATCGTCGGGGTGCGCGGGGAGCCCGCGCTGGTCCCAGTAACCCGGCGTGGCGCACACCACAAAGTCAACGGGCTTGAGCTTGCGCACGATCAGGCTGGAATCCTGGATTCGGCCCACGCGCAACGCGATATCGATGCCTTCGTCCACCATGTCCACCATGCGGTTGTTCAGGTCCAGGCTGATGTGGACCTCCGGGTAGGTTTGCATGAACTCGCCCAGCAGCTGTGGCAAATCAAACTGCGCCAGGCCATGGGGTGCCGTCAGCCGCACGCGGCCACTGGGCTTGCGTGCGTGTTGCTGCAACTCCAGCCGCGTCAGCTCAAACATCTCCATCACCGGGGTGCTGCGCGCCAGCAGCAAGCTGCCCGCGTCGGTCAGGCTCACGGTGCGCGTGGTCCGGTTAAGCAGGCGCACACCCAGTCGGGTTTCCAGCTCGGCCACGTATTTGCTGACGTTGGCCTTGGACACATCCAGCGTGCGCGCCGCCATGGAAAAGCTGCCGCGGTTGGCAACTTCACGAAAGGTCCGTATGAGTTCGAGGGTGTCCATTGTTTCCGCCTGCGAAACGCTCTGGTTCGCTTTTGACTTGTTTAAAGAGGCAACTTGATGCGCATCTGCTTCTCACAGGACAGCAGTGTCTGCAAACCTGAAAGACCTGAATGTCAGGCCTGTTTTAACTTTTGAAAGAGAACCATCATGAACGCATCCAGATTCCTCGCCGTTGCCGCCCTGTCCGCTGTTGCCGCCCTGGGCTCCGTGGCCCATGCGGATGAAGCCGACGCCTCCCAGTACGCCGTTCAGTTTGACGGCAGCCGCACCCGTGCTGAAGTCAAGGCTGAAGCCGCGACCGTGGCGCAGAACCGCAGCACCGAGCCCGCTGGTTCGCGCGTTGCTGCGCCGGTGAACTCCGCCACCGACCGCGCCACGGTGCGTGCACAGGCCGCCGAAGCGCTGCGCCTGGGCCAGATCTCCTACGGCGAAACCTACGTGCTGTAAATCTGCAGCCTGCCTGGTGTGCTCAGCGTTTGCTGGTGCGCGCCAGGTAGCGCTTGCGCCAGAACACAATCACCAGCGCGGCGCTGACCGCCGCCATGGACGCCATCGCCCACCAGAAACCATCCTGGCGGTGGATCAGCGGAATGAACTCGAAGTTCATTCCAAAGATCCCCGCAATGAGGTTCAGGGGCAGGAAGATGGCCGTCAGCGCCGTGAGCGTGCGCATGATGTCGTTGGTGCGGTTGCTCTGCGCGCTGAAGTGGATCTGCACCACCGTTTCCGCCGATTGTTCCAGCCGCCGCGCGTGGTGAACCACGCGCTGGATGTGCTCGATCACGTCGCGTGCGCGCGCGATCAGCTGGTCCTGCTGCGTCTGTGCCAGTTTGGGATCCGGGCCGAATGACGAGAGCGGTTGCTCTCGGAGGCTGTCCAGCCATTCCTGCATGGCGTCGTGCTGCTCGTCGCACAGGTCCTCCAGCACATGCAGCTGGCTGCGCGCGGACATCAGCGAATTCCAGTTGGAAAAGCGCGCGTTGGGCTTGAGCAGCTCGGCCTGCCAGTGCTCCAGCTGCTGGGTCAGCTCTTTTCGCAGATCCAGATAGCTGTCGACCATCACGTTGACCATGCGCAGCACCAGGTCGGCCGGGCTGTTGGGCAGGCGGCTTCGGGCGGACGTTGTGTCCACGCTGAACTTGGCATCCGACAAAAAGCGTTCCAGGAAGCTGCGCGCGGTGTAGCAACCGCGTGGGTGCACGCTGATCAGCAGGTGGTCAAACACCACAAAGCCGACCGCGCGCGAGCTGATGCGACTGAACGCGGGCGGGCCTTCGCCCGTGCGCTTGCGCGGCGTGCCGCCCTGGCCGTGATAGGCCTCGATGGCAGCCTCATGTTGCGATTCGGCACGGGTTTCGATCTGCGAGGCCAGGCGGCGAAAGATCACCAGGTCATAGACCGAGGTGTAGTCGTAGTGCGACGGGTGGGCTGCATTGCCCATGTCCTGGCAATGCAGGTCCAGCAGCGCAGAGCCGCCCAGTTGCTGGGCAGCCTGCTGCAACTGGGGCAGCGAGGCCTCGAACTCCTCGCGGTCCAGGAAAATCCATACAAAGCCGTCGGCCGGCGGTTGCGACGGGACGGCGTCTGCAAAGCGCAGGCTGTCAGCGGTGAATTCGATGATCTGCACGTCAGCGGCGCAGCAGCCGGGCGGCATCCCGCGCAAAGTAAGTCAGCACACCATCGGCCCCGGCGCGCTTGAAGGCCAGCAGGCTTTCCAGCATGACGGCGTCGTGGTCCAGCCAGCCATTCTGCGCGGCCGCCTTGAGCATCGCGTATTCGCCGCTGACCTGGTAGGCAAAGGTCGGGACGCGAAATTCATCCCTCACCCGGCGCACCACATCCAGGTAAGGCATGCCGGGCTTGACCATCACCATGTCCGCGCCTTCGGCAATATCCATGGCCACTTCGCGCAGTGCCTCGTCGGTGTTGCCCGGGTCCATCTGGTAGACCTTCTTGTTGCTCTTGCCCAGGTTGCCTGCGGAGCCGACGGCGTCGCGGAACGGGCCGTAGAACGCGCTGGCGTACTTGGCGCTGTAGGCCATGATGCGGGTGTGGATCAGCTTGCGCGCTTCCAGCGCGGCGCGGATGGCGCCGATGCGCCCATCCATCATGTCACTGGGCGCCACGATGTCCACGCCGGCCTCGGCCTGCGTCAGCGCCTGGCCGGTCAGCACTTCAACCGTCTCGTCGTTCAGGATGTAGCCCGTGTCGTCCAGCAGGCCGTCCTGGCCATGGCTGGTGAACGGGTCCAGCGCCACATCCGTCATC
>CALRZF020000358.1:0-3990 GCA_943372585.1 Ramlibacter sp. 2FC | reverse complement strand
CTCGGCGCGCTCGGCATGCGCCGGTCCATGCAGATGCCGCCGGGGGTGGGAACGGACGGGATCGGGTATGGCTTTGGCTATCCCATTTTCTGGATAGATCGGTTCCATCCGCACTCCACCCGGCAGCACACGGCCTTCGCTGCCCGAAGCCGGTCTGACGTCGATGCCTTTTATGCTGCCGCACTTGGGGCTGGCGGCAAAGACAACGGCGCGCCGGGGGACAGGACTGGCCAGTCATCGCCGATCTACTATGCTGCGTTCGTGCTTGACCCGGACGGGAACAATATTGAAGCCGTGTATCGCGGCGCTGGAACCCCATGAACACACTCCATTCCCTCTTCGCCCAAAAAGCCTGGGCCAACAACGAACTGTTCAACGCGCTGGCCGCCGTCAACGCGCAGGAGCATGCGGGCGCAGTCCACACCGCCATCCGCACGCTCAACCACATCTACGTCGTGGACCGGATCTTCCAGGCGCACCTGCAGGGCCAGCCGCACAGCTACACCGCCACCAACACCGACGCCACGCCGGACTTGGGTGAGCTGCATTTCGCCGCCGCCGAGGTGGATGCCTGGTTTGAGCGCTACACCGCAACCGTTACGCCCGCGCAGCTGGGCGAGCGCATCGTGTTCCGCTTCACCGATGGCGACACGGGAACCATGACGCGCGAAGAGATGCTGGCCCACGTCATCACCCACGGCGCCTACCACCGGGGCAATGTGGGCCAGGTGCTCAAGTCCATTTCCGTCGTGCCGCCGCGCGACCTGTACACCAAGTTCCTGCATATCAGCGAGCCGCAGCGCCGCCAGGCCTGACCCCGCATGCGGCGCCACATAGCATTCCTGCACACATCGCCGGTCCATGTCGAGACTTTCGAGCGTCTCGTCCAGTCTGCCGACCCCACCGCCCAGGTAGATCACTTCGTTGATGAAAGCCTGCTGGCCGATGCGCAGCGTATGGGTGCAGCCGATCCTGAGATTGTCCAACGCGTGCACGCCGCGATGGTGGGCGCTGCAGCGCACGGCGCGGCCCTGGTGGTCTGCACCTGTTCCACCATTGGCGGCAGCGCAGAGCGCACGCCCGCCGGCCCCGGCTTTGCGGTGGCCCGGATTGACCGCGCCATGGCAGACCGTGCCGTTGTGCTGGGCCCGCGCGTGCGGGTCGTGGCTGCGCTGGAAAGCACGCTGGCGCCCACGGCCGCGCTGATCCGTGAATCAGCAGCGGCGATGCAAACAAGGGTCGAACTGACGCAACTGTTCATCGCAGACGCGTGGCCGCATTTCCTGCGGGGGGACCGCGGCGCCTATGTTGAATCGGTAGCCGCAGCAGTCCGCGCCGCTGGCGCAGAGGCCGATGTCGTGGTTCTGGCGCAAGCCTCCATGGCGCCCGCCGCAGACCTTCTCAATGACCTGGGCGTACAGGTGTTGGCCAGCCCCGCCTTGGGCGTGCAAAGCGCGCTGGCGCGGTTACAGGGCTAGCGGTCCCGCAGGTGACGCGGCGCGGCGCGCCATGTCACACCCTTGACAGCGGCCGCGGCCCGCCCCTGCCTACAGTGCGCCTGTCCCCACTCCACAGGCCGCTGCCGTGACCCCGCCCAACGCATCGCTTGCGCAGCTTCGCGCCATCAACCAGTCTGCCGCGTTCAACCAGTGGTGCGGCATCGAGGTGCTGTCGGCCCAGCCGGGCCAGGCCGAGATCGCGATGCCCTGGCGGGCCGAGGCGGGGCAGTACGCGGGCTTCCTGCACGCGGGCCTGGTGGGCGCGCTGATCGACACGGCCTGCGGCTTTGCCGCTGCCACGATGGTGGGGCGCGTGCTGGCGTCGCATTACTCGGTCAATTGCCTGCGACCGGCGGTGGGTGAGCGCTTCATCGCGCGCGCCCGCGTGGTCAAGCCGGGCAAGACGCAGGTGTTCACCGCCTGCGACCTGTTTGCCGTCGCCAACGGCAAAGAGACCCTGGTGGCCACGGGCGAGACGCTGCTGGTGGTGGTGGGTGAGGCCGCTGCGGCATGACGGCCAGGCCGGTCACGGCAGGCACCACCACGGGCAGCTGCCTGTGCGGTGGCATCACCTTCAGCATCCATGCGCCGCTTGCGCCCATCCAGGTCTGCCACTGCACGCAGTGCCGAAAGGCACAGGGCGGCCCGTTCGCGGCTGTCACCCCGGTGGACACCGCGTCCTTCACGTTGAACGACGCTCAGGCCCTGCTCAGGCTGTACGAATCCTCGCCGGGCAAGGAGCGTGCATTCTGCGGGCGTTGCGGCGCGCCCCTTTTCAGCCGCCGCGCAGCGCTACCGGGCGTGGTGCGTGTGCGTGCGGGCCTGCTGGACGAGCCGGTGGATGCACGGCCCGCCGGGCATGCCTACACAGGCAGTAAAAGCAGCTGGTGGCCCATCACAGACGGCTTGCCGCAGTACGATGGAGCCTGGTCGCCGCCGGCTGATTCCGGCCCTTGATCCCGGCAACCGATCCGACATGAAACCTGACACGCCACGCGTCACGCTACGCCTTTTGACGGCACAAGACCTGCCCATGCTGCACGGCTGGCTCAATCAGCCCCACATCGTTGAATGGTGGGGCGGTGAAGAAGCACGCCCCACGCTGGATGAAGTCCTGGCCGAATACCACCCCGACGCCATGGCCGCGCACAACGTCACGCCCTACATCGCCATGCTGGGCGACGAACCCATCGGCTATGCCCAGTCGTACGTCGCCATGGGCAGCGGCGACGGCTGGTGGGAGGACATCACCGACCCCGGCGTGCGCGGCATCGACCAGTCTTTGGCGCGGGCGGACCAACTGGGCCAGGGCCTGGGCACGCAGCTGGTGCAGGCACTGGTGGCGCGGTTGTTCAGCGACCCGGCGGTCACGGCCGTGCAGACCGATCCGGCGCCGCACAACGCGCGCGCAATCCGCTGCTATGAGAAAGCCGGGTTTCACCGGATCAAGCAGATCGACACGCCCGACGGCCCGGCCTTGTACATGCTCCAGACGCGCAGCTGACCATGCCCGCCCGCGTCCTTGCCGTCAGCACCAGCCCCGTCCACGAATTCTCCAAACCGCTGAGCGCTTCGCTCAAGCTGCTGGCCGGCCTGGGCGTGGAGGGTGACGCCCATTGCGGCGTGACGGTGCAGCACCGCTCGCGTGTGGCGCGCGACCCGTCCCAACCCAACCTGCGGCAGGTTCACCTGATGCACGCGGAGCTGTTGGCCGAACTGGCTGCCACCGGCTTCCAGGTCCAGCCCGGCCAGCTGGGTGAAAACATCACCACACAGGGCCTGGACCTGCTGGCATTGCCCGCGGGCACCGAGCTGGCCATCGGCGCCGATGTGGTGCTGCGCCTGACGGGCCTGCGCAACCCCTGCGTGCAGATCGACCGGTTCCAGCGCGGCCTGATGAATGCCGTGCTGGACCGTGCACCTGACGGCGCGCTCATTCGCAAGGCCGGGGTCATGAGTGTGGTGCTGGCGGGCGGCCTGGTGTGCCCTGGCGACGCCATCGGTGTGACCTTGCCCGCGGCCCCGCACCGGCCGCTGGCGCCGGTCTGATTAACATAGCGCCTTCACTACGCCGCTGCCCCACATGAACGCTGCCACACCTTCTGAATACCTCGTGTTGTCCCGCGGCAAATGGGACGAAGACAAGTCGCCTGAACAGATCCAGCAGGCCATTGATGCGTTCTATGCCTGGCACGACCAGCTGGTGGCCCAGGGCCGCATGAAGGCCGGCCAGCGCCTGGCCCGCGACGCGCGGCTGGTGTCGCGCACCGGCGTGCTGGACGGTCCGTTCACCGAAGCCAAGGAGGTCGTGGGCGGCTACTGGTTCTTCGTGGCCGCCAGCCTGGACGAGGCCTGCGCGCTGGCCGCGCAGAACCCCTGCATCGCCTGCGGCCTGCAGTTTGAGGTGCGGCCCATCGAACCCGTGCGTGCCAGCGCGTACGTGGCCAGCAACGAAACCCCGGGCCACTGAGACCATGCAGATCCGTCAAGA
>CALRZF020000357.1:0-4007 GCA_943372585.1 Ramlibacter sp. 2FC | reverse complement strand
ATGACCTTCCACTTCGGCGCGCCCAACGCATAGGCCGCTTCACGCAGACCCGAGGGCACCAGCAGCAGCATGTTTTCAGTCGTGCGGATCACCACCGGGATGACGATCAGCGCCAGCGCAATCACGCCAGCCCAGCCCGAGAAGGTCTTGAAGCGCGCCACGATCACGGCGTACACAAACAGGCCAATCACGATGGACGGCGCCGACAGCAGGATGTCGTTCACAAAGCGGGTGAGCGACCCGAGCCAGCCCTTGGTGTCGTATTCCGCAAGGTAGATGCCGGCCATGATGCCGATCGGTGTGGCTACAAAAGTGGCCAGCATGACCATCAGGAACGAACCGTAGATCGCGTTGGCGATTCCACCAACCTCGTTGGGCGGCGGCGTCATCTGCGTGAGCGTGGCCCAAGCCATGCCACCGACGCCCAAACGCACGGTGTCCCACAGGATCCAGATCAGCCAGATCAGGCCGAACGCCATGGCGGCCAGCGACAGCGTCAGTGCGATCTGGTTCACGCGCTTGCGCTGCGCAAATTTCTGCTCGCGCAGGCGGTTGGCGTCAGCCATGCGCAGCAGGTTTTCAGCGGTGGTGCTCATGATTTTGTGCCCTCGCTCTTGCGCAGCTGGGCCAGCAGAACCTTGGACAAGGCCAGCACCACGAAGGTGATGAAGAACAGCACCAGGCCCAGATAAATCAGCGCGGCCTGGTGCAGCCCGCTGGCCGCCTCGGCAAACTCGTTGGCCAGGGCCGACGTGATGCTGTTGGCCGCCTGGAACAAGCTCAGGGAATCCAGCTGGTTGAAGTTGCCGATCACGAAGGTGACCGCCATGGTTTCACCCAAAGCACGGCCAAGGCCCAGCATGATGCCGCCGACCACGCCACCCTTGGTGTACGGCAGCACGACCTTGTAGACCACCTCCCAGGTGGTGGAGCCCAGCGCGTAGGCAGACTCCTTGAGCATGGGCGGGGTCACGTCAAACACGTCACGCATCACCGATGCGATGAACGGAATGATCATGATGGCCAGGATGATGCCGGCCGACAAAATGCCGATGCCCACCGGCGGCCCCGAGACCAGCGCGCCCAGGAACGGGACACCGGCAAACAGGCTTTGCAGCGGCTGCTGCACATAGGTGGCCAGGATGGGGCCAAACACCAGCAGGCCCCACATGCCGTACACGATGGACGGCACGGCCGCCAGCAGCTCGATGGCGGTGCCCAGCGGGCGCTTGAGCCAGGCCGGCGACAGTTCGGTCAGGAACAGCGCGATGCCAAAGCTCACCGGCACGGCAATCAGCAGCGCGATCAGCGACGTGGCGATCGTGCCGTAGATCATCACCAGGCCGCCGTACTCGTTGTTGACCGGGTCCCAGACGGTATTGGTCAGAAAGCCCAGCCCGTACTTTTCAATGGCGGGCCAGGCGCCCACCACCAGCGACAGCAGGATGCCGAACAGCAGCCCCAGCGTGATCAGCGCGGCGCCCTTGGCCGCCCAGCCAAAGACCTTGTCGATCCAGGCGCCCCCGCGTGAGGGCCGACCGGCCGGGGGCACGCTCATCTTGCGCCCCTGGCTGCTGGCCGGGGACCGCACGGCGGTGTCAAATGGGGCCTCATGGGCCGGAAGTGTAGAGGACACAAAGCCCCTCCGTCTGTTGTTGTAGCTTCTGGCAGGACGACTGTGACGGACCGTTTACTTGACTGCCACGGCCTTGCCGGAGGCGTCCTTGATCTCGCTCCAGCCCTTTTCGATCTGGGCCTTGACGGCCGGGGGCATGGGCACGTAGTCCAGGTCGTCGGCGGTCTTGTCGCCGTTCTGGTAGGCCCACTGGAAGAACTTGAGCGTGGCAGCGGCCTGGGCGGGCTTGTCCTGCACCTTGTGCATCAGGATGAAGGTAGCGCCGGTGATGGGCCACGAATCAGCGCCGGGCTGGTTCGTCAGGATCTGGTAGAAGCTCTTGGCCCAGTCGGCACCGGCTGCAGCGGCCTTGAAAGCCTTGTCGTCAGGCGCCACGAAGTTGCCGGCGCTGTTTTGCATCAGGGCGTAGGACAGCTTGTTCTGCTTGACGTAGGCGTATTCCAGGTAGCCGATGGAGTTGGGCAGGCGACCCACGAAAGCGGCGACGCCTTCATTGCCCTTGCCACCCGCGCCCACGGGCCAGTTCACGGCGGTGCCCTCACCGACCTTGGCCTTCCACTCGGCGTTGACCTTGCTCAGGTAGTTGGTGAACAGGAAGGTCGTGCCCGAACCGTCGGCGCGGCGCACCGGGGCGATGGCCACGTCCGGCAGGTTCACGCTGGGGTTCAGCGCCTTGATGGCAGCGTCGTTCCACTTGGTGATCTTGCCCAGGAAGATGTCACCCAGCACCTGGCCGTTCAAGCGCAGCTGGCCGGGGGTGATGCCCTTGATGTTGACCACGGGGATCACGCCGCCAATGACGGTGGGGAACTGCAGCTGGCCCTTCTTGGCCAGTTCGTCGTCTTTCAGGGGGGCGTCAGATGCACCGAAATCGACCGTCTTGGCGTCGATCTGGCGGATGCCGGCGCCGGAGCCGACCGACTGGTAGTTGATCTTGACGCCGGTGGCCTTGTTGTAGTCGGCAGCCCACTTGGAATACAGGGGCGCCGGGAAGCTCGCGCCCGCACCCGTGACCTCTTGCGCACCGGCAACGCCGGCTGCGGACAGGGCCGCAAAACCCGCCAGGGCCAGGGTGGCGAAACGGAAATTCATGTTCATGGGGATCACCTCAAGTTACAGGGGTTGGAGAAGTTGAACGGACTTTAAGAAGCTTTTGTGACGGTGCCGTGACAAAACAGATGACAGAACCGTCACAAACACGTCATCAAGCTGTCATGCGACGCTCCTACGCTCCCGGCAAACCTTTAACCCCGGAGAAAAATCATGCCTACGCGCCGTATCGTCCTAGCAGCTTCCCTGGCCATTGCCATGACCGGCTGCGCCACTACACCTACCCCCGTGTCCGTGGCCGACACCATTGCCGCCAACCCGTCGCTGAGCACGCTCAACGGCTTGGTGGCCAAGGCCGGCCTGACCGACATGCTCAAGGGTGCCGGCCCCTACACCGTGTTCGCGCCGACCAATGACGCCTTCAAGGCCGTTCCCGCCAAAACCATGGACGAACTGGGCAAGGACCCCGCCCAGTTGAAGGCCGTGCTGGCCTATCACGTGGTGCCCGCCAAGGTGATGGCTGCCGACGTGAAAAATGGCAAGACCAAGTCGGCCAACGGTGCCGAGCTGAACCTGTCGCGCGCCGGCACCTTTGTGACGGTCGAAGAAGGCATGGTCGAGACGGCCGACATCAGCGCCACCAACGGCGTGGTTCACACGCTGGACCGCGTGCTGATCCCGCCCAAGCGTTAAACACCGGACTGTCATGACCCTCGCACTCACCTCACCCGGCCGGCGCCGGGTGCTGGTGGGTGCGGCCGCCTTTGCGGCCGCACCTGCCTTGCTGGCCCAGCCAGCCAAAGCTGCTGCCCGCAGCGTGCTCGTCGCCCAGATTGTGGATGTATCGCCCACACAGCAGGACGTGTCCAAGGACTTCCTGATCGGCTCGCGCGCGGCCTGGCAGGACATCAACCTCAAGGGCGGCTTGCGCGGGCGGCCGGTGCAGCACGTGTCGGTGGAAGTGGACGGCACGCCCGCCAGCATGAAAGCTGCGGTGCAACAGCTGCTGGACAACCCCGCCTGCCTGGTGCTGTCGGGCACGGCCGGCGATCCGGCCGCCGGCCTTCTGGCAGCCGAGCTGCGCCAGTTGGCCGCCCCCATTGCGCATGTGGCGCCCTGGCTGCAGAACTCCAGCGTGGAGGTGGACGAACGCACATTTCCGATCTTTGCAGCGCGCCAGGACCAGATCGGCCATGCCCTGAAGTCGCTGACTGTCATGGGGGTGAGTGAAGTGGGCGCGGTGTATGCGTCGCAGCAGGAATACCAGCTGTACCAGCAGGACCTGGAGCGCATTGCCACCAGCATGAAGCTCAAGCTGCAG
>CALRZF020000356.1:0-4015 GCA_943372585.1 Ramlibacter sp. 2FC | reverse complement strand
CGGCAAGGCCGCCGCGCCCGTCAAGGGACACACCGTGGCGTTCGGCCGCGACCTGCGTTCCCAGGCGGTGCTGCAGCAGCGCCTGGTGGCTGCCCAGCTGTCCATGGAGCGCGACTACTGGCGCCTGCGCCATGTAGAGACCCGCTACCGGCTGCTGTTCCAGATTGCCTCCGAGGCCGTGCTGATCCTGGACGCCACCACCGACAAGCTGGAAGAAGCCAACCCCGCCGCCCACAAGCTGTTTGGTGAAGCAGTGCAGCGCTCCAGCTGGACGCTGGCCAACAGCCTGAGCAGCGCCAGCATGACCCAGGTGCGCCAGCTGCTGGAGCGCCTGCGCGCGAACGGCCGCTCGGACCCCCTGCTGGTGCGGCTGGCCGACGGGGCCGATGAATTCGTGCTGTCGGCGTCCCTGTTCCGCCAGGAAAACGCGCCTCACTTCCTGATCCGCCTGACGCCTGCCGGCCAGGCCGAGCAGGGCAGCTACGGCAACGCGCGCCAGATGCTCCTGAGCGTCATGGAAAGCGCACCCGATGCCTTCGTCGTGACCGACCTTGACGGCCTGATCCTCACGGTGAACCGTGCGTTTCTTGAGATGGCCCAGCTGGCCAGCGAGGAGCTGGCACGCGGGCAATCGCTTGAGAAATGGCTGGGCCGCGCCGGGGTGGACCTGCGCGTGCTGATCTCGAACCTGCGTCAGCACAACGCCGTGCGGCTGTTTGCCACCAGCATGCGTGGTGAATACGGCTCCACCACCGATGTGGAAATTTCTGCGGTGGCCGTCACGGCCGGTGACCAGCCGTGCCTGGGCTTTACCGTGCGTGACGTGGCCCGCAGGCTGACCAACGAGCCGGCCAGCGGCAAGGAACTGCCGCGCTCAGCAACCCAGATGACCGAGCTGGTGGGCCGCGTGCCCCTGCGCGACATCGTGCGCGAAACCACCGACCTGATCGAGCAGCTGTGCATCGAAGCAGCGCTGGAGTTGACCGGCGACAACCGTGCTTCAGCGGCCGAGATGCTGGGACTGTCGCGCCAGAGCCTGTACGTCAAGCTGCGCCGCTTTGGCATCGGCGACGCCCTGACCGAGGGCGACGCACGGTGACAGCAGGCCTGGCGGGGCGCCTGCGGGCAGAAACGCAAACCCTTCACACGCAAGTCGAACGCACCCCGTTCATGGCGGACCTGATCAAGGGCCGCCTGGGGCTGCATGCGTACAGCCTGCTCCTGCGCAACCTTTACCCCATTTATGCTGAACTGGAAGCGGGCCTGGCAGCGCACGCCGGGCTGGCGGCACTGGCGCCGCTGGTCCTGCCCCGCCTGTTTCGCACGCAGGCCATCGCCCATGACCTGCAAACGCTATGGGGCAGTACCTGGGACACCGGGCTGCCCGTGCTGGCGCCTGCGGCCCGCTACGGGGTCCGGCTGCGGGACCTGTCACTGAACCAGCCGGCCCAGTTGGGGGCACACGCGTATGTGCGCTACCTGGGTGACCTGAGCGGGGGGCAGTTGCTCAGCGGCATTGTGTCGCGCAGCCTGCATCTGCCGTCTGCGCATGGTTTGTCGTTTTATGATTTTGGCGATGCAGCGCAAGTCGCATCGCTGGCGTCGGCGTTTCGCGCGGGACTTGATGTGGTCGGTGCCGACGCCGAGGTGGCGCAGGCTCTGGTGAACGAGGCAAAAACAGCGTTTGCCCTGCATGGCGAGCTGTTTGAAGCGCTGGGCGCTGCGCTCAAGCTTCGCCAATAAAGCCGCGAATGCGTTTGTACAGCGCGGTCGCGCGCTGGGCCGAACTGTCGATTTCTTCCAGCAGGGCGGTCATCGACGGGGCAGCATGGCCGTCCATGATGTCCATCGCGGCCAGACTCGCGTTGGCCAGCACGGCATTGAGAAGTTCCTGGTGGTCCAGGCCCTCGGCGCCAGGATCGCCGGGCGGCACATCCGCCACGCTGGCACGCGCCAGCGACTGCTCCAGCCGCTCGCGCGCCGCGGCGGCGCGCCGGCTCTGCGTCAGGTCGTCAAGGATCAGGAAATAGCCCAGCACCGACCCATCGCGGTGCGGCACGATCTCGGCGCGCACGGCCACCGCGAGCATGCCGCCGTCGCCCAGGCGCAGCTCCAGCGAGCCACGCCAGGGCTGGCGTTCTTCGGCCAGGGTGTTGAGCATGGCCCGCACGCCCTGGGCATCGGTGAACAGCGTGGCCATTTCGTCCAGCGTGGCGTGCTCGCCGCGCGGGCGGCGGACCAGGTCGTAAAAGGCGTCGTTGCCAAACAGCACGCGCTGGGTAGCGTCGGCGATCACCACCGGCTCCTGTGAGCTGGCCACGGTGGCGCGGGTCTGGACCAGCTGGTGCTCGGCAATCAGCAGGCGCACCGCATGGACCTGCAGGATGATGTCCACCAGTGAGTTGCCAAAGGCCCTTGCCAGCGCAATTTCCGCGCTGGTCCAGGCCAGTGCGGTGCCGCGAACGATCTCGGACCACGCCGCGAACGAGCGCCGGGGCGACAGCTCCAGCGGGTCATTGCCCACCACCGGCTTGTTCGGGTCGCCGGCCCAGGTCACGGTCAGCAGCTGTTCCTTGCGGAACCACATCAGGTAGTCGGCGCGCTGGGCCGACAGCTTGACCGCCAGCACACCGCTGGCGGTGGGGGTGAGTGAGTCCAGCGCCGGGTTGGCGCGCGATACCGACGCGCAGCTGAACAGGCCATCGCCGCCCTGCTGGGCATGGACCCACTGCGTCAGCGCGCGCAGCTCGGGTGTGGACGGGACTTCGCCTGTCGTGAGGATCTCGCCTTCATGGATCAGCGCAGCACCCGTCGCACCCAGCGGTTGCATCAGCGTGTGCGGGTTGCGGAACAACGCGAGGCGCCAGTCGCCTTCGGTGGAGGTCGCCTCGATCAGGCGCTGCTCGAGCCGGCGCACCTGGATGGCGACCTGGGCATGCACGTAGTTCTCGATGGCGGCGATGCGCGTGGCAATGACCTCGGCCAGCATTTCGCACGCCGCGCGCACCGACATGCGCAGGTTGCGCGGTGAATAGTGATGGCAGGCAATCAGGCCCCACAACTTGCCTTCGCGCACCAGCGAGATGACCAGCGTGGCCGTCACGCCCATGTTGCGCAGGTATTGCAGGTGCAACGGCGACATGCTGCGCAGGTGGCACAGGGACATGTCCAGCTCGTCATCGCCGCCGGGCAGCTGGCGCGGCACCAGCGCGGCGGGCTCGGAGTCCACGTCCACCAGCACGCGCAGGCGGTTGCGGATGTACAGCTCGCGCG
Organism: Ramlibacter sp. 2FC; assembly: GCA_943372585.1. GTDB lineage: Bacteria > Pseudomonadota > Gammaproteobacteria > Burkholderiales > Burkholderiaceae_C > RAM1. Next base: position 742 of record CALRZF020000356.1, on the reverse strand, counting down.
CGCGCTGCGGGATGTCGGTGGCCGGGTAGTGGTGGCCCAGCAGCGACTCAAGCCGCGGGTTGCGCGCCTCGGCAATGATCTTGCCGTGGCCTTCAGGGTCAAACTTGTAGACCATCACGCGGTCGTAGCCGACCAGGTCCCGAAATCGCTTGACCACGGTGTCGGCCAGCGCATTGATGTTGGACGCTGCGCTGAAGCGGTGGATGCAGGTGCCCAGGTGCTCCAGCAACTGGGGGCTGTCGTAGCCGACCGCCTCGACCTCAGGGTCTGCCAGGGGCTCCAGCTCCAGAACCAGGATGTCGGACGCAATGCGGTGGACCGTGCCTTCAAATTCGCCTGCATGGCCATGCGCCGTCAGGCTGCATTTCAGCGGAACGGGCTCCAGCGGGCCCGCACCGGTGCACAGGCTTTCCAGGCGGGCCACGGCGTCGCCGCCAAGCGCAGACAGTGGCTGGCCCAACAGCGAGGAGGCGGCTGCGCCCAGCAGCAGCTGCGTATTGGTGCTGGCCTGCACGATGGTGAACTGCGGGCCCTGCAGGGTCAGCAGCACGCCAAAGGGCTGGACCGAGCCCGCAAGGTGAATCAGCTCACGCTCGCAGTTGGTGAGGTCGGCCTGGCCAAATGCAGGGCTGACCTGCACTTACTGCCCCCCGGTCGATGAGCCCTGGTCCGTAGGCGGCAGGTCCAGGCGCTCCAGGCCCACGCCCAGAAGCCGGGCCGCGGCCTCGGGATCGTTGTCGGA
>CALRZF020000355.1:0-4035 GCA_943372585.1 Ramlibacter sp. 2FC | reverse complement strand
GCACCAGGCTTTGCACCAGCCAGGTCTGCAGCGTGCCCTGCAGCTTGCTGAACATGGGGAACGCGGTGAACACGGCCAGCGCAACCGTAAAAAACGGCACCAGTGCGATCGTGGTGGTGAATGTCAGGCTGCTGGCCGTCAGGCCCAGGCGGTCTTCGCGAAAGCGCTCGCCCAGTGTCAGTGCCGTGGTGCGCCACGGAAAGACCGACAGGTCCAGCAGGAGTTGGCGAAAGTTCATCGCCGCTATGATGCCATCGCCATGCCCCACGACCCCACACGCCTCACACACCCCACCGCCGCAGCTGACGAACCGCATGTGGTACTGACCCGCCGCCTGGCCGTGGGCAGCCTGCTGGGGTTGATCGTGCTGGGCCTGTTGTGGGAGCTGTGGCTGGCGCCGGTGCGCCCCGGCGGGTCGCTGCTGGCCATCAAGGTGCTGCCGCTGTGCCTGCCGCTGGCGGGCCTTTTGAAGAACCGCATGTACACCTACCGCTGGGTCAGCCTGCTGGTGTGGCTGTATTTCACCGAAGGCGTGGTGCGTGCGTACAGCGACCGCGCGCCCAGCTCGTACCTGGCCATGGTGGAGATTGCCCTGTGCCTGACCCTGTTTGCCGCCTGCGCGCTGCATGTGCGGCTGCGTTTGAAGACCGCCCGCCATGAAGAAGCCGCCTGACGTTTTACTGGACACCCTGCGCGCCGCCGTCGGCGTCGCCCACGTGCTGACGCACGACGACCCTGCTGCAGACCTGAGCGCCTGGGAACAGGACTGGCGCAAACGCACCCGCGGCCGCGCCCTGGCCGTGGTGCGCCCCGCCAACACCGCCGAAGTGGCCGCGGTGGTGAAGGCCTGCGCTGCTGCGGGCACGGCCATCGTGCCGCAGGGCGGCAACACCGGGCTGGTGGTGGGCTCCACGCCCGATGCGTCGGGCACGCAGGTGCTGCTGAGCCTGACGCGGCTGAACGCCGTGCGCCAGATGGACGCCGCCAACCTGACCATGACGGTCGAGGCGGGCTGCATCCTGCAAGCCCTGCAGGAGGTGGCTGAAAAAGCCGGCTTCCTGTTCCCGCTGAGCCTGGCGGCCGAGGGCAGCTGCACCATCGGCGGCAACCTGGGCACCAACGCCGGCGGCACGCAGGTGGTGCGCTATGGCAACGCCCGCGAGCTGTGCCTGGGCCTGGAGGTGGTGACGGCGCAGGGTGACATCTGGAGCGGCCTGACCGGCCTGCGCAAGGACAACACCGGCTACGATCTGCGCGACCTGTTCATCGGCAGCGAGGGCACGCTGGGCGTCATCACCGCCGCCACCATGAAGCTGTACCCGCTGCCCGCGGCCACGCTCACCACCTGGGCCGCCGTGCCATCGCTGGACGACGCTGTGGCGCTGCTGGGCATGGCGCACAAGCACCTGGGCGCAGGGCTCACCGGGTTTGAAGTGATGGGCCAGTTCGCTTTAAGCCTGGTGGCAAAGCATTACCCGCAGATGCGCGTGCCGCTGTACGAACAGTCGCCCTGCTGCGTGCTGCTGGAAATGTCGGACAGCGAGAGCGAAGCCCATGCGCGCGGCCGGTTCGAGGCGCTGCTGGAAGCCGCGCTGGAGCAAGGCTGTGTGAGCGACGCCGTCATTGCAGAAAACCTGGCGCAGGCGCACCAGCTGTGGCACATCCGCGAAAGCATTCCGCTGGCGCAGGCTGAAGAAGGCCTGAACATCAAGCACGACATTTCGATCCCGGTGTCGCGCATCCCTGATTTCTGCACGCAGACCGACGCCCTGCTCAAGCGCGAGATCCCGGGCGTGCGGCTGGTCAACTTCGGCCACCTGGGTGACGGCAACCTGCACTACAACGTGCAGGCCCCGGCAGGGGGCGAGGCCGCCGCCTTCCTGCGCGACTGGGAAGACAAGGTCAACACCCTGGTGTACGACCAGGTGCATGCGTTTGACGGCTCCATCTCGGCCGAGCACGGCGTGGGTGAGCTGAAGGCCGCCAAGCTGCCCGGCTACAAGTCGCCGGTGGCGCTGCAGATGATGCGGGCCATCAAACAGGCGCTGGATCCACAAGGCATCATGAACCCGGGGCGCGTACTGGCCCCACAATAGGAACGGCACAAAAAGAGGCTCACGGAGGAACAGCAAATGGCCGCAGCACCCGACGCATCCTGGCTCACCCCGGCACTGGTGCTGGCGTGTGTGGGCCTGTTTGCGGCCAGCCTGTGGTCGGCCCGCGCGCTGATCGGCTGGACGGCCGCCTGCGGCTTCGCCGCGCTGGCCGTGCCCATCGGCTGGTTTGCCGAGCAGATGGGCGCATCGCGCGGCTGGTTCTTTGGCAGCTACCACTACACCGACGTGCTGGGCCCGAAGATCGGCGACGTGCCGGTGGCCATCCCCCTGATGTGGTTTGCCCTGACCTGGCTGGCCTGGGTCATGGCCAACCTGATTCTGTGGCGCGAGCCGGTGGTGCATGGTGCGTCCTGGCCGCGGCGCGTTCTGACGGCCTGGCTGGCCGCGATGATCGTCACCGCCTTTGACCTGGGCGCGGACCCTTACTTTGTCTTTGTGCTGCACGCCTGGGTCATGACCAAGACCGACGGCGGCTGGTTCGGCGAAACGCTGCAGGGCTTTGTGGGCTGGATGGTGGTGAGCTTTTTCATCCTGCTGCTGGCGCAGGCACGCGTGCAGCTGCAGCAGCCCGGAGGCAACGCAGCCACGCAGCGCAAGGCGGCGCTGGTGCCGCTTTTGATCTACGGCTCGGGCATGGTGTTCCAGATGCTGTTTGGCAGCCCGATAGAGACCAAGGCCATCGCGTTTTTTGCCATGGGCCTGCCGCTGCTGGTGGCGCTGGCCGCGTGGTGGCCCTGGCGTGCCGCTGCGGCCGCGCAGCAGGCCGGGCAGGCCTGGCCACTGGAAGCGATGGCGCACCAGGCCGACCCGCTGGCCGACCAGGCCGTCGCGCGCATCGTGGGCCCGTGGCCGGACGGCGCAGGCACGGCGGGTGCGCCGCCTGTGGAGGGCATGGCGCGCCTGAGCCAGGCCACGCGCTGCATGAGCCAGTGGAAGTTCAACGGCGAGCTGTCCACCTGGGCGCCCGCCGGCAGCGCCACCGACCCGCTGGTGGCCGCAGCGCTGCACGATTACCTGGCCCAGGGCAGCGCCCTGCCCCTGTGGGCCGACGCGGCCAAGGTCGCGCGCGCCGAAGACATCTTCATGAGCGAAGGCCCGCTGTCGTGCACGTTGCTGTTCTGCGCCAGCCTGCCGCAGTGTTACGTGCTGCCCTGGCTGGCCGAGGTGCTGCACATCTCGGGCCAGCTGGAGGCGCACACCGAATACCGCATCCGCCAGACGGCGGCCATGATCTTCCCCGTGATGATGAAGGGCGGGCTGATGGCCCCCCAGGGCAGCGGCGTGGCCCAGGTGCTGAAGGTGCGGCTGGTGCATGCCAGCATCCGCCACCTGATCCTGCACGGCGACCCGGCGCTGGTGCAGGGCAGCATTCCGGCGGGCATGCCGGCCAACGCCACGTCAGACATGCACTCCGCGCTGATGGCGCATGGCTGGAACCTGGACGCGGGCGGCCTGCCATGCAGCCAGCTGGAGCTGGCGTACACCCTACTGACCTTTGGCTATGTGTTCCTCAAAGGCATGCGCACCATGGGCCTGGCGCTGCCGCGCGATGATGAAGAGGCCGTGCTGCACACCTGGAACGTGATGGGCCATGTGCTGGGCCTGCGGCCCGAGCTGATGGTGCACACCATGGACGAAGCCGACGAACTCTTTGCCCGCATGCAGGCGTATGGCCGCGCGCAGGCCGTGCAGCCCGATACACGGCCTGCGCTGGGCCAGGCGCTGATGGGGGCCATGGCCGGCGCCATCCGCGTGCCCTTCATCCGCAAGCTGCCTGTGCCGCTGACGCAGTGGCTCATTGGGGCGCAGTCTTCGCAGGACATCGGCATCGACCAGCGCGTGCCCTGGGTCACGCGGCTGCTGTTTGGCGCCGGGCGCGCCATCGTGGGCTGTATCGACGGCATCGGCCAGCTGTTGT
>CALRZF020000354.1:0-4035 GCA_943372585.1 Ramlibacter sp. 2FC | reverse complement strand
CGCCCGGCCTGCGTCTGGGTTTTCTGGTGGCGCCGAAAGCGCTGTACCCCAAGCTGCTGCAGGCCAAGCAGGCGGCCGACCTGCACAGCCCCGGCTTCAACCAGCGCATGGTGGCCGAGGTGATGAAGGACGGCTTCCTGGACCGCCATGTGCCGACCATACGCGCGCTCTACAAATCGCAGCGCGACGCCATGCTGGCCGCGCTGCAACGCGAGATGCCATCGGACGTGAGCTGGAACACACCCGACGGCGGCATGTTCCTGTGGGCGCGGTTGCCGGCCGGCATGAACGCGGTGGCGCTCCTGCCCAAAGCCGTCGACAAAAACGTGGCCTTTGTGCCGGGCGCCGCGTTTTACGCCGACAACGCCGACGAACGCACCCTGCGCCTGTCGTTTGTCACGGCCAGCATCGCGCAGATCAACACCGGCATTGCTGCGCTCGCGGCAGCGATCCGGGAGAGCCGTCCCGGCGCCATCAGCGCAGAACACGCAGCGGACGCGGTGGGGGCCCAATAAATGCTCAAGATCTGGGGGCGCATGAGCTCCATCAACGTCAAGAAAGTGGTGTGGACGGCGCAGGAGCTGGGCCTGGACTTCCAGCGCACGGAAGCAGGCGGCCTGTTTGGCCTGGTCAAGACGCCCGACTACATGGCGCTCAACCCCAACTCGCTGGTGCCGGTGATCGAGGACGACGGCTTCGTGCTGTGGGAATCCAACGTGATCGTGCGTTACCTGTGCGCCCGGCATTCCGCCGGCGAGATGTACCCGACCGACCTGCGTGAGCGTTTTGACGCCGAGCGCTGGATGGACTGGCAGCAGACCACGCTGAACCCGGCCAGCCGCCCCGGCTTCTGGCAGCTGGTGCGCACGCCGCCCGAGCAGCGCGATGCCGTGCTGCTTGGCGAGTCCAATACCGCGGTCGAGGCGCTGATGGCGATGCTGGACGCCCACCTGGCGCAGCGTCACTACATGGTTGGCGAGCGTTTCACCGTGGCCGACATTCCCGTGGCCTGCGAGGTGCATCGCTGGTTCGGCCTGCCTCAAGCGCGCCAGAGCCGGCCCCACCTCGAACGCTGGTACGAGCAGCTGTGCGCCAGGCAAGCCAGCAAGGGTGTGCTGGACCTGGCGCTGTCCTGACAACTTCAACTTTTCACCTTCCATCTTCTGACCCCGCACCATGAAAACCAGGCCCTTCAAACAAGTCGACGTCTTCACTGACCAGCCCTATTTCGGCAACCCGCTGGCCGTGGTGCTGGATGGTAGCGGCCTGGACGACGAAGCCATGCAGCGTTTTGCGCGCTGGACCAATCTCTCGGAAACCACCTTTGTGCTGCCGCCCGCCGATCCCGCGGCCGACTACCGCGTGCGCATTTTCACGCCGGGCGGCGAACTGCCTTTTGCCGGCCACCCCACGCTGGGCAGCTGCCACGCCTGGCTGCAGGCCGGCGGCACGCCCAAGCGCCAGGATTTCATCGTGCAGGAATGCCAGGTCGGGCTGGTGAAGATACGGCGCGCCCCTTCGACAGGCTCAGGACAGGACGGCGGGAGCCTGGCTTTTGCCGCGCCGCCGCTCCAGCGCTCGGCGCCCAGCCCGGCGGTGCTGGCGCAGGTGGCCGCCGCGCTCGGCCTGAAAGCGCAACATATCCTGGCCGCGCAGCTGCTCGACAACGGACCGGTGTGGCTGGGCCTGCTGCTGGACAGCGCCGACACCGTGCTACAGCTGCAACCGGATCACGTCGCACTCAAAAAGCATGGCCTCAAAGTGGGTATAGTCGGCACCCATCCTGCGCAGACAGCTCCTGTTTTGATAGCGCGCGCCAACCGCGAAGCGCGCGCTTTTGCCGGCAGCACACACCCAAGCCCCGCAGAAGCGGCCACGGCAGACTTTGAGGTGCGGGCTTTTGCAGCGCCCATCGGCATCGAGGAAGACCCGGTCACCGGTAGCCTGAACGCCAGCCTGGCGCAATGGCTGATCGCCGAAGGCCACGCGCCCGAGCGGTATGTGGCCGCGCAAGGCACCTGCCTGGGTCGTGCAGGCCGCGTCAACCTGACGCGCGAAACGGATGCCCAGGGGTTTGCCCAGGTCTGGGTCGGCGGTCCATCGGTCACCTGCATCGACGGCACGGTGACGCTGTGAGTGACACGGTGAGCCGCGCGCCATGAAACAGGCCCGGGTCGATCACCTGGTCGTCGTGGCCGACAGCCTGGCGCAGGGCGTGGTCTGGTGCGAAGAGACACTGGGCATCACGCCCGGCCCCGGCGGCGAACACCCGCTGATGGGTACGCATAACCGCCTGTTCAGCGTGGCCGGCCCCGCCTCCCCGCGCGCCTACTTCGAAATCATTGCGATCCAGCCTGGCGTCACGCCCCGCAGGGCGCCCGGCACGCACCGCTGGTTCGACATGGACGACCGCGAACTGCAGGCGCGGGTGGCCAGTGAAGGCCCGCAGCTGGTGCATTTTGTCGCCAGCGTGCCGGGCGTGGTCTCGGCCGTCAAGGCATTGGCGGCCCTCGGGCTGGACCGCGGCAGCGTTCTGGAAGTCTCGCGCCAGACCGCGACGGCCCTGCTCCAGTGGCGCATCACCGTGCGCGACGACGGCCAGCGGCTGTTCTACGGCGGCCTGCCGACCCTGATCCAGTGGGGCGAGGCCGGCGAAGACCCGGCGCGCGCCGCCCACCCGCTGGATGCCATGGGGCCCTCGGGCGTGACGCTACAGGCGCTGGCGGTCCACCACCCGCGCCCTGACAAGCTGCAGGCGGCGCATGCCGCCATCGGGCTGGCCGGTGTGGCGGTCACGCCAGGCGCGCCCAACCTCATCGCCACCCTGCAAACACCGCGTGGCCTGGTCACGCTGGAATCGAAAGGCGTCTGAATGTTCCGTACGCAAGTCCTTGCTCCGCCCGCCACCCAACCCGGTACCCGCTTCGGGAACGGCCTGCCTGACCTGCCCGCCATCGAAGCCGCCGCCCGCGTGGTCTACCGCGAGTTCCAGGCCACGCCGCAATACCGCTGGGGCCTGTCGAGCCAGCGGCTGGGCACGGACTGCTGGATCAAACACGAGAACCACACGCCGGTCGGCGCCTTCAAGATACGCGGCGGGCTGACGTATTTCGACGCCTTGCGCCAGGCCGGCACGCTGCCGAAGGAAGTCATCAGCGCCACCCGGGGAAACCACGGCCAGAGCATCGGCTGGGCGGCACGCGCGCATGGTGTGGCCTGCACCATCGTGGTCCCGCACGGCAACTCGCTGGAGAAAAACGCCGCCATGCGCGCACTCGGCGTCACGCTGATGGAACACGGCGAGGACTTCCAGGAAAGCCGCGAGTACGCGATGCGCCTGGCGACCGAACGCGGCGCCCATATGGTGCCGAGTTTTCATACCGACCTGCTCAGCGGCGTGAGCACCTGCTGGTGGGAGTACATGCTGGCGGTGCCAGAGCTCGATGTGGTCTATGTGCCGATCGGCCAGGGCTCGGGCGCATGTTCGGCCATTGCCGCCAAGCTGGCACTGGGCCGCAAGCTGCGCATCGTCGGTGTGGTCAGTGCGCACGCCACCACCTATGCCGACTCACTGGCCGCGGGCCGCGTGGTCGAAGCGCCGGTCAGCACCCATCTGGCCGATGGCATGGCCTGCCGCATTGCCGACCCGGCCGCACTCGACATCCTGCTGCCGCACCTGGACCATATAGTGAGGGTCACCGACGACGAGGTCGCGCAGGCCATGCGCGACCTGTATGCCGACACCCACAACATCGCCGAAGGCGCGGGCGCCGCGAGTTTTGCGGCCGCCATGCAGGAACGCGCGCAGCTCAAGGGCCAGGTGGTGGGCACCACGCTGTGCGGCGGCAACGTGGACAGCGCCACTGTCGCGAAAGTGCTATCGACCGCCTGACTCGTCGCGCCTGCGACTGGACAGCCGGGCGCTTGTCGCCACAATTCGCCCATGGGAACCCTATACCTCGTGCGCCACGGCCAGGCCTCGTTTGGCGCTGAAAACTACGATGTGCTGAGCAGCATGGGGCATCGTCAAAGCGT
>CALRZF020000353.1:0-4038 GCA_943372585.1 Ramlibacter sp. 2FC | reverse complement strand
GACCTGCGCTACGTGGGCACGGCCTGCGGGCGCACCGCCTGGAGCGACGCCGACCGCGACTGGCTCGAATCGCGCGGCGTGCATGTGCAGTACCGCGCATCGCTAGAGCAAGACCTGGCCGCCCTGCATGAATTCAAGCCCGACCTGGCCATTGGCACCACGCCCGTGGTGCAGGCGGCCAAGCAGGCTTCGACGCCCGCGCTGTACTTCACCAACCTCATTTCAGCGCGCCCGCTCATGGGTCCGGCCGGTGCCGGCTCGCTGGCGCAGGTGATCAACGCGGCCATTGGCAACAAGGGCCGGTTTGACGCGATGAAGGATTTCTTTGGCACCACCGGCGAAGGCCATGCGTCTGGCGTGTGGGAAAGCACGCCCAAGGACCGCCCCGAGTTCAAGGCCGAGACGCGCCGCCAGCTGGAAAAGCAGAAGAAAAAGCGCAAGGCCGAGGAGATGGGCACATGATGGTCATCGACCACGACCGCGCCGGCGGCTACTGGGGTGCCGTGTATGTGTTCACGGCCATCAAGGGGCTGCAGGTCGTCATTGACGGCCCGGTGGGTTGCGAGAACCTGCCTGTCACGTCGGTGCTGCATTACACCGACGCGCTGCCCCCGCACGAGCTGCCCATTGTGGTGACCGGCCTGGCCGAAGAGCAGCTGGGCCGCGAGGGCACCGAAGGCAGCATGCGCCGCGCCCACGCCGTGCTCGACCCGGACCTGCCATCCGTGGTGGTCACGGGCTCGATCGCCGAGATGATCGGCGGCGGTGTGACGCCCGAGGGCACGAACATCATGCGGTTCTTGCCGCGCACGATTGATGAAGACCAGTGGCAATGCGCCAACCGCGCGATGTTCTGGCTCTGGACCGAATACGGCATGAAGAAAGTGCCGGCCCGCAAGCCGTTTGCCGAGCGCCCGGCTGGCGAAAAGCCCCGCGTGAACATCATCGGCCCCAGCTACGGCACCTTCAACATGCCCAGCGACCTGGCCGAGATCCGTCGCCTGGTGCAGGGCATCGGCGCCGAGGTGAACATGGTGTTCCCTTTGGGCAGCCACCTGGCCGATGTGTCGCGCCTGGTCGAGGCCGACGTGAACATCTGCATGTACCGCGAATTCGGCCGCATGCTGTGCGAGGCGCTGGACCGCCCCTACCTGCAGGCGCCCATCGGCCTGCACAGCACCACCAAATTCCTGCGCAGCCTGGGCGCGCTGCTGAACCTGGACCCGGAGCCTTTCATCGAGCGCGAAAAGCACACCACCATCAAGCCGGTGTGGGACCTGTGGCGCTCGGTCACGCAAGACTTTTTCGGCACCGCCAGCTTTGCGGTGGTGGCCAGCGAAACCTACAGCCGCGGTCTGCGCCATTTCCTTGAAGACGAGATGGGCCTGCCCTGCAACTTTGCCGTGGCACGCAAGCCCGGCGAAAAAACCGACAACGAAACCGTGCGCCAGATGGTCAGGGACAAGCCGCCGCTGGTGCTGTACGGCAGCTACAACGAACGCATGTACCTGGCCGAGGCCGGCGCCGCGTCGCCCATGAAGCCCAGCTTCATCCCGGCGTCGTTCCCGCTGCCCATCATCCGCCGCCACACGGGCACGCCGTTCATGGGCTATGCCGGCGCGACCTATGTGATCCAGGAGTTCTGCAACGCGTTGTTTGACGCGCTGTTCCACATCCTGCCCCTGGCCAGCGACATGGACCGCGTGGACCCGACGCCCGCGCGCATCCCGGCCGAGCAGACCAGCCCCTGGGACGACGACGCCCAGGCGCTGCTGCAGGAATTTGTGCAGGGCGAGCCGGTGCTGGTCCAGATCTCTGCGGCCAAGCGCCTGCGCGACCGCGCCGAACGTGATGCCAGGCGCGCCGGTGAAGAGCGCGTCACGGTGGCCCGGGTAGCGCGTGCACGCGACGCCCTTCGACAGGGGGAGCCCGCATGAGCGGCTCCCGCACACCCCATGCCGTGGCAGCCGCTGCGACTTCCCCGCCGCGAGGGTTTCGCGTGGTTCCGGCCGCAAGGCCACTTAGTAGAGGAAATTGACTATGGGTGCAGAAAGAACAGGTTCGCTGTCCGGCCTGACCGAATCGGAAGCAAAAGAGTTTCACGGCATTTTCATGACCAGCTTCATCGGCTTCACGGCAGTTGCTGTGGTGGCCCACATCCTGGTCTGGGCATGGCGTCCGTGGCTCTGACCTCCAGGTAAAGGGGAAAACCATGGCTCGTGCTTCAAACGGCTTTGTTCCGCTGGTTCACCAGAACGACTCGAAGAGCTTCTACGGAATCTTCCTCGTGAGTTTTGTGGTGTTCTTTGCGTTCGCGTTGCTTGCCGGTTTGGCTACCGGGCACTGGCGATCCTGGTTACCCGGAGCAGAGAGTGAGAAATCGATGATTGGCGGGGTGAAGGCTGCTGTGTACACCTTCATGTCGCATTTGACTTAAAGGAGATAGATCATGTGGAGAATCTGGTTGATGTTCGACCCGCGCAGAGCGCTGGTTGCCTTGTTTACCTTCTTGTTTGCGCTGGCACTGGTGATTCACTTCATCCTGCTGAGCACCGACAAGTTCAACTGGCTCGACGGCGCCCGCAAAGGTGCTGCTGCCCAGAACGCGTCGATGCCGGCGCCCGCACAGAAGTAGCCCCAAAAGCGCTTCGTCAAACCAGGACGGGCGTGGCCTTGTGGCCGCGCTCCGTCCGACTTGAGGTGTATTTGTCGGGCGTGCGCGCATGCGCAGCGCCGGACAGGAGACAAACATGGCCATGCTCAGTTTTGAAAAGAAATACCGCGTCCGCGGCGGCACGCTCGTCGGCGGTGACCTGTTCGACTTCTGGGTGGGGCCGTTCTGGGTGGGATTCTTTGGTGTCACCTCCCTCTTTTTTGCAGTGGTCGGCACGTTGCTGATCGTCTGGGGTGCGTCGCAGGGGCCCACGTGGAACCTGTGGCAGATCAACATCGCGCCGCCCGACCTGAAATACGGCTTGGGCCTGGCACCGCTGAAAGAAGGCGGGCTGTGGCAGATCATCACCTTCTGTGCCACCGGCGCGTTCATCTCATGGGCGCTGCGCGAGGTGGAAATCTGCCGCAAGCTGGGCATGGGCTACCACGTGCCCGTGGCCTTCGGCTTTGCGATCTTTGCGTACATGACGCTCGTGATCTTCCGCCCGCTGCTGCTGGGCGCCTGGGGTCATGGCTTTCCGTACGGGATCATCAGCCACCTGGACTGGGTGTCCAACACCGGCTACCAGTACCTGCACTTTCACTACAACCCCGCGCACATGATCGCGGTGAGTTTCTTCTTTGCCACCACCTTTGCGTTGTCGCTGCACGGCGCACTGATCCTGTCGGCCACCAACCCGGCCAAAGGCGAGCCGGTGAAGACGCCCGACCACGAAAACACTTTCTTTCGCGACACCATCGGCTACTCCATCGGCACCCTGGGCGTGCACCGCCTGGGCCTGTTCCTGGCGCTGTCGGCTGGTTTCTGGAGCGCCATCTGCATCGTGATCAGCGGCCCGTTCTGGACGCGCGGCTGGCCCGAGTGGTGGACCTGGTGGCTCAACCTGCCGGTCTGGCGCTAACGGCACGCGCCCACAGAGGAGAACAACATGTCTGAATACCAGAACCTATTTACCCAGGTGCAGGCCACAGCGCCCGCGTTCGCCGGCGTGCCGGTGGAGCGCGGCCACAAAGAGCGCGAAGGCCCGCCGCTGCACATTCACCTGCTGGGCCGCATTGGCGACGCGCAGGTCGGCCCCATCTACCTGGGCTGGTTCGGCCTGGCGTCGCTGCTGTGCGGCTTCATCGCGTTCGAGATCATCGGCCTGAACATGCTGGCCTCGGTCAACTGGGACCCGATCCAGTTCGTCAAGCAGCTGTTCTGGCTGGCGCTGGAGCCGCCACCCCCGGGCAACGGCCTGGCCATACCCCGGCTGAACGAAGGCGGCTGGTGGCTGATGGCGGGCTTCTTCCTGACGTCGTCTTTGCTGCTGTGGTGGGTGCGCATGTACCGCCGGGCCAAGGCGCTGGGCATGGGCACGCATG
>CALRZF020000352.1:0-4053 GCA_943372585.1 Ramlibacter sp. 2FC | reverse complement strand
TCCACCTCCACCGGGCCGGTCTGCGCGGCGGCCACCACATAGCACTGGGTCTCGATGGCGCGGGCGCGCAACAGCACTTCCCAGTGGTCCTTGCCGGTCTGCAGCGTGAAAGCCGCAGGCAAGACCAGCACATCGGCGCCAGCGGCTGCGAGCCGCTGGAACAGCTCAGGAAAGCGCAGGTCGTAGCAGATTGCCAGGCCCAGCTTCAGGCCGGCCACTTCCACCACGCAGGTGGTGTCACCGGGCGTCACCGCATCGGACTCGCCGTAACGCAGCCCGTCAGGCGTGTGGATGTCGAACAGGTGAATCTTGCGGTAACGCGCGATCTCGTTGCCCTGCGGGTCGAAGACGACCGATGTGTTGTAGACGCGTTCGCCGCCGGGCGCCGTTTCGTAGAAGCTGCCGGTGTGCACGTGAATCCCGTGGTCGCGCGCCAGTGCGCGGCACATCGCGTACGCGGCACCGGTGCCTGGCGCTTCACCCGCGGCCACCTTCTGCGCCGCGGTGCCGCCCGACCAGTCAAAGTGCTCCGGGAACACCACCAGGTCCGGGCTGTCCTGCGCGATGGCCTCACGCGCGAGCCGGTCGGCTTCGCGCAGGTTGCGCGCCTTGTCGCGCGCGGAGTTCATCTGGATCAATGAGACTTTCAAAACTTTTTCCTGTGTTCAACAATTGATGCAACTGTCACCGAGCCGTCACGTTGCGTCCAATATCGCGAAGGACTGATTGATACGGGTTGGCGATCAATGCGCGCACAACCGAGCAAACTTGCCGAAGCCGGTGGCGGGTGCCGAACCATCTGGCACGCCCGCGAGCCTGTGGAATTTGGCTTCGATGAAGGCGTGCGGCAACGGGTTGGCCGCATCGCCCTGCGCCACCGGCACGTCGTGCACGAAGCAGCGGCCGTCATGCAGGGCCAGCTGCGCCCGCGCCGGGTGGTGGTGGCCTTGCAGTTCGCCAGGCGGCAGGGGCTGTAGCTCGATACGCGCCGCGACGGCGTGTGCGCGCGGGTCCTGCAGTGCGCGTGCAGTGAACCAGTCGGGCCCCGGCGCCACGCCCAGCGCCGCCATGGCGATCGCATACGGGGCACTGAATGGCGCGGCCGCCATGTCCGCCGGGTGCGGACTGCTGAACGGTGCGCGCGTGAGGATGGGTGCGCCCTGCACCACCCAGCGCGCGATGTCTGCGCTGTCGGGCGCCACCCCGGCCTGCGCCAGCACCGCCAGCGACGCCTGCACACTGCTCTGCACAAGCCGGCAGGTGCTCCAGGGCTTGAACCCCACGCGCAGCAGTTCGTAGTCGCGGCCCAGGCCGCCCGTCAGCCGCGCGGTGTCCACACTGTCGGCGCCGGCCATGCGCCAAAAGCCTGTATCGCCGTCCAGAATGTCCAGCGGCCCATCAAAGCCCGCCTGTGCCAGCCGCGCGGCGTTCACGCCGCCCTGCGCGGCCGCGCCGAAGTTGTTCTTGGCCAGCGACGGGCGCATGCCGTAGACCGTCTTCATGACCGACGCCACCGGCGCGTTGGCCGCGGCGATCGCCAGCGCATGCGCGGTCTGCGTGGTGTCAAGCCCCAGCAACCGCGCCGATGCAGCGGCCGCGCCCAGCGCCTGCCAGGTGCCGTGGCCGTGAACCGATTTTCGCAAGCCGGTGCGCATCAGCGACACACCGGCGCGGCAGCTCACCTCGTAGCCCGCGACCAGCGCCGCGATCAGGTCGTGCTCACCGCAGCCGAGCTCCTGCGCCAGGCTGATGGCCGCGCCGATCACCGTGGCGCCGGGGTGACCTGTGTCGTAGATGTCGTCGAAATCCAGCGCATTGATCAGCGTGGCGTGGGCAAATGCAGCCATGCCCGCGGATGTACGCTGGTCGCTGCCCAGCACCCGCACTTCACCCGGCGAACCGCTGGCGCGCACGAAGCTGCGGACGATACCGCCCACGCTGGTGCGCTGCGCGCCCAGCAGGCAACCGAGTGCATCGGTCAGGCAGCGCTGGGCCTGCGCGCAGACCGCGTCAGGCAGGTCGTCATGGCGCAGGCCCGATGCGAAGGCCGCGAGCTTTTCCGTGCTGTCCATCGTGTACCGGTCCGCCGGCTCAGACCGGGCGCTCGCCCGCGGTGGTGGTGCGGTGCATGATGCGGATGTGTTGCGGGTCGAACGAATCGCGGCGGTGCATGGTGCAGCGGTTGTCCCACATCATGATGTCGCCCTTGCGCCATTTCTGGGTGAACACGTCGGCGTGCATTGTGGTGTGGTCCCACAGCCTGGCGATCAGGTCGTTGCTTTCGTCCAGCGGCATGCCGACGATCCACGCGCCTTCAGACGTGCCGCCCAGGTACAGCGCCTTGCGCCCCGTCTCGCCATGCGTGCGCACCAGCGGGTGCACCATGCCCTGCCACTCGCGGAAGTCGCTGCTTCTGGGCGCCTCGCGGCCCAGGCGCAGGCGGCCGGTCTTGTCGTACACATTCTGGAAGAAGATCTGGCGGCCCTCTGCCGCGCGGCGCAGCTCGGCCGGCAGCGTGTCGTACGCCTGGTAAGTGGACAGAAAGTAGGTATCGCCGCCCACCGGCGGGATTTCGACCGCCCGCAGGATGGCGCCCGCCGGGGGCCGCTCGTAGAACCAGGTGTCGGTGTGCCAGGTGGCCTCGCTGTTGCCCATGGCGCCGGTGGGCACGCCGTCTTTCGTGGTGTTGGCAATGACCAGGATTTCCTTGTGCGCGGGGTGGCCGCCTTCCTGCAGTTGCTTGGGGTGGATCACGAATTCGCCAAAGTGGCGCGAGAACTCTACCTGCTGCGCATCGGTGATGCCTGTCTCGCGAAAGCGCAGCACGCCGTACTTCAGCCAGAACGCGCGCACCTGCGCGATCTCGTCCGCGCCGTAGTTGTCAAAGTCAAAGCCGACAATGTCGCCACACACGGCGTTGTCGTGTTCGACGGTGGTGATCCGAGTACGTGTCAGCATCTGGAAGTCCTTTCGTGTTGAGCTGCCTGGGGTAGTGGCCTCAACAGTAGTGACGCGCGAGGCTTGAGTCCAATATCAATCAGAGAGCATTGATATTCATACCTGATGAATCAATAATCCCAGCCTTCAACCACAGGACGCCGCCCCATGGAACTTCGCCAAATGAAATCCTTCGTCGTCGTGGCCGAGGAGCTTCATTTCGGCCGCGCGGCGGAGCGGCTGCACATTGCGCAGCCGGCCGTCACGGCGCAGATCCAGTCGCTGGAGCGGGAGATGGGCGTGCAGCTGTTCGTCCGGTCGACGCGGCGCGTGCAGCTGACCGACGCGGGCCGGCTCTTTCATGAGCATTGCCTGCGCATCCTGCGCGACGTGGACCGCAGCAGCGCGCTGGTGCAGGCCGCAGCCGGCCGGGACATAGCCCGCATCACGATCGGCACGATCCACCCCGCGACGTTCGGCGTGCTGCCGAAGTTCCTGTCGCGCATCAGCAGCCGCTATCCGGACATCCGCATCCACATCCACAACGGCTCCACGGACGGCATCGTGCGCGAGATCGAGCGCGGCCAGATCAACCTGGGCTTCATCCGGCCCATCGAAAAAATCGGCTCGTTGCGCTGGCAGGCGATCACGCGCGAGAAATGGCAGCTCGCGCTGGCGTTTGACAACCCGCTGTGCCAGAAGGACACCATCACGCTGGACGACCTGCGCCGCCAGCGCATCATCTCGTTCCTGCGGTCCAGCCAGTCGTATTCGCAGCAGTACTTCGACGAGAAGTTCAGCGAGTACGGGCTGCAGGACCAGATCGCCTACACCTGCAACGACACGCTGGCCATGCTGGCGCTGGTGTCAGCCGGCGTAGGCGTGGGCTTCGTGCCCGAATGGGTGGCCAGCACGCCGGGGCGCAACTTCCAGCTGCGCCCAGTTGAGGGCGTGGACCTGTGGATCGGCCTGGGGCTGGCGTGGAGCACGGAAGACCCCACCGCCAACCGCGACAGCATCATCGAGATCGGACGCCAGCTCGTGGACGCCTGAGCGCTGCGCTACCCGCACACCTCGCGCACCAGCTGGCCCGCCGCGCCGCTGGAAATATTCAGC
>CALRZF020000351.1:0-4081 GCA_943372585.1 Ramlibacter sp. 2FC | reverse complement strand
GGCTATTGAGGTCGAAGCCCACTATGCCAACGCGCACAGCCCCCGGCTGAACCAGATGTTTTTTGATTGGCTGGGCATTTCTGACCAGGCATTTCAGTGGCTGATGGACCACCGCTTTGGCCCCGCGTCCGCAGCCGGGGCGCCAGCCCCAGCACCGCTGTCCACCGGGGCACAACGTTTTACCGACAGCTACCGCACCAACGCCAGCGCGGTGGAGCACCAGGACCGCTACATCCTGATCGGCAAGGGCCTGCAGGTTTAGGGCTGCGCGCCGGGCCGGGCCAGCGCGGCTGCTGCAATCAGGTCGGCCACCTTGTCGGCCGCCGCGCCCTTCTGGTTGGGAAATGCCTGAGGATGCGGTGTCCGCATGGCCGCCCGAACCATCGGTACCAGCTGATCGAACGACGGTACCCCTGCAGCCACACCAAAATCGCTGAGCGGAGAGATATGGCGTGACGGCGAGTTGTCCATGGACAGCACGCTTTTGCCGGCGATGGCGGCCTCCAGCCCTATGGTGGAGCCGTGGACCACCACGATGTCCGCCATCTGCACGTCCACCTGGGCGGGCCTGGCCAGCGGGTCGCTCCAGAACACGCGGTCCTGCAACGCGCCATCGGCAAAATGTCCGATATGGTTGGGGTGGTAGCGGATGAGCAGCGCCGCATCCGGGCACGCGGCCACCAGTTCACGCAACAGCCGCTCAACCGTCTTGCCCAGATAGGCCGGGTCGGCTTCAGGTCCGTCGGCCGCCATGGGAAGGTCCAGGTGACCCGCCCAGAGAATGACTTTCAGCCCCTCCCAGCCCATGCGCCGGCGTTCGCGCGCTGCCTCTTCAATGCGCAGCGGCGAGGCCAGCGAATCAAAAGCCGGGCTGCCCGTGATGTGGATGCGGTCCGCCGGCACGCCACCCGCGATCAGGTTGTCGCGGCCCAGTTCGTTGATCGTGGTGAGCATGTCCGCGTAGTGGCTGCGCTCCAGGAAAGGATCGCCCGGCGGCGAAAACAGGTCCACCATGCAAAGCGTCGGTATGCCCAGCCCGCTGGCGGCCTCCAGCGCGGCCGCCTCGCTGCGCGGTGAGTTGGTGGCCACCACCACGTCGGGCTTCAACTCGCCCATGAGGCGGCGCATGAAGCCGATGGGGTGAAACGCCCAGCGGCCGCGCTCCTCATACAGTTGGCGGGCTGCAGCCTCGCCCAGCCGGTCATGCAGGTCGGCCAGGTTGATGCCCAGGTACGCCTCGGTCTCTTCCGCGCTGACCAGCGGGTGCTGTGTCTGCGCCATCAGCGGCGCGGCCAGCGTGCGCAGGCGCTCGGGGTCGTACCAGTGGGCGAAGTCGCGGTAGGTCAGGCAGTTGACGCCTTCGCGCCGGGCCATTTCGCCCGCCGTCGTCAGCGCCAGGAGTTCAAGCCTCCAGTCTGGGTAGCGTGCCTGCAACGCCCGCATGACGGGCAGGACCATGGCGACATGACCCCCGCCGTAGCTTGTGAACAGGACGGTGCGCTGCGCCATGCCTTGCCTGCGGTCAGGCCGTCTTCTCCATCAGGAACCAGGTGCCGTCGTCCTGCGGGAATTTGGGGTCACGCCGGTAGACAAAACCATAGTCCAGCAGCTTGACGTCGGGGTAGCGGTCCATGATTTCACCGGCGAAGTCGCGCTTGAAAAGCCGGTTCTCGTGCCCGCGGTAAGTCACCGTGACAGGCGTGGGGTTGTAGTACTCGCACACGATGATGTATTTGCCCGCGCTGCGGTACAGCTTGTCGTACACGGCCGGCAAATGCTCGGGGTTGATGTGGATGAGCACGCCCTTGATGAGCACCAGGTCAAACAGGCCCGTGGGTTCGTATTCCAGGATGGATCCGTGGCGGATGTTGCCGGCAGGCACCACCTTCTGCAGCTGGGCGACGGCATCGGCATTGATCTCGATCGCGTGTTGCTCCATCTGCGGGTACAAGGCCTTCAGCGCACGCAGGTTCAACCCGACGTTGGCGCCAAATTCAATGCAGCTGCCCACAGGCTTGGCCACACGCAGTGCCTTGCTGAACATGTCGATATTGGCCGCGACCAGCAGGTCGCCCTGGCTGCGCTGGACGTAGGCATCGCCGAACTCGCCAGCCCAGAATGCTTCCTGCTCGGTTTTGAATTGACTCATGCTGTGTCTTCCGGAAATACGGTGGATCGTGAATCATGCCAGAGCGAATTACCGCCCCTTGTCCCACAACGCCATCGCGGCCAGGGCTCGCAATTCACGCGTGTGGTTGGCCTGGCCGTTGCGGTGCTGCTCCAGCAGGCCGGCCACCACGGGCGCCTGAAAAAGCTCGCCCACCAGCGGCGATTGTTCCAGCAGACCCTTGAGCCACGGATAGCTTTCGCCGCGAAACCATTCGCCGATGGGCACGGTGAACATCTGCTTCTTGCGGTAGGCCAAGTCGTCGCCGATCAGCGGCGCGGCGGCCTTTTTGTACCAGTGCTTCTTGTCGCCCGCATGCAGCTTGGTGTTGCCGCGCGAGCGAAAGGCCAGCTCCATCATCCGCCAGTCCAGGAACGGCGTGCGCGCCTCGATGGACACCGCCATGCCCATGCGGTCGGGCTTGACCAGGTTATTGCCGCTCAATAGCAACTGCATGTCCAGGTACAGCGCCTGGTTGATGCGGTCAAAGTGCGCTGCTTCGTCCAGCCACGGCTTGGCTGCAACCTCAAAGCTGTCGACGCCGGCCAGCTGGGCCGCTACGGCGGGCTGGTACAGGGCGCGCTTGGCTTCGGGCGAAAACAGCGAGATGGAATCGAAGTAGCGACGATGAAACGTGGCGCTGTCCAGCGTGTCCACACCCGACTGGGCAAAGAACGCGGCGTACTTGTCATACCCCGCAAACAGCTCGTCACCGCCATCACCGGTCAGCACCACCTTCACGTGCCTGGCCGCCAGCTCGCTCACGCGCAGGGTTGGCATGAATGACGCGTCGCCATGCGGCTGGTCCAGGTGATGCAGCACCTGCGGCCAGCGGTCCAGCATGTTGAGCTCGGCAATCTCGCTGGTGTGTTCGCAGCCGAAGCGGCGGGCCGCCTCGGCTGCGAATGCTGATTCGTCGTAGCGGGGGTCGGCAAAGCCGATGCAGAAGGTCTTGACCGGGCGGTCCACGTGGCGTGCCATCAGGCCCACGATGGTGCTGGAGTCCACGCCGCCCGACAGGAAAGCGCCCCAAGGCACATCGGCACGCAGGCGGATGCGCGTGGCGTCGTCCAGCACGGCCATGAACTCTTCGGCCCAGGCGCCGAAGTCGTGGTCGCGCTCGCGCTGGTCGGCCAGGTTCCACCAGCGTTGTGTCTGGGCGCCGCTGCGGGTCAGGCGCATCCAGGTGCCGGGCATGACATGGCGTATGCCCTGCCAGATGGTCCAGGGCGCGGGGATGTAGTTGAAGCTCAGGTAATGGTGGATGGCCTCCAGATCCACGGCGGGGGGTGCCATACCCGTCAGCGCCTCGGGCAGGACGGCCTTGATCTCGGACCCGAACGCCACGCGCGTGCCGTTGTCGGCCACGTACAGCGGCTTGACGCCGATGCGGTCGCGGATGAGGTACAGCGCGTCTTCGCGCAGGTCGTCAATGGCGATCGCAAACATGCCGTTGAGCTTGCTGACGAACGAGATGCCCTCACGCTCGTACAGGCGCAGGATCACTTCGGTGTCCGACCCCGTCTTGAGCACCACACCCTGGCGCCGCAGGTCGGCTGCCAGCTCGACGTAATTGAAGATTTCGCCGTTCTGCACCACGGCGATCTGGCCATCGTCTGACACAAACGGCTGGTGCCCACCGCCGATGTCGATGATGGACAGCCGCATGTTGCCGATGGCCACGCCGCGCTGGGGCTGGTGCCAGATGCCCTCGTCGTCCGGCCCCCGGTGGGCCAGGCTGCGGGCCATGCCTTCAAGCGCCGCGTCGGGCAGCGCGCGGCGCTGCCGGTCCCAGTAGCCAAAGATGCCGCACATGGTCAGTTCGCTCCCTTGCCGGTGAGCCGCGACAGCGTCCACACCATGATCTTCAGGTCCAGCCACAGGCCCGCCAGGCCGCGGCATTCAGCCACGTAC
>CALRZF020000350.1:0-4133 GCA_943372585.1 Ramlibacter sp. 2FC | reverse complement strand
CTATCACAAAGGTGCCGATGCCGTGGCGCGTTTCCACCAGGCCCGACGCCTGAAGCCGCGAGATCGACTCGCGCACCACGGTGCGGCTCACGTCAAAGCGGGCCATGAATTCGGTCTCGGTCGGCAGCTTGTCGCCGGGCTTGAGCTGGCCGTCGCGGATGCTGCTGGCCAGTGCCTCCACCACCTCGCTGACCAGGCCGCGGGGGCGCTTGGCGCGGCGGGCTTCGTCGGTGGCGGGGGGCATCAGGTTTGTTTCCATTGCGGGGCCTTTCCTAGGGTTTACCAAGGGGTCCACGCCCTTGACTGCACCTAAGTGTTCACTATGATTCAAGTCATCAGACAACATATGACTGATATGTTAGTCGCTGAAAGCGAATGTAGCAAACCCCATCTCTATCTCTGTTTATGACCCTGAAGACACATCACCGGCTGCTGCTGACCGGCGCCGCAGGCGGGCTGGGCCAGGCGCTGCGTGAACGGCTCAAGGCCAACTGCGAGGTGCTGCGCCTGTCTGACCGCGCTGACCTCGGTGCAGCCAGGGCGCAGGAAGAAGTTGCCATCGCCGACCTGGCGGATGCCGCCGCCGTGGACGCCGCAGTGAAGGGCTGCGACGCCATCGTGCACCTGGGCGGCGTGTCGGTGGAAGGGCCGTTCGGCCCCATCCTGCAGGCCAACATCCTGGGCCTGTACCACCTGTACGAATCGGCGCGCGCGCATGGTGTGAAGCGCATCGTGTTCGCCAGCTCCAATCATGTGACCGGCTACTACCGCCAGGGCGAGACCATCGACGCCACTGCGCCCGCGCGCCCCGACGGCATGTATGGCCTGAGCAAGGCCTTTGGTGAAGACCTGTCGCGCTTTTACTTTGACCGTCACGGCATAGAGACAGCCTGTGTGCGCATCGGCTCATCATTCCCCGAGCCGAAAGACCGCCGCATGCTGGCCACCTGGCTGAGCTATGACGACCTGCACCGCCTGATCACGGCCTGCCTTGCCACGCCGGTGCTGGGCCACAGCATCATCTTCGGCATGTCTGACAACGCCGTGACCTGGTGGGACAACCGCTGCGCCCGCCATATCGGCTTTGTGCCGCAAGACAGCTCCGACGTGTTTCGCGATGCGGTGTACGCGCGCACGCAGACGCCTGACCTGACCGATCCCGCGGCCCTCTACCAGGGCGGTGGCTTCGTCAAGGCCGGGCCTTTTGGTTTCTGATGCCATGACAGCCGCGGCACAGCGGGTACTTATCGCTTTCCTTTTCCATCAACCATGACAACCCTGAAGGAGACAACATGAAACTCAACAAAACGCTGGTCCTGGCGGCCCTGGCCCTGTCCATGGGCACCGCATTGGCCACCGAATTCCGCTCGTCGGACGTGCACAACAGCGAGGAGTACCCCACCGTCACGGCGGTCAAGTTCATGAGCGAGCAGCTCAAGAAAGCCAGCGGCGGCAAGCATTCCATCAAGGTGTTCAACAAGGGCGCGCTGGGCTCTGAAAAAGAAACCGTGGACCAGGTGAAGATCGGCGCGCTGGACATGACGCGCGTGAACATCAGCCCCATGAACTCGATTTGCGGCAAGACCAACATCCCCGTGTTGCCGTTCCTGTTCCGCTCGGTGGACCATCTGCACAAGGTGCTGGACGGCCCGGTGGGCGAAGAGATTGCCAAGGACTGCGAGGCGCAGGGCTTCATCGTGCTGGCCTATTACGACTCGGGCTCGCGCTCCATCTACAGCAAGAAGCCGGTCAAGTCGGTGGCCGACACCAAGGGCATGAAGATCCGCGTGCAGCAGTCTGACCTGTGGGTGGGCCTGGCCACCGCCATGGGCGCCAATGCCACCCCCATGCCCGCCGGTGAAGTGCTGACGGCCCTGAAGACCGGCCTGGTGGACGCGGCTGAAAACAACTACCCGTCATACGGCTCGGGTTTTCGCCACTTCGAGGCCGCCAAGTTCTACAACAAGACCGAACACTCCATGGCACCCGAGGTGCTGCTATTTTCCAAGATCGTCTGGGACAAATTGCCCAAGGCCGAGCAGGACATGATCCGCGCCGCGGCCAAGGCCTCGGTGCCGTTCAACCGCCAGGCCTGGGCCGCCTACGAGAAAAAAGAGATGGACATGGTCATTGCCGCCGGCACGCAGATTGTCGAAGTGGACAAGAAGTCGTTCCAGGACGCCATGGGCCCGGTGTATGACAAGTTTGCCGGCACGCCCGACATGAAGCGCCTGGTCAAGGCCGTGATGGACACCAAGTAATCACGCGGACAGCGCTGTCATGCCGATCTATACCCGTGTTTGCGCCTGGTTGTCCAAGGCGAGCCTGATGCTGGCCGTGGCGGGCCTGATAGCGCTGATCCTGTGCGTGCAGTACCAGGTGGTGGGCCGGTACGTCTTTAACGACACCCCCACCTGGGCCGAGGCACTGGCGCTGCTGCTGGTGCTGTACATCACCGCGCTGGGTGTGGCCGTGGGCGTACGCGACGCCGGCCACATCGGCATGGACTCCATCGTGAGCCTGCTTCCCGAAAAGCTGCGGCTCAAGCTGGAGATCGTCATTCACCTGCTGGTGGGCACCTTTGGCGCCCTGATGGTGCACAACGGCTGGATGTGGACCACGCTCAAGTGGAACGACCGCAAGCCCATGCTGCCCGTGCCGTCCGGCATGGACTACCTGCCGCTGGTGATTGCCGGCGTCATGATCGTCCTGTTCTCGATCGAACACATCATCGCCTTGCTGCAGGGCAAAGACGTGATCCCCGCCTGGAATTGACCCCCTGGAATTGACCGTATGGAATTGACTGTTTTGTGCCTGAGCTTCGTGGCGCTGCTGCTCATCGGCGTGCCCGTGGCGTTTGCGGTGGGCCTGGCGTCCGTGGCCACCATCATTGCGGCCGGCCTGCCGGTGGCGGTGGTGTTCCAGAAGATGGTGGGGGGCATGCAGGTGTTTTCGTTCCTGGCCATCCCGTTCTTCATCTTCGCCGGTGAGCTGATGCTGCACGGCGGCATTGCCGACCGCATCGTGCGTCTGGCCAACAGCCTGGTGGGCCATGTGCGCGGTGGCCTGGGCATGTCCAACGTGCTGGGCTGCACGCTGTTTGGTGGCGTCGCCGGCTCACCGCTGGCCGACGTGTCGGCCATGGGCAGCGTGATGATCCCGCTCATGAAGAAGGAGGGCTACGACGCCGACTATGCGGTCAACGTCACCACCCACGCCTCGCTGGTCGGTGCGCTCATGCCCACCAGCCACAACATCATCCTGTTCACGCTGGCCACGGCCGGCCTGGCATCGGTCAGCGTGCTGGGCATGATCCTGGCGTGCGTGATTCCGGCACTGATCCTCACGCTGCTGAACCTGGCCGCTGCCTATGGCGTGGCGGTCAAGCGCGGCTACCCCACGCATGGGCGCTTTCCCGGCTGGGTTGAAGTGGCGCGCAGCTTTGCGGTGGCGCTGCCGGGCCTGTTGATCATTGCGATCATCCTGGTGGGCATCCTGTCGGGCGTGTTCACCGCCACTGAATCAGCCGCCACGGCCGTGCTGTGGGCACTGATCGTGACCGCCGTGGTGTACCGCTCGCTGTCGTGGCACGACTTCATCAAGTCGTGTGCCAAGGCCTGCAAGACCACAGGCGTGGTGTTGCTGCTGATCGGCATTTCGTCGGCGTTCGGCTACTTCATGGCGCTGTACGAGGTACCGCAGAAAACCGGGGAGCTCATGAGCTCGGTCACGCAGACGCCGTGGGTCATTTTTCTGATGGTCAATGCGTTGCTGTTTGTGCTGGGCACCTTCCTGGACATGGCGCCCACGCTGCTGATCTGCACGCCCGTGTTCCTGCCGATCTGCCAGCAGTACGGCATGGACCCCACGCAGTTCGGCGTGATGATCCTCATCAACTGCGCGCTGGGCCTGAACACGCCGCCGGTGGGCACCACCCAGTTTGTGGGGTGCGCGATTGGGGGCATATCGGTGGGTGAGGTCATGCGATCGATCTGGCCGTTTTATGGCGCGCTGATCGGCGCGCTGATGCTGGTGACTTATGTGCCCGCGTTTTCCCTGTGGCTGCCCCGCCTGGTCATGGGCAGCTGAAATCTGACTTCCCCTACCGCAAAGGCACGGACCCCATGAACGAC
>CALRZF020000349.1:0-4134 GCA_943372585.1 Ramlibacter sp. 2FC | reverse complement strand
TTTGCCCGAATTGCGCAGACGGCGGCTCGCACCCGTACCCTGCTTTGCGCGCTCAAAAGCGACGAATTTCATAACTTACTCCTGGAGGAGCCCACCGCGACCAGTGTGGCTCCGGTTCAACAAAAAGGCCCCGGCGGTTCAACGCGGGTGGGGCCCACTCAATGCCTCAGAACAGGTTTCAAAACCTCGAGAGGTCTTGATGAAATCTCTTTAAAAGAGATTTTCCTGATCCGAGAACAAACTCATTACCGACTCGCCCTTGGCAATGCGCTGGATCGTCTCTGCGATCAGCGGCGCCACGGACAGCTGGCGGATTTTCTGGCAGCCCGCAGCGGCATCGCTCAGCGGGATGGTGTTGGTCACCACGACCTCATCAAGCGCCGAGCCCTGGGCAATGCGCTCAATGGCGGGGCCCGAGAAGATGGGGTGGGTGCAATAGGCGTAGACCTTTTTCGCGCCACGTTCCTTCAGTACCTCGGCGGCTTTCACCAGCGTGCCGGCGGTGTCGATCATGTCGTCCATGATCACGCAGTTGCGGCCATCAATCTCACCGATCACGTGCATGACTTCACTGACGTTGGCGCGCGGGCGGCGCTTGTCGATGATGGCCATGTCGCAGTCAAGCTGCTTGGCCAGTGCACGCGCGCGCACCACGCCGCCCACGTCGGGCGAGACCACGATCAGGTCTTCGTAGTTCTTGCTGCGCACATCGCCCAGCAGAACGGGTGATGCATAAATGTTGTCTACCGGGATGTCAAAGAAGCCCTGGATCTGGTCGGCGTGCAGGTCCATGGTCAGAACCCGCGCCACGCCCACGGTCTGAAGCAGGTTGGCCACCACCTTGGCCGAGATCGGCACGCGGGCAGAGCGCGGGCGGCGGTCCTGGCGGGCGTAGCCAAAGTAAGGGATCACGGCGCTGATGCGTTCAGCCGACGCGCGCTTGAGCGCGTCCACCATGATCAGCAATTCCATCAGGTTTTCGTTGGTCGGCGCGCAGGTGGACTGCACGACGAAGACGTCACGGGCGCGAACGTTCTGGTTGATCTCGACGGTGACTTCGCCGTCTGAGAAGCGGCCCACCTGGGCGTTACCCAGCGTGATGCCCAGGTGCTGGGCGATCTCGGCGGCCATGCCGGGGTTGGCATTGCCGGTGAAAACCACAAAATCGGGAGATGGAGCAGCCTGCATGAGGGTCCCAGCGAGTTTTAACGTTTGTGCCTGTACGTCGAACGTCGCGGCACGTGGCCGCGCGCCGAACGTATTTGGCAGGGGAGAAAGGATTCGAACCTTTGCATGCCGGAATCAAAATCCGGTGCCTTAACCAGCTTGGCGACTCCCCTACACGGGTCAACAGCCAGAAGCTGCCAACCGATCAATCGTCGCTGGGTGCCCAACCCACCAGGGGATGAACATCCAAATTGCCACAAATCCTGGCGTCCCAACCGGCCGGAGCCGGCTGCAAGACCAAGTCTTGTTGCATCTGCGCAAACACCGCACTGCCTGAGCCAGTCATCCGGCCTTGCAATCCTTGTGACTCAAGCCATTTCAGGGCTTGGGTCACCGCGGGGCAAAGCCTTTGGGCAACGGGCTGCAGATCGTTCTGGCCAAAACCATACGGGTTTGCAGCAAAGCCTGAAATTATAGCAGTTTCGTGGCCGCGTTCCAGCGCCGCGTCGTTGAAGATGAGCCGGGTTTCCAGCCCCTCAGGGGGCTTGACCACTGCAAACCGGGCTGGCGGCAAGTCTATCGGCGTGATCTGCTCCCCAATTCCCTCAACCCATGCATTGCGCCCGCGAAGGAAGAAAGGCACGTCTGCGCCCAACGCCAGGCCAATTTTTTCCAGCGCCGAAAGCGGCAGGTTCACATCCCACAGGCGGTTCAGCGCCAGCAGGCAGGAGGCGGCGTCAGACGACCCACCGCCCATGCCGGCCTGGGCCGGCAGGCGCTTTTCTACGCCGATCCAGGCACCCAGCCTGGTGCCGGTGGCGGCCTGCAGGGCGCGCGCCGCGCGGATGACCAGGTCGTCCACCGGCAGTGCGATGGTCAGGTCTTCGCGGGTGAGCATGCCGTCATCGCGCCGCTCAAAGTGCAGGGTGTCGCACCAGTCGAGCAGCATGAACGCCGATTGCAGCTGGTGGTAGCCGTCTGCGCGCCGCCCTGTGATGTGCAGGAACAGGTTGAGTTTGGCGGGCGCCGGCACCTCGTACAGCGCGCGCATCAACGCTCCAGTACGAGCCGCAGATCCGCCGTGGGCTGGGGTTCCAGCCGGCGCGCCTGCAGCCGCCCGGCGGGCAGTTCCGTCAGGTCGGCGCTCCAGCCGGCAGCTTGCGTGGGCACGCCGGTCAGCCAGTCAAACAAGGCGGCAATGGGAAGGGAGGTTCCGGTGGCGTGCGTGGCCAGTGCATCCAGGGAGTCAAACTCCTGCAGATCGGAGCCGGAACGCACGGTGGCCCTGCCTGGCGCCCAGGACAGCAGGGCGGCGGTATTGCCCAGCGGCGTACGCAGGGCGAGCTCGCCTGCTTGCGCGTGGCCTTTGAGTTCAAACGCAGCGGTGAAGGACTGGGGTGGCGAGCTGTCCAGCCTGAGCGCCAGCCGTCCGCTCCAGGGGCCTTGCGCGTCGTCTTTGGCGGCGGGCGCGGGCTTGGTTGCGCACCCCGTGCCCAGCAGTGCAGCGATCAGACCCAGGGCACATGCCCGGCGTTTCACTGCAGCTGGTATCACGGCTTCACGCCCAGGCGCTTGAGCGTGCCCAGCAATG
The DNA here is from genome assembly GCA_943372585.1 of Ramlibacter sp. 2FC. Taxonomy (GTDB): domain Bacteria; phylum Pseudomonadota; class Gammaproteobacteria; order Burkholderiales; family Burkholderiaceae_C; genus RAM1. The sequence continues at coordinate 1,376 of CALRZF020000349.1, read as the reverse complement.
TCTCGTTCTCGGCATTGAGCAGCAGGCCTTCCTTCCAGATGGCCTGGGCGCGGTCGCGCTGGCCCTGGCTCCACAGCACCTCACCCAGATGGGCTGCGATCTCTGCGTCAGGGCGCGACTTGTAGGCGGCTTCAAGAATGCGCAACGCCTCCGCCTTGTTGCCCATGCGGAATTCAACCCAACCCAGACTGTCGGAGATGAACGGATCGCCCGGTGCGTATTCCAGCGCCTTCTGGATCAGTTGTTTGGCCTCTGGCAGCCGCACATTGCGGTCCGCCAGCGAATAGCCCAGCGCGTTGTACGCGTGGTGGTAGTCGGGGCGGGCCGCAATGAGCTGGCGCAGCAGCCGCTCCATCTCGTCCAGCCGCTCCAGCTTTTCGGCCAGCATGGCCTGGTCGTAGATCAGCTCGGTGTCTTTGGGGTCCCGGGCGATGGCCTGGGCCAGCAGGTCGTAAGCGGCCTGGTACTGCTTGTTGTCGCGCAGCAATTGCACTTCGGCCGTGAGCTTGAGGCGCGCGTCCGTGGGGTTGCGCTCGGGGATCGTCTGCAGGAGCTTGCGAGCTTCCTCAACCTTGCCCTGGCGCGCCAGGATGGACGCCCTGCGGTTTTGTGCACTGATGAGCGCTTGGGCATTGTCGATGCGGTTCAGCCAGCCTTCGGCCGCGGCGAAATCGCGGCGCCGCTCTGCAATTTGTGCCAGCGACAGGTAGGCCTGCGCGAGGCCCCGGCTGCGTTCATCACTGTCGGGTTGCTCGTTGGCCAGCTCAATGTAGCGTTTGAGTGAGGTCTCGGCCGCCGGCAACTGGTTGTCTTGAACCTGCAGCGTACCCAGCACGAGCCAGGCTTCGGCAAAGTTGGGGCGGCTGGTGGTGACCACCTGCAGTTGCCGGGAAGCCTCTGCGTAGCGCTGCGCGTCCAGCAATGCGCGGGCATAGCCCATGCGCAGTTCGGGTGCGGGCTCGCCCTCCATGTACTTGCGCACGATGGATTCGGCCTGCGGTGTTTTGGGGTCCATCAGCTCCAGCGCGAGCAGCGCCGGGCCTTCTGCGCGCGCATTCACGGCCTGGCCGCGCCGCGCTGCGTCGAGCGCGCCCGCGGTGTCAGACGCCGCCAGGCGCATGCGGCCCACGGTCGTCCAGGCGGCAGCGCCGGTGTCCGGCTGCGTCAGGTAGGTGCCCAGCGCCTGTTCCACAACGCCAGCAGCCAGCTTGCGGTCAGCCGCACGCGCATAGTGGCGCGGCACGAAGCTGAGGGCTACGTTTCGCTCGCCGGCCGGTGCCAGCGCAATATCGGTGCGCAGCGGCTCGGCGCTTTCGGCCAGGCGGTTCAGCGCAATCAGGATCTGCATCACAAAGCGGTTGGCTTCGCGCGAGCCG
>CALRZF020000348.1:0-4189 GCA_943372585.1 Ramlibacter sp. 2FC | reverse complement strand
CAGTGGGTAGTTCCACGGCGAGATGATGCCCACCACGCCCAGCGGCTGGCGCTGGATCCAGGCGCGCGCGGGCATCAGGTAGATGGGCGTGCTCACGCGCTGCGGCTTCATCCAGCGGCCCAGGTGGCGCAGCGTGTGTGACAGCAGGGCGCGCAGCACAAAGATGTCGGCCACTTCTGTGAGCTGGGGTGAGCGCACGCCAAAGTCCTGCTGCACGGCCTGCGCCATGGCCTCGCCGTGGTCGTCCAGCAGGGTGCGGATGCGTTGCAGGCGTTCGCGGCGCAGTTCGATGGGCACGTCAATCTGTGCGCGGCTGGCGGCGTATTGGGCGTCAAACAGCGGGCGCAGCTTGACGGCGTCGGTGGTGGTCAGGTTCATGCGCACCATGATAGGCCGCGCTGGCGAGCATGAACGTGGCAGCGCTCTCTAAACCGGCAGGGGGTTAACACCAAGCTGTCGTCCGTGCGACACTGCCAAAAACAACCCGGCCCAGCGACGCCATGACCCATGCCAGCCCTGAAATGCAGGCCTATTACGCGGCCCGCGCCGCGTATTACGACGCGGTCTACCTCAAGCCTGAGCGCCAGGCCGACATTGCCTTCCTGAAAGACCACCTGCCGGACCGTCTGGCCGGCCGCCGGGTGCTGGAGGTGGCCTGCGGCACCGGCTACTGGACGCAACACATTGCGCTGCGCGCCGCCGCCATGACGGCAACCGACGGCACGGCGCAGCCGCTGGACTTTGCCCGCCAGCGGCCCGGTGTGGGTCACGTGACCTTTTGCCAGGTGGATGCCTATGGATTGCCGGACACGCTGGGCACGTTTGATGCGGCGTTTGCCGGCTTGTGGTTTTCGCACGTGCCGGTGCAGGCGCGCACGGCTTTTCTGCAGGGTTTGCATGCGCGGCTGTCGCCGGGCGCGCGGGTGCTGTTCATCGACAACAACGAAGTGCAGTGCCGCGACTTTCCCATCACCGAAACCGACGAGGCCGGCAACACCTATCAGCACCGTGCGCTGCGCGATGGTTCGGTGCACCGGGTGCTGAAGAACTTTCCGTCAGAGCCGCAGTTGCAGCAGCTGCTGGCGCCGTGGGCCCGCCGTCTGCACTGGCGCAGCCTGCAGAACTTCTGGCTGCTGGAATATGAGTTGGCAGCCTGACAGCGCCTTGCCCGGTCGGCCTACGCCAGAAACGCCTTGATCGCAGCCAGCGTTTCGTCGGGCGTTTCGGTCATCTGGTGGTGACCCACGGGCAGGCTGGCGACCTTGAACGTCTTGCCTGACGACCGGGCCTTGTCCACCAGCGGCTGTGCGGCCTTGGCCAGCGTCATCTGGTCCATCGCGCCCAGCACAAACAGGACGGGGCAGGTGATCTGCGCGATGGCGTTCTCGGCATTGGTGTAGCTGTCGCAGGCCTTGAAGCCGCGGTGGAACACATTCACCTTCGCATTGCTGCGGATCACGCGGCGGCCCAGCGCCAGGCTGGCGCCATACACCCAGGTGCCCGGGCCTAACGCCGACGGCGGCGCGGCCAGCGTGCTGCGGCTGAACACGTTGATCATCTGCAGCGCCTTTTCGGGCTCGTTCAGGGCGGCGTCCAGCAGCGGCTGCGACACCTTCATGGGCGCGGCCGTGCCCACCAGTACCAGGTGGCTCACGCGGTCTTTCAAGGTGGCCGCCGCTTCCAGCGCGATCAATGAACCCCAGCTGTGGCCCACCAGGGCTGCGCGCTGCACGCCGGCGGCGTCCAGCAGCGCGGCGACAAAGGCCGCGCCTTCTTCCACCGTGGCGGGTGCCTCGCCCGCGCTGCGGCAGTGCCCCGGCAGGTCCACGGCCAGCACGTTCCAGCCGTGGTTGGCCAGGTAGCGGCTTTGCAAAATCCACACGCTGTGGTCGTTGACCACGCCGTGGATGAATACGACGGTGGGTTTGGCGGCGTCCAGTGCCTTGCCGGCGGTGTAGCAGTAGGTCTGTGCACCATTGAGAGTGATGTACATGGTCAGGCTCCTGCTTTCTCGGCGGCTTTCAGCGCGCGCTTCAGGTCGTCGATCAGGTCGTCGGCGTCCTCCAGCCCGATGGACAGGCGGATGGTGCCCTGCGTGATGCCGGCGCCCGCCAGCGCCTCGTCGCTCATGCGGAAATGCGTGGTGCTGGCCGGGTGGATCACCAGCGAACGGCAGTCACCCACATTGGCCAGGTGGCTGAAGACTTTCAGCGTTTCAATGAATTTCTTGCCCTGTTCGCGGTTGCCCTTGATGTCAAAGCTGAACACGCTGCCCGCCCCCTTGGGCAGCAGCTTTTGCGCCAGTGCGTGGCTGGGGTGGCTTTCCAGCAGCGGGTGGCCCACACGCGCCACAAAGGGCTGCGCTGCCAGAAACTCCACCACGCGGCGGGTGTTGGCCATGTGCCGCTCCATGCGCAGCGACAGTGTCTCCACACCCTGCAGAATCAGCCAGGCCGTGTGCGGGCTCATGCAGGCGCCAAAGTCGCGCAGGCCCTCGCGCCGCGCGCGCAGCAGGAACGCACCCACGGTGGATTCTTCGGTGAACACCATGTTGTGAAAGCCGTCGTACGGCTGCGTCAGCTCGGTAAATCGGCCCGCGGCGGCGGGGCCGTCCCAGTCAAAGCTGCCGCCGTCCACCACAATGCCGCCGATCACCGTGCCGTGCCCGCTCAGGAACTTGGTGGCCGAGTGGTAGACCAGGTCGGCGCCCAGCGCCAGCGGCTTCATGAGGTAAGGGGAGGTAAGCGTGGAGTCCACCAGCAACGGCACGCCCGCCTCGTGGGCGATGGCGCTGACGGTGGGGATGTCCAGCACGTCCAGCCCCGGGTTGCCCACGGTTTCGCCAAACAGCAGCTTGGTGTTGGGGCGTATGGCGGCGCGCCAGCCGTCAATGTCGCCGGGCTTCACAAAGGTGGTCTCGATGCCAAAGCGGCGCATGGTGTAGTGCAGCAGGTTCTGGCTGCCGCCATACAGCGCAGTGCTGGCCACGATGTGGCTGCCCGCACCCATCAGCGTGGCCACGCTCAGGTGCAGCGCAGCCTGCCCGCTGGCGGTGGCAATGGCGCCTATGCCGCCTTCCAGCGCGGCCACGCGCTGCTCCAGCACGGCGTTGGTGGGGTTGCTGATGCGGCTGTACACATGGCCGGCGCGCTCCAGGTTGAACAGGGCGGCGGCATGGTCGCTGGACTCAAAGACAAACGACGTGGTCAGGTGGATGGGCACCGCGCGCGCGCCGGTGGTGGGGTCGGGCGCGGCCCCGGCATGCAGCGCCAGGGTGTCAAAACCGGGGTCGGAATAGCCGGGCATGTGCGTTGTCTCCGGGTAACTCTGTTGTGGAAGAGGCTGGCATTGTGGGCTATATTCATCCGACGGTCAGTCACCCGTGCCAAAGAGGAGAACACCATGAAAGTCAGCGACATCCTGCGCGTCAAGGGCAACACCCTGTACACCTCCACGCCCGACGAGCCGCTGGCCCGTGCGGTGGACCTCATGGCCGAAAAAGACATCGGCTCGCTGGTGGTCATGGAGCACGGCGACCTGGTGGGCATGCTCACCTTTCGCGAGGTGATCCAGTCCATCGTCAAGAACGGCGGCATCGTGGGCGGCACCCTGGTGCGCAAGGCCATGGACGACGCCCCGCTGACCTGCACCGCCGAGACCGAGCTGGACGAGGTCCGCCGCATGATGCTGGAGCGCCACGCCCGCTACATGCCCGTGATGGACAAGCGCATGCTCATGGGCGTGATCAGCCTGTACGACGTGGCCAAGGCCGTGGTGGACAGCCAGAACTTCGAGAACAAGATGCTCAAGGCCTACATCCGCGACTGGCCTTCTGAGGAAGAAGAAGCGCCGAAGCTTTGATTTTTGGGTTTCTGTTTCTCGCGCGGCTTCGCGGCAGGCGGTGCCCGGCGGGGGCTCACACTGTGGCGGTTGGCGCTTCGCGCCAACTCCGCTGCGGTGCTCGTCGCAGGGTCGCGCCGCAGAACTCACTTCGTGCAGCGCACTCCGTTCGAACAGCCGCGGCGAGCTAGAAACGAAGCGCGCTACGCGCGCCGACCCTGCGCCTGCGCTCCTCGCCGCCACAGAGATCGCCCCCACCGGGCACCGCCTGCCGCGAAGCCGGGTGGTTGGCTCTCCAGCGGTGGCGCGCCAACAGCTTCACTGCAAAGGCGTGCGCGGGCACCCGGCA
>CALRZF020000347.1:0-4203 GCA_943372585.1 Ramlibacter sp. 2FC | reverse complement strand
GCGGCCTGCATCGGGTGCATGGTGCCGTCGGGCTGGGCCAGGCCCTCGATGGTGGTGATCTCGGCGCCGTTGTGCTGCACGGCCAGCGTGTTGCAAGACTTGATGGCGCGGCCGTTCACATGCACGGTGCAGGCGCCGCACTGGGCGGTGTCGCAACCCACATGGGTGCCGGTGAGCTTGAGGTTCTCGCGCAGCGCCTGCACGAGCAGCGTGTTGGGCGCGACGTCGATCGTCGACGCGCGGCCATTGACCTTGAGTTGGACCTGCATGGGAATTGTCTCCATCAGTGGGGTTGTTATTGAACTGGCGCGGGTCATTGTTGAACCGGGCCATGGGGTGTTACCTAGGCTAAACCCTAGTTCGCGAAAGTTGCGACATGAAATTCTCAAAATGGAACAATGGCACCAGAAACAATGCCACCATGACAGCCGCAGCCCAGCCCTCGCCCGCCCCGTCTTCACCGCCAGCACCTGACCAGCTTCGCCTGCTGCAGATCGAACAGGCGCGCCAGGCCGTCATGCACGAAGGCCGCTCCATGACCGATGTGGCTGTGGACGCCTGGTTTGAGCGGGCATGGATAGAACGCTCCTGGCGGCGCTGCCTGGCGGCGGGCCGCCGGCCCGACCAGCGCCTGGCGTTTGACATGGTTCCTGACGCCGCGCGCCGGCGCACCGAGGAAGCGAGCCACGACCTGGTCGCCGCCGCCAAACCCGTTCTGGACAAGCTGGGCCGCGCCATCGCCAACACACGCTACTTCGCCATCCTGACCGACGCGCAGGGCGTGGTGGTGGACGTCAACGGCCCCATCGACCGCAGCGACCGCCGCGCACAGCTCATCACGCGCATCGGCGTTGACCTGTCCGAGCGCAGCGTGGGCACCACCGCCATCGGCGCCGTGCTGGCCGAGCTGCAGCCGCTGTGGCTGCACCGCGGTGAACACTTCTTCAATGACACCAGCGTGTACAGCTGCGCCGGCGCGCCACTGTTCGGCCCTGAGGGGCGCTGCGTTGGCATGCTGGACCTGACGGGCATCGAAACCGCCGAACGTCCTGAGCTCAAGCACCTGGTGGCGCAGTCAGCGCGCAGCATCGAAAACGCGCTGGCGCTGGCGCGCCCGCACAGCCTGCTGGTGCGGCTGAATTGGCCCGGCCGTGTGCTCGGCGACGAGTCTGACGGCCTGGTCTGCCTTGACGCCGACGGCTGGGTCACCGCAGCCAACCAGACCGCACGCCAGATGGTGTCGCAGCTCAGCGCACAGCGCAGCAGCGCTGTGCATTGCAGCGAACTGTTTGCCCTACCCTGGGAATCGCTGTTTGACGGCGCCGGGCGCGATGCACCGCTGGAAGTACCGCTGTGGTCTGGCCTGCGCCTGGCGGCCCTGGCGCAATCGCCGGGCCAGGCCACGCCGGTCCCCCAGCGGCTACCCCTGAAAGACCTGGAAGCCGAACTCATCCGCCGTGCCGTCCAGGATGCGCGCGGCAATGTGATGCAGGCCGCCCAGCGCCTGGGCATCAGCCGGGCCACCGTGTACCGCAAGCTGGGCCATCGCAAGCCCAGCGCTTGACGCGCAAAAATACAGCCGCCTGCACCAGTTTGTCGTCGGGGCGTCCTTTAGAATTAGGGAAAAAGTTCAAGCACGCTGCCCTCGTTGGGTGCCACCTGCCTGAGATTCCCTGACAGAGACAACCCCCGGGCACGGCGGCGTGCCCCAGAACGCTTTGAAATTTGACCTGCGCAAACTGTTTGCCGGCAACGGTGGCACGGACTCCGGTGGCTTTGAAGACGCTGCAGACACTGATTACCTGCCCGTGAACGGCCAGGGCGAGGGCCTGGAGACCGACTACCAGGGCCTGATCGCATCCCATTTCAGGCGTTTTGGGGTGTCCAACCACTGCATCACCATCGAAGTGCGCAAGATCGGCCTGGCGCCCGATGGTTTTGACGTGTTTGTCGGCCTGGTCCGGCTGGTCCGCTGGGAGCGCGACTCCGCCCTGCGCGTCATGCTGGGCATGCCGGTGCTGGAAGCCAAGATCCGCAAGTCCGTGCGCGCCACCTGGCTGGCCGACTACAGCCATTTCGGGGGCTTGTGGCTGCATGCGTCAGAACGCATGAAGGTCCCGCCCGAACTGCGCGAACTGCTGGGTGCGCTGGCGCCGCTGCCCGGCAGCAAGCTGGGCCCTCCCGGCTTTGACCCCACCGCCGATCCAAACACCAGCGAGCCCGTGTCCGGCACCTGACACTACAGACCGGCACTGGACCACAATTGCGCGATGGCCCGCCCGCTGCCCAACGACATTTCCCCCAAGCCACTGCCCGGCAGCTCGCACGGGGGCACGCCAGGCGCCATCGCGCAGGTCAGCACCGACGGCGTGCTGGCGGGCGAGCGCATCGACTTCTGGCATCACGCGCACCTGGGACGCATGGCCTTGTCCCGTCCGGGCGGCGAGCAGCGCCCCTTTGAAGGCCGTGTGCGCCGCATCATGGGCGTGGATGCCCATGTGGTCGAGCATGAATCCAGCGCCCTGAACGCAGTCCGCAGCCAACAGCAATGCAGCCGCGACGGCGTGGACTACGTCAGCGTCAATGTCATGCTGGACAGCACCCATGCCCACATGGACCACGGCGGACAGGTGCCGCTCGCCGCCGGGTCCATGTACTTTGTGGATTCGGCCCAGCCCGTGGAGTTTCGCCAGAGCAGCGCGCACAGCGTGTCCATCTTCCTGCCGCGCAGCAAGGTACAGGCCGCCGTGGGCGACCCCCGCCTGATCCCGGTGGTGCTGCAGGCGCGAACGGGCATCGGCGCGGTGCTGCAATCGCACATGCGCATGATCATCACCCAGGCCGAACACATGACGCCCGGCCAGCGTGTGGTGGTGATCTCTGCCTGCGTGGACATGGCGCTGACCGCCCTGCAGACCGCGCGCGACGGCAGCGCCGATGCGCAGCGTTTCGCAGATGGCTTCTACCAGGCCGCGCACACGCTGATTGAACGCGATTGCTCTGACCCCCAGCTGGACCCGGCCATCGTGGCGGCCGCGCTGGGTTGTTCGCGCGCGACGCTTTACCGCCTGTTTGCGCGCCAGGGGGAAAGCGTGGCCGCCCTGATCTGGCATGCGCGGCTGCGCCGGGCCCGGGCGCTGATTGCGTCAGGCCGTTTTGCCACCCGCCCGCTGGCCGACATCGCCTTCCTGGCGGGTTTCACCGACCAGGCGGGGTTCAACCGGATGTTCAAACGGCGCTATGGCCTCACGCCCGGCGAAGCGCGGGCACACGACGCAGCCGTGCGGGCTTCAGGCGACCTGGGCCTGGGCTGACTCGCGCCCCACCCGTGCTGCCTCCCGGCTGAAGATGGCGTCAAAACCTTCGTGGCGGCCGTTGTGCCCCGCCAGCTCGTTGGCGTAACCCAGACGGGCCAGGCGCTGCGCCAGGCGCAGCACCTGCATGCGGGACTTGAAAAGGGCGTTGCGGTAAATGATGCCGGTGGCGTCGTTGCGCACACCCACCAGTTGCTGCACACCGCTGGCGCGGCTGGTCGCGCCACTGGCGTTGCCGGCGACCATCATGGCCTGGACGATCTCGGCGTCCTCCCGGGGCGCTTCGACACCCGCTGCAATACTTGTATTCATGTCAACCAGACTCCTTTGACGATGGACAGGATCGGTGGCTCACACGGCGCCGGCGATGAATGCAAGCGCCTTGTCGCCGGTGGTTTCGGCCTTGCCGTGGTCGCGCTGTGAATGGCTGAGCAGGCCCTGCAGGAATTTGGCTTCGCGCTCGTGCGCGGCAAAGTCATAGCTGCCCTCGGTCGTGGACAGCTTGACCTTGAAGTTGAAGCCGGATGCGACCATGTAACCGCGGCTGTACGCCTTCAGGCGGGTGAAGTACTGGTTGCCGGTGTCGTACATCGCCTGGGTGGTCAGCGGCCGGTTCAGGTCGTCAAACATCTTGAGCAGCACCATCAAGCTGCCACAGATGCCGCTGTTGAGCACGATCATCGGGATCAGCGGGCTGGCGTCGCACCCTTCTTGGAACAGCTTGGTGAACTCGTCCAGGTTGTGGATGATGCCCCCGCTGCTCTTGTCCAGGTTGGGCTCGTAGCGCGTGTAGCTCACGGCGGCGCGCTGCTTGCGCCCCATGGAGTCTGTGTAGTTGCGCACGCCGGTGGTAACGGTTTTGGTCGCCAGGGCACGCTCCTTGAGGACG
>CALRZF020000346.1:0-4242 GCA_943372585.1 Ramlibacter sp. 2FC | reverse complement strand
CACGCAGTGAGCAACCGTGGGGGCCTTATTCCGTCGGGGGAACGTAGCCCTGCACTTTGTCTGCGCCAGTGCCGAAAAAGTGGTTCTCCATCTGGCGCGCCAGGTACTGGCGGGCGCGGGCATCGGCGAGGTTCAGGCGGTTCTCATTGACCAGCATGGTCTGCTGCTTGAGCCAGGCGGCCCAGGCCTCCTTGCTCACGCTTTCCCAGATGCGCTTGCCCAGCTCGCCGGGGTAGGGGGGAAAGTCCAGTCCTTCAGCCTCTTGGCCGAGCTTGACGCAGTTGACGGTACGAGCCATGGGGATGCCTTTGGGGTGTTTAGGATGTTTTAGGAATAAACAACTGAAATCTTATTGGTTCCAGTTTTGAAGGGTGGCTTCCAGAATCGGTCCTGTTCACATTTCTATTGACTGAGAGACCGTTATGAGCCTTCGCCGCGACTTTATCAAGATTCCCCTGGCCGCAGCCGCTGCCGCCGCTTTGGCCCTGCCGGGTGTCACCGCTTTCGCCCAGGCCCCTGCGCCGGTGACCCTGCTCAATGTGTCCTATGACCCGACGCGTGAACTGTACGTCGAGTACAACGCCGCCTTCACCAAGTACTGGAAGGCCAAGACCGGCCAGGACGTGACCATCAAGCAAAGCCATGGTGGCTCGGGCCGCCAGGCCCGCTCGGTCATTGACGGGCTGGACGCCGATGTGGTGACGCTGGCACTGGCCGGCGATATTGACGCCGTTCACAACAACGGCGGCTGGCTGGCCAAAGACTGGCAAAAGCGCCTGCCGCTGGCATCGTCGCCCTACACATCGACCATCGTGCTGGTGGTGCGCCAGGGCAACCCCAAGGGCATCAAGGACTGGGACGACCTGATCAAACCCGGCATCAACGTGATCACCCCCAACCCCAAGACCTCGGGCGGCGCCCGCTGGAATTACCTGGCGGCCTGGGAATTTGCCAAGCGCAAATACGGTGGGGATGCCAAGGCCAAAGAGTTTGTCGCCAAGCTGTACGCCAACGTGTCCATTCTGGACAGCGGTGCGCGCGGCTCGTCGGTAACGTTCGCGCAGCGCAACCAGGGCGACGTGTTCCTGTCCTGGGAAAACGAGGCCTACCTGCTGGAAAAGGAATTCGGCAACAAGGTGGACTTTGTGTACCCCTCGCTGTCCATCCTGGCCCAGCCGCCCGTGGCGGTGGTGGACAAGAACGTGGACAAAAAGGGCACGCGCGCCGTGGCCGAGGAATACCTGAAGTACCTGTACACCGAAGAAGCGCAGGACATCATCGGCAAGAACTTCTACCGCCCCACGTCGGCCAAGGCCCAGGCCAAGTACGCCAAACAGTTGCCCAAGCTCAACCTCTTCACCATTGAAGAGGCGTTTGGCGGCTGGGCCAAGGCGGACAAAGACCATTTCGCAGATGGCGGTTCGTTTGACCAGATCTACACGAAAAAATAACACCCATGTCCGTCTTGCTTGTTGCTGGCAGCCCCTCAGAGCGTTCGCGTTCAGCCGCGTTGCTGGACTCGGTGCATCAGCGCTTGCAGTTGCATGGCGTGTATGTCGAGCGGCTGCAGATCCGCGACCTGTCGCCGCAGGCCCTGCTGCTGGCTGATACGGCGAACCGCACCATAGCGCGCGCCATCGACCAGGTGCAGCGTGCCACCGCCATCGTGGTGGCCACGCCGGTGTACAAGGCCGCCTACAGCGGCGTGCTGAAGGTCTTTCTGGACCTGCTGCCGCAGACCGCGCTCAAGAGCAAGTGGGTCTTGCCGCTGGCCACAGGCGGCAGCCCCCACCACATGCTGGCGCTGGATTACGCGCTGCGGCCGGTGCTGCAGTCGCTGTCCGCCCGGCATATCCTGCCGGGCATCTACGCCACTGACGCACAAGTGGCGCTGACGCCCGAGGGGGCCTACACCGTGGGCCCCGACATCGCAGCGCGGCTGGACGAAGCCGTGGCCACGTTGTTCAACGAAGGCTTGCGAATGCCGGCCACGGCCGGATTCGAACCCGTGCCGTTCTCGCGCGTGCGATGTAGCGTCTGACACCCCGCTGCCGTTAAAGCCGCGCCCCGTTGATAGGGCCGGCCGCCGCATTCCCGTGTTCTTCAGTCAAACCGCCCGTGCAGGCGGCAGGGGAAACCTGCGCCTGCCCCATGAAAAGGATAGTCACATGAGTCAAATTACCACCGACAGCGCTGAAGCCGCTGTTCCCTCCGTGCGCTGGCTGTTCGCCCTGCGCAACGTTGCCATCGGCCTGGTTGTGCTGCTGGCCACGCTGCTGGTCACCAGCTTTCTGTTGCTGCCCGTGGCCAAGGCACAGGCCAAGGGCGAGCTGCGCATCGGGTACCAGAAATCTGCCAGCCTGTTTGTGCTCCAGAAAGCCCAGGGCTCGCTGGAAAAGCGCCTGGCCCCGCTGGGGTTCGGCGTGAAGTGGGTGGAGTTCCCCGCCGGCCCACAGCTGCTGGAAGGCCTGAACGTCGGCTCCGTCGATGTGGGCTACGTGGGCGAGGCGCCGCCCATCTTTGCCCAGGCCGCGGGTGCGAAGTTCGTCTACTTCGGCCACGACCCTGCGGCGCCGCAGGCCGAGGCCATCCTGGTGGCCAAAGATTCACCGCTCAAATCCGTGGCCGAACTCAAGGGCAAGAAGGTCGCGCTGAACAAGGGCAGCAATGTGCACTACCTGCTGGTGCGTCTGCTGGAAAAGAACGGCTTGAAGCTGTCTGACATCCAGCCCGTGTACCTGGCCCCTGCCGACGCACGCGCCGCGTTCGAGAGCAAGGCCGTGGACGCCTGGGTGATCTGGGACCCGTTCCAGGCCTCGGCCGAAAAGACCATTGGCGCCCGCGTGCTGGCCGACGGCAAGGGTGTGGTCAACAACTACCAGTACTACCTGGGCGAACGCGGCTTTGTGGGCAAGAACCCCAAGGTGATCGAGGCGCTGTTTGACGACTCCGTGGAGCGTGGCCGCTGGCTGAAGGCCAACCTGCGCCAGGCTGCCGACATCATTGCGCCGCTGCAGGGGCTGCCCGTGGATGTGGTGGAGCTGAGCCTGCGCCGCTACGAGTTCAACGTGCGCCCGCTGACGGATGCCGTGATTGCCGACCAGCAAAAGATCGCGGACACCTTCTTTGACCTCAAGCTGATTCCCAAGGCCGTCTCCGTCAAGGAAGCCGCCTGGAACCCGGCGCAGTAAGGAAGCCAAGCCATGACGAACCCCATCACCTCTCCCATCCGCCGCAACTTCCTGCGCTTGCTGGCTACCACCGCCGCGCTTTGGGCCTCTGGCGGCCGCGCCCAGGCGCCCGCCAACGCGCCTGCCCAGCTGCGTATCGGCTACCAGAAGTCGGCCGCCAACCTGGTCGTCATCAAGCAATCGGGCTGGCTCGAAAAGCGCTTGCCCCACACCAAAGTGGCGTGGGTGGAGTTCCCCGCCGGCCCGCAGCTGCTGGAGGCTTTGTCTGTCGGCAGCCTGGAGTTCGGCCTGACGGGCGATTCGCCGCCCGTGTTTGCGCAAGCCGCGGGCAAGGACCTGCTGTATGTGGGCGCCGAGCCGCCCAAGCCGGACAGCTCGGCCATCCTGGTGCTCAACGATTCGCCACTGAAGAAGCTGGCCGACCTGAAGGGCAAGCGCATCGCGCTGCAAAAGGGGTCGAGTGCGCATTACCTGCTGGTGCAGGCTGTGGCTAAGGCCGGGCTGAAGTGGGACGACATCCAGCCCATTTACCTGGTGCCGGCCGACGCGCGCGCTGCCTTTGAGCGCAAGGCGGTGGACGCCTGGGCGATCTGGGACCCGTTCTATGCCGCCACTGAGCTGGCCATCAAGCCACGGGCGCTTGCCACGGGCCGCGAGCTGTCCAGCAACAACTCGTTCTACCTGGCGTCGCGCCCCTTCACCACGCAGCACCCGCAGGTGCTGGGCGTGCTGTTTGACGAGCTCACGCGTGCCGACCGGCTGGTGCAGGAACGGCGCGGCGACGCGATCAAGCTGATCGCCGACTTCAGCGGGCTGGACGCCGGCGTGGTGAGCCTGTTCCTGCAACGCCGCCCGCGATCGCCTGTGGGGCCGCTGAGCGCGCAGACCGTGGCTGACCAGCAGAGGGTGGCCGATGCGTTCCACAAGATCGGCCTGATCCCGAAACCCGTGCGCGTTTCAGACATCGTGTGGCGGCCTGAAGGCTTGTCACTCGCAGCAAAGTAAAGGAAGACGATGCAAGTTTTTTGGTTCATACCCACCCACGGCGACA
>CALRZF020000345.1:0-4256 GCA_943372585.1 Ramlibacter sp. 2FC | reverse complement strand
GGTCTTGCCGCGCAGCATGCCATGCAGGTCGCACCAGGCAAAACGCACGAGTTCGATACCGCTGGCGTCAATCAGCTGTGCGGTGTGCGCCAGCGCGCGCTGCCGGGCGGCATCGTGGATGCCGCATTGTTCGGCAAAGCTGCTCATGCGTTGACAGCCTGCTGAGTGTCTTTTTCCTTCCAGGGCGCGTTGGCCTGCTTGGCCCGGGCCTGCTCCTGCCACCAGCTCGGCCAGGCGCCGGCCGGTGCAATGCCGTCCACCGTGTCTGGCCCGCGCATCAGTTCGGCCTGGCTGGCATCGGCGATGCCCGGCGCGACGCCGCCTTCCTGCACGGTGGCAATCGCCTTGAGCAGGGCGCGCCGGTTCGCCATGATCACCTTGTCCGAGGTACCCAGGTGCTCGCGGGTGCGATCCTGGATAGGGCCCATGCTTTCGACCGCCCATTGGTCATGCACATTGATGTCTTCCTCGCCCATGCCCAGGTAGGTCTGGGTGCGCTGCTCCTCGGCGTTGAAACCCCAGTTGTTGTGGCGCCCGGCGTTCGGGATGTAGTCGGGCAGCGAGATGAACTGCTGGCGCTGCGCGCGCATGCTCTCCTTGTCCAGCGGGCCGGCAAAACTCGTGAAGAAGGAGTACCAGTAGGTGTGGGTGTCGTCCACCGGCACATGCATCTGCGTGATGGTCATGGTCTCCGACAGTGGAATCACGAAGGTGGCCGGAAAAACCGCATTGGTCACGCGCACATGCGTGAGCTTGTCGTTCATGGGGCGCAAGGCTGTGAGCTGCATGCCCCAGGGCTTGTTCTCCACGCTGATCTCGGGCTGGGCGAACTCGCGCATGATGCGCGTCATCGGCCACTGCTCGCCGTCGATCGCCCCTGCGCTGGCGCTGCGGAACTGCTTGCCCGCCGCATTCTGGCCGATGTCCTCCAGCGCCTCGTCCTGCAGGAAGCGGTGCAGGAAGGAGGGATGCGCCGGGTCGATGCCGACTTCAAAAGCCTGCAGCCAGTTGGCATTCCACAGGCCCTTGAAGGCAAAGCTGTGGGTGGATGGGGCGGTGAAGCAGTCGAAGGCGGGCAGCGGTGGCGGAGTCGAGCCTTCCGGTCCCATCCAGGCAAACAGCACACCGCTTTGTTCATGCACCGGGTAGCTGCGCTGCTTGACGCGTTCGCACAGCTTGCTGCCGGTGGGTTCCGCCGGGGTGTCCACGCACTGGCCCGACACGTCGAACTTCCAGCCGTGGAAGGGGCAGCGCAGGCCGTCGCCCTCCGCGCGGCCAAACGACAGGTCGGCACCGCGGTGCGGGCAGTCACGGTCCAGCAGGCCGTAGTTGCCCTGATCGTCCCGAAACAGCACCAGGTCCTGGCCCATCAGGCGCACGGCCTTGACCGGGCGTTTGTCCATGCGCGGGTCCAGCACGGGGTTGAATTCATCGACCAGCGCCGCCGGCTGCCAGTAGCTGCGCAGCAGGGCACCGCAGGGCGTGCCGGGGCCGACACGGGTGATCAAATCATTCTGTTCTGCGTTCATGGAAAGCCTTTGCCTGAAACGGTATACCGAAATTTAATTTCAGTGTACATTCCGGTTCATGAACTTGCAAGAGACCGTGTTGATCCAGTTGCGCGATCTGATCCTGCGCGGCGAATTCGAGCCCGGCCAGCGCCTGGCCGAGCAGCAGCTCGCCGAACGCCTGGGCGCTTCGCGCACCCCCGTGCGCGCCGCGCTGGTGACGCTGGAGCAGGAGGGGCTGGTCGAAGCCAATGAGACCGGCAAGTTCCTGGTGCGCCAGTTCACGCCGCGCGAGGTGGCCGACGCGATTGCCGTGCGCGGGCATCTGGAGGGCATGGCGGCGCGCCTGGTGGCCGAACACGGCGTCTCGCGCCAGTTGCAGCTGGACCTGCAGGCCTGTCTCGACGAGGGCGACCGTGTGCTGGCGGCCAATCCGCTGAGCTACGAAAGCTACGCCGATTACGCGTCCATGAACGACCGTTTCCATGCGCTGGTGCTGGAGGCCTGCGGCAACCGGGCGCTGCAACGTGCGGTGGCCCTCAATGACAAGCTGCCGTTTGCGCCGGCCTCGGCCATGCTGCCCATGCAGGGTACGGTCACGCTGGACCGCGACTGGATGCTGTATGCGCATCGCCAGCACCACATGTTGTTCGCCGCGCTCAAGGCCGGCGAGGGCGCACGTGCGCAGGCGCTGGCCATTGAACACACCGAAGTCGCGCAGATGAACATGCGCATGGCGCTGGAGCGCCGGGCCGAGACCGAGCAGGTGTTGCCGGCCATCCGCCTGGTGGTGGGGCGTTGACGAAGGACCCGGTCAGTTTCACCGCCGCCGGCGTACGCCGCGGCTTCTTCGCCGCCCAGGTGCTGGCGCCCGGCGTCACGCTGTACGCCATGGTCTTCGGCGTGCTCGCCAGCGAGCGCGGCATGAGCTGGCTGCAGGCCATGCTGATGAGCGCCGCCGTCTATTCAGGCAGCGCGCAACTGGCGGCACTGCAGGGCTGGACGGCGACGGCCGCGGTCACGCCGGTCATCGTCACCATCCTGGTCATGAACGCGCGGTATGTGCTGTACGGTGCGGCCATCCAGCCCTGGCTGGCCGGGCTGCCGCACCACCAGAGCTGGGGCGCGCTGTTTTTTCTCGGCGACGGCAGCTGGGCCATGGCCATGCGCGAGTACGACACCGGCTACCGCGATGCGGGGTATGTGTTCGGCTCCGGTGTGGCGATGTTTGTGCCCTGGATCGGCGGCACGCTGCTCGGCCACCTGCTGGCCGGCAATGTGCCGAATCCGGCGGCCTTCGGACTGGACTTCATGCTGGTGGCGTTTGCCGCAGCCATTGGCATGGTGCTGTGGCGCGGCAAGTCCGACCTCTGGCCGGTCGCTGCGGCCGGGCTGGTGGCGCTGGTGCTGCACCGGCTGCTGCCGGGCGCCTGGTACATCGTCGGCGCAGGTGTCGCGGGCGGCTTGATGGGAGCGTGGCGCCATGGCCGTTGAATCGACCTTTCTGCTGGCGCTGGTGGGCATGGCGCTCGCCTCTTTCGCCTGCCGCATCAGCGGCTTCCTGCTGATGGGTTACGTGCGCATCACGCCGCGTGTGGAGGCTGCGCTGAAGGCGATACCGCTGTCGGTGATGGTCGGCATCGTGACGCCGGCCGCCACCTCGGGCAAGATTCCCGAACTGCTGGCCTTGCTGGCGGTGGGGCTGGTCATGAAGCTGGTGCGCAACGACCTGGCGGCCGCCGTGGCCGGCGCGGCGACAGTGGCTGTCGCGCGCTGGTTGACATAGCCCCCACGGTTGCTCGCTTCGCGTAGCGCCCTGCCCCCCGAGGGGGCCGCTGCGCCTGCGGCCCGGCAAAGCCGGATCCGCGGCCCCTGCTGGTCTGGACCTCTACATCACGATGCCGTCATTGCGGGGCTTGACCCGCAATCCATGCTGCGCGGGCCGGGCTGTTATTCCTTCGCGACCTGCAGCACCAGCTTGCCGAAGTTCTCGCCGTTGAAGAGCTTGAGCAGGGTCTCGGGGAAGTTTTCCAGCCCGTCCACCACGTCTTCCTTGCTCTTCATCTTGCCGTCCTTCAGGTAGCCGGCCATCTCGGCAATCGCCAGCGGATAGCGGTCGGCGTAGTCGAAGACCACAATGCCTTCCATGCGTGCGCGGTTGACCAGCAGCGACAGGTAGTTGGCCGGGCCCTTGACCGGTGTGGTGTTGTTGTACTGGCTGATGGCGCCGCAGATGATGATGCGGGCGCCGCGCGTGATGCGGGTCAACACGGCATCCAGAATGTCGCCACCGACATTGTCGAAATAGATGTCCACGCCTTTCGGACAATGTTCCTTCAGCCCGGCCTTGACGTCGCCGGCCTTGTAGTCGATGCAGGCGTCAAAGCCTAATTCCTTGACGACCCAGTCGCATTTGGCCTTGCCGCCCGCAATGCCGACCACGCGGCAGCCCTTGAGCTTGGCGATCTGGCCGACGGTCTGGCCGACGGCGCCCGCCGCACCCGACACCACCACGGTTTCGCCGGGCTTGGGCTGGCCCACATCCATCAGGCCGAAGTAGCCGGTCATGCCGGGCATGCCCAGCACGTTGAGCCAGGAGGTCAGACCCATGCGCGGATCGATCTTGAACATGCCGCTGCGCTTGATCTGGGCTTCCGGAATCAGGCAGTACTCCTGCACGTCCAGCCCGGCGTTGACGTAGTCGCCCACGGCAAAAGACGGGTTGTTGGAGGCGATCACCTGGCCGAC
>CALRZF020000344.1:0-4260 GCA_943372585.1 Ramlibacter sp. 2FC | reverse complement strand
GTCGACCACCGAGTCGCCGGGGTTGAGCATCACCATCTTGCTTTTGTTTTCGCTGCCGCCGCCCTTGGCGGCCACGGTGACGTCCACGGTGTTGCCCGGCACGATCTCGGTGAAGATGACCGCCGGCGTGTTGTCCTTGGTGTTCTTGCGTTCGAACTGCGGGTCGGCCACCACGCTGGCGCGCAGGGTGTTGTCGGGGTGGTTGTAGCCGCGGCGCACGCCTTCATTCACGGCGTCGTCCAGGCTGCCCGTAAAACCTTCCCAACGCACGTCCATGCCGACTTTCAGGAACACGTTGACGATGCCGGTGTCCTGGCAGATCGGGCGCTGGCCCGTCGCGCTCATCTTGCTGTTGGTCAGGATCTGGGCGATCGCGTCCCTGGCCGCCGGGCTTTGCTCGCGCGCGTAGGCGCGTGCCAGGTGGGCGATGAAGTCGGCAGGGTGGTAGTAACTGATGTACTGCAGGGCTGCGGCGATCGATTCAATGAGGTCGTCTTGCTTGATGGCTGTAGTTGTCATGGGTCTGGCACTCTGGTCGTGGGGCTGCAGGCATTATCCCAAACGCTGCCGTGCCAGGCGCCTCCAGTCATTGAAGCCCCAAATTGGGGTGCATGCACCAAATGCGGGCAGAATGTCCGCTTTCTTTTCCACCCCCAAGCCCAACCGCATGAAATACAAAACCTGTGAAGACTTCCTGGCGCACGTCGCGTTGCGCAACCCTGGCCAGCCGGAGTTTCACCAGGCAGTGACCGAAGTGATGGCGAGCCTGTGGCCGTTCATTGCCGAACATCCCCGGTATGCCGAGCACGGCCTGCTGGACCGGCTCGTCGAGCCGGAGCGCTCCATCCAGTTTCGCGTGTCGTGGGTTGATGACCATGGGCAGGTCCAGGTCAACCGTGGCTACCGCATACAGCACAGCTCGGCCATCGGCCCGTTCAAGGGCGGCCTGCGTTTCCATCCATCGGTGAACCAGTCCATCCTGAAGTTCCTGGCCTTTGAGCAGACGTTCAAGAACGCGCTCACGACGCTGCCCATGGGCGGCGGCAAGGGCGGCTCGGACTTCGACCCCAAGGGCCGCAGCCCCGGCGAGGTCATGCGCTTTTGCCAGGCCTTCATCAGCGAACTGTTTCGCCACATCGGCGCGGACACCGATGTGCCGGCGGGCGACATCGGCGTGGGCGGGCGCGAGGTGGGCTTCATGAGCGGCATGATGAAGAAGCTGAGCAACCGCGCCGACTGTGTCTTCACGGGCAAAGGCCTGTCATTCGGCGGCTCGCTGATCCGCCCGGAAGCAACTGGCTACGGCACCGTGTATTTCGCGCAGGAAATGCTGAAGGTATCGGGCCGTTCGCTGGACGGCCTGCGGGTGAGCGTGTCGGGCTCGGGCAACGTTGCGCAATACGCTGTCGAAAAAGCGATGGCGCTGGGCGCCAAGGTGGTCACCGTGTCTGACTCCAGCGGCACCGTGGTGGACGAGGACGGCTTCACGCCGGCCAAGCTCGCTGAGCTCATGGAGGTCAAGAACCATTTGTACGGCCGCGTGGGCGACTATGCCCAGCGCACCCACACGCAGTTCCATGCGGGCGTGCGGCCGTGGTCGGTGCCCGTGGATGTGGCCCTGCCTTGCGCCACGCAGAACGAGCTGACCGATGAAGATGCGCGCACGCTGGTGAAGAACGGTGTGCTGTGCGTGGCCGAAGGCGCCAACATGCCATCCACCATCCAGGCCGTGCACGTGTTCGAGGCTGCTCGAGTGCTGTTTGCGCCCGGCAAGGCCAGCAACGCGGGCGGCGTCGCCACCTCGGGGCTGGAGATGAGCCAGAACGCCATGCGCATCAGCTGGCCGCGTGAAGAGGTTGACGCACGTTTGCTGGGCATCATGCAGGGCATCCACTCCGCCTGCCTGCGGCATGGCGGGCGCAAGGACGGCAGCACCAGCTATGTGGACGGTGCCAACATCGCCGGCTTTGTGAAGGTGGCCGACGCGATGCTGGCCCAGGGCGTGGTCTGACCGGGCGCGGGGCAAAGTCTGCTACGGTGGCGCCTGTGCCCTGCGGGCACGCCACCTGACCCCCGGACGGACACCATGACAAACGCCCAGACCCGGACCGAACACGACACGTTTGGCCCCATCGAGGTCCCCGCCGACCGCCTGTGGGGCGCGCAGACGCAGCGTTCGCTGCAGAACTTTGACATCTCCGGCGAGCGCCAGCCGCGCGAGATGATCCACGCGCTGGCGCAGGTCAAGCGCGCCTCGGCCACCGTCAACCATGCACTGGGCCTGCTGGACGCGGCGAAAACGCAGGCCATTGTGGCTGCGGCTGACGAAGTGATCGCCGGGCAGCACGAGGTTGAGTTCCCGTTGGTCGTCTGGCAGACCGGCTCGGGCACGCAGACCAACATGAACGTCAATGAGGTGCTGGCCAACCGCGCGAGCGAGTTGATGGGAGGCGTGCGCGGTGAGGCCCGCTTGGTCCATCCCAATGACGACGTGAACAAAAGCCAGTCGAGCAACGATGTGTTCCCCACCGCCCAGCATGTGGCAGCGGTGGACGCCGTCACGCACCGGCTGCTGCCCGCCATCGCCAAGCTGCGCGCGACGCTTGCGGCCAAGGCGGATGAATTCCAGTCCATCGTCAAGATCGGCCGCACTCACCTGCAGGACGCCACGCCGCTCACGCTGGGGCAGGAGTTTTCAGGGTACGCAGCGCAGCTGGCGCATGGCGAAGCCCATGTGCGCGCCGCTTTGCCGCACCTGTGCGAGCTGGCGCTGGGCGGCACGGCCGTGGGCACGGGGCTGAATGCGCCCAAGGGCTATGCGGTGGCCGTGGCGGCGGAGCTTGCGCAACTGACCGGCCTGCCGTTCGTCACGGCGCCCAACAAGTTCGAGGCCATGGCCAGCGTGGACGCGCTGGTGCATGCCCACGGCGCGCTCAAGACGCTGGCCGCCAGCCTGACCAAGATCGCCAACGATGTGCGCTGGCTGGCCAGCGGGCCGCGCAGCGGCATTGGCGAGCTGAGCATTCCCGAGAACGAACCTGGCTCGTCCATCATGCCGGGCAAGGTCAACCCCACGCAGAGCGAGGCGCTGACCATGCTGGCCGCGCAGGTCATGGGCAACGATGTGGCCATCAACATCGGCGGCGCGTCGGGCAACTTCGAGCTCAATGTGTTCCGGCCCATGGTGTCGCACAACTTTTTGCAGAGCGTGCGGCTGCTGGCCGACGGCATGGTGAGCTTCAACGACCACTGCGCCGTGGGCATCACGCCCAACCGCGAGCGCATTGCCGAGCTGGTGGACCGGTCACTGATGCTGGTGACGGCGCTGAACCCGCACATCGGCTATGACAAGGCGGCCGCCATCGCCAAGAAGGCGCACAAAGAGGGCACCAGCCTGCGCGAGGCTGCGCTCGCCACGGGCTACGTGACGGCGGTGCAGTTTGATGAGTGGGTCCAGCCTGCCCGGATGACCGGCCGCGTGACCGGCTAAGCGGAACTCAGTGTTTGGCGGTGCCGATGCCCGACATGATCTTGTCGGTGTAGGCAATGGCCAGTGCCGAGAACAGGAAGGCAATGTGGATGACGGTCTGCGCTATCAGCACGCGGTCGGTGTAGTTGTCCGCGTTGATGAAGGTCTTGAGCAGGTGAATGGAGCTGATGCCGATGATGGCCGTGGCCAGCTTGACCTTGAGCACCGACGCGTTCACGTGGCTCAGCCATTCGGGCTGGTCGCGGTGGCCTTCCAGGTTCATGCGGCTCACAAAGGTTTCGTAGCCGCCCACGATCACCATGATCAGCAGGTTCGAGATCATCACCACGTCAATAAGCGCCAGCACCACCAGCATGATCACCGTTTCATTCAGCGTGGTGATCGGCGCGGTGGTCTTGTAGCCGATGCTGGTGATCAGCGCCTGCAGGGCGGTCTGGCTGCCAAAGGCGGCCGCAATCAGATGCTCCAGCTCCACCAGGAAGTGCACCACGTACACCGCCTGCGCCAGGATCAGGCCCAGGTACAGCGGCAGCTGCAGCCAGCGGCTGGCAAAAATCAGGTTGGGGAGCGGGCGCAGGGGAGATGTTTTCTTGACGATCTGGTCAACGGGGTTGGACATGAGGAACTTCGGGTAACTACGGTGTTGCGGATTGTAGGTTGCCCGTGTGACGGTGCGTGCATGGGGTAAATTTGTAAGCTTTGAGCCAGTCAGTGGCTTGTAAGTGCCAAGGCTGACATTACCGGCAAATTCCCGTCAATCCTTGAGGAGA
>CALRZF020000343.1:0-4261 GCA_943372585.1 Ramlibacter sp. 2FC | reverse complement strand
GCGCAGATCCACCGCTTCTGCCACGCGGCGCTGGCGGCAGGCCAAGGCGAGCGGCGCGGCCACTTTGGCATACGCCAGTGGTTTCGCGACCATGCGCCGCTGCGCCGCCGCCCTGAAGCCCTGCCCGCCGCCGGCGATGCGCAGGCGCTGTTTGTCACGCGCGACAACCACAACCACACCAGCGACATCGAACACCACTACCTGCAGGCCGTGCGCAGCGCGCGCCAGCGCGTGGTGATCGCCAATGCGTATTTCTTCCCCGGCTACCGCTTCATCCGCGAGCTGCGGCGCGCCGCGCGCCGCGGCGTGGATGTGCGGCTGATCCTGCAGGGCGAGCCCGACATGCCCATCGTCAAGACGGCCGCCAGCCTGCTGTACCACCACCTCACCAAGGCCGGCGTGCGTATTTATGAATACTGCGAACGCCCGCTGCACGGCAAGGTGGCGCTGGTGGACAACGACTGGTCCACGGTCGGCTCCAGCAACCTGGACCCCTTGAGCCTGGCGCTGAACCTGGAGGCCAACGTGATCGTGCGCGACCGCGCCTTCAACCAGACGCTGGCGCAGCGGCTGGAGCACCTCATGCAGCACAGCTGCAAGCAGGTGCGCACCGACGATCTGGCCGAATCCAGCACCTGGCGCCTGGTGCGCAGCTACTTTGTGTTTCACGTGCTGCGCATGTACCCATCGTGGGCGCGCCTGCTGCCCAGCCACGCGCCGCGCCTGACACCGGCCATGCAAACCCGTGAACTCACCCCGGCCTGCGCCGCCCCCGGCAGCAAGGACGCAGGATGAACACCGCCGTACTGCAGGCGCTGCCGCAGCGCGCCTGGTGGCCCTGGGCCATGCGGGCGCTGGCCATCGTGTTCGTGTCGTTCATCGGCTTCATGCTGTACCAGTACGCACGCGACATCGAATGGTCGCGCGTGGGCGATTCGCTGCGCGAACTGCCCAAGCCGGTGCTGGCCACGGCCGCCATGCTGGCCGCACTGAGCCACCTGCTGTACAGCACGTTTGACCTGCTGGGGCGCCACTACACCGGCCACAAGCTGTCCGCGCCCACGGTCATGGGGGTGACCTTCACCAGCTATGCGTTCAACCTGAACCTGGGCTCCATCGTGGGCGGCGTGGGCCTGCGCTTCCGGCTGTATTCGCGTCTTGGCCTGCGCAGCGGCGCGATCACGCGCGTGCTGTCATTGAGCCTGCTGACCAACTGGCTGGGCTTCTTGCTGCTGGCCGGCGCGGTGTTTGCGCTGTTCCCTCTGCCGCTGCCGGCGGAATGGAAGATCGGCAACGGCGCGCTGCGCACCGCAGGCTTTGTGCTGCTGGCTGCGGCCGTGGCCTGGGGGGCGCTTGTGACCCTGTCGGCGCGGCGTGAATTCACCGTGATGGGCAAACGCTTTGAGCTGCCGGGCCCCCGCATGACGCTGCTGCAGCTGGCCATGTCGTGCGCCAACTGGATGCTGATCGCCGGCGTGATCTGGGTGCTGCTGCAGGGCAAGGTGGCTTACTCCACCGTGCTGGCCGTGTACCTGCTGGCCGCCATTGCCGGTGTGGTGACGTACATCCCCGCCGGGCTGGGTGTGCTGGAGGCCGTGTTTGTGATGCTGCTGGCCCAGAAGGTGGGCGAGCCCCAGCTGCTGGCCGCGCTGCTGGCCTATCGCGCCGTGTACTACCTGGGCCCCTTGCTGGTGGCCGCCGTGATGTACATCGTGATGGAAATGCGCCTGCGCCGCGCATGACGGGGCGCCGCCATGAACCCCCAACACGTGCCTGACTTTCCACCGGCCCCACCGGCGCCGCCGCCCCGGCTGCGCGACCGCGCCTGGTGGCCCTGGCTCACCCGCGGCGTGCTGGTGGTGTTTGGCGCGTTCGTGCTGGGCCTGCTCGTGTGGCAGGCCACGCGGGTGGACTGGCCCGCGGTGTTTGCCGCCATGGCCGCCACACCGGCGCAGGTGCTGCTGGCCGCGGGCGCGGTGGCCCTCGCCGGGCACCTGCTGTACAGCACGTTTGACCTGCTGGGGCGCCATTACACCGGCCACCACCTGGCGCCCCAGGCGTCCATGCTGGTCACCTTCATCAGCTATGCGTTCAACCTGAACTTCGGCGCCATCGTGGGCAGCGCCGCCATGCGCCTGCGGCTGTACGCGCGCCTGGGCCTGCGCACGCCGGTGATCCTGCGCGTGATGGGCCTGAGCATGTGGACCAACTGGTTTGGCTATCTGGCGCTGGCCGGCGTGGCGTTTGTCGTGCTGCCACTGCCGCTGCCCGCGGGCTGGCATGTGAGCGAAACGGCATTGCACGCCATCGGCGGCGTGCTGCTGGCGCTGGCCCTGGCTTACCTGGTGGCCTGTGGCACCGTGCGCGCGGGCCGCGTGTGGCACTGGCGCGGGCACGAGGTGTGGCTGCCCACGCCGCGCCTGGCGCTGCTGCAGCTGGCCGTGGGCGTGAGCAACTGGCTGTTGATCGCCGCCGTGATCTGGGTGCTGCTGCAGGGGCGCGTGGCGTTCCCGGTGGTGGCGGGCGTGTTCCTGGTGGGCGTGGTGGTGGGCATCGTCACACGCGTGCCGGCAGGCCTGGGCGTGCAGGAAGCGGTGTTTGTCGCGCTGCTCAGCCCCCAGGTGCCCGAGGCCGACATGCTGGCGGCCATGCTGACCTACCGCGCGCTGTACTACTGGGCGCCGTTGCTGCTGGCAGGCCTGGCGTATGCGGGCGTGGAGGCTCGCATCCCGGCGCGCTCACCGCCGCCCTGACCCGCTCAACGTTTCTGGCTGGCTGCGGGCACCGGCATCGGCGCCATCGTGGCAGTGGCTGTTTTGGCCGGTGGCATGCTGGACGCGGGCGCACCCGTGGGCATGTCGGGCTGGCCCGGGCGGCGCAGCTGGATGTTCACCTGCGAGGCGTCCTTGGCATTGGTGGACACGCCGCCTTGCTGCAGCGTGGGCTGGGTGCCGCCCTGAGCGCCCGACATGGACGGTTGCGCCGCAGCGGCAGCCGCGCCGGGGCTCTGGGCCTGTGCGGCCAAAGCGGCCAGCGTGCCGGCCACCAACAAGGCTGAAAACGAAATACGGGCAGTGTTCATGAAAGGCTCCTTGG
This sequence comes from Ramlibacter sp. 2FC, assembly GCA_943372585.1. Taxonomy (GTDB): domain Bacteria; phylum Pseudomonadota; class Gammaproteobacteria; order Burkholderiales; family Burkholderiaceae_C; genus RAM1. Next base: position 1,165 of record CALRZF020000343.1, on the reverse strand, counting down.
GGGCGCAGCCCCCGCAAGGCCCCAGTGTGCGCCCTGCGCCGCCGGCACCGCAAGCCGCCGCGCCCATGCCGCTGTAGGACGGCGGCGATTCACGCAGGCACAAGGCGCAGCAGCGTGATCTCTGACGGCGCGCCAAAGCGCTTGGGCGGGCCCCAGTAGCCCGTGCCCCGGCTGGTGTACACCCACAGGTTCTTCAGCTTGTGCAGCCCGGCGGTAAAGGGCTGCTGCAGCCGCACGAAATGGTTCCACGGCCAGAACTGCCCGCCGTGCGTGTGGCCCGACAGCTGCAGGTCAAAGCCCGCATCGGCCGCCGCCACGGCGCTGCGCGGCTGGTGGGCCAGCAGCAGGCGCACGCGCGCGCTGGCCGGTGCGCCGCGCAGGGCGGCATGCGGGTCGCTCTTGTGGGCGGGGTCAAACTGGTGGGCGCTGTAGTCGGCCACGCCTGCTACCAGCAGCGGCGCCCGGCCGGCAGCGCCGCCATGGTCCAGCACCACATGTTCATTCATCAGCACCCGCACACCCAGGCGGCGCAGCTCGGCAATCCAGGCGTGCGCGCCTGAGTAGTACTCGTGGTTGCCCGTCACAAAAAAGCTGCCGTGGCGCGAGCGCAGCTGCGACAGCGGCGCCACATGCGCCGACAGCTCGCTCACCGCGCCGTCCACCAGGTCGCCGGTAATGGCCACCATGTCGGCACCCAGCGAATTGACGCGCGCCACGATGGCCTCCAGGTAGCCGCGCTTGATGGTCGGGCCCACATGCACGTCGGTGATCTGCGCCACGGTAAAGCCGTGCAGCGCCGCAGGCAGCTGCGCAATGGGCACGTCCACCCGCACCACGGCGGCGGTGCGCCGCGCGTTCCAGTAACCCAGCGCGGTGGCGGCCAGGGCCAGCACCGGCACGGCCACGCCCGTCCAGGTGGTCAGCGCCACCACGGGCAGCGCGGCCGGCCGCCAGGCAAACACGATCACGCCCAGCAGCAGCGCCACGTCGCGCAGCACCGTCAGCACAAACAGCGACGAAAACAGCCCCATGCCCACCAGGCCGGCCCACGCCAGCCGGTCAGCCCAGGGGCCTTTCACGCTGCGCCGCGCCATCAAGCCCAACGGCATCAGCACAGTGGACGCCACCAGCAGCAGGCCCAGCAGCGCCTGCGCCACCGGCCAGG
>CALRZF020000342.1:0-4271 GCA_943372585.1 Ramlibacter sp. 2FC | reverse complement strand
TGCATGCAGGGCCACCAGTTCCTCAAAGAAGCGCCCGGCCTTGGAGCGTGAGTAACCAATGCTTTCCAGCCCCTCGCGCAGCCGGGCCAGCAGCCCGGGAATCAGCCGTGCCAGCCGCGCCGGGTTGGCGGACGCCACCTGCGGCATCGAGCTCCACAGCAGGTCGGTCACCAGGTCTTCATAGCCGCCGGGGTCGGCCTGGCCGCTGCTGTCCAGCAGCCGCGCCTGGGCAATGACCTGGGCCCAGGGGCCGGTCACAAAATAAACGATGCCACGCGGCGCGCCGGCGGTCTCGGCGCGCTGGCGCAGGTCCTTGGCGATTTTTTCGGCCAGCAGGTTGCGTTGCTCGGCCTGCAGCAGTGCGCGCACGGCTTTCTCGCGCTTGCGGCGTTCGCGCTTTTGCTGTTCGGCCCAGGTTTCCTCCAGCGTCTGCAATGCGTACGCAAAGGGCTCGGCGCCTTCAATTTGCGTACCCACCAGTGCCTGCACGGCCTGGCGCGCCGGGTCGATAAAGCCTTCAAAACCGGCGGCGCCGGCGTTCTGCCAGGCCAGGCTTTTCTGGATCAGCAGGTCCAGAAAGCGGCGCGCGGGGTGGCGCTTGTCACTGAAGAACCGCGGATCAATCAGCGCCAGGCGCAACAGCGCGGGCTCCAGTTCGCGCACCACCTGCTGCACTTCGGGCAGCAGCCGCGCATCGCCGGCGATGTTGTCCAGCATGAGGTTCACCACCTCCAGGCCCAGCGCCTGGCCGGTGCTGGCCTTGCTGCGAAGCTGCTCGCGCAGCGAGCCCGGCTCGCCACCGGGTTTGCGCTGCGCCAGGCGCTGCATGACTTCATCGACCTGCTTCATTTCCTGCAGCGCTTCAAACGCGGCGGGCACCGTCGGGGAAAAGTCCGCGTGCGGCTGCTCGCGCCCGGCCCCTTCAAATTCCCGGGTGAATTTTTCGTCGAATGAGTTGCCGCCGGCGTCCAGCTCCCCTGACAGCAGGCGGCGCAGCTGGCGCACGGTCAGCAGGGTTTCGGGGCGGTGCTGCGCTGGCGCGGCACCGGCAGATGCACCCGCACCCTCAGGCCCACCGGCCAGCGCACGCGCGGCCGTGGGGGACTCCTGTTGCATGATCACGTTGAAGCCCGCCGCCACCACGCCCTGGTCGCGCAGCATGTCAGACAGGTGGGCGTAATCACGCGCCAAAGCCGGGCCCAGCGCCTCACCCAGGTGCGACAGCCAGCGCATGCGTACAGGGGCCGGCACGCCGGTTTCGGCCAGCACGCTGCGCAGGCCGCGCACATAGACGTCGGGCCGCAACGGGTTGCGTTCGGCCTGCACGGTTTTCAGGCCCTGCGCAGCGCAGATCAATGCATTGAGCTCGCCCAGCTCGGCTTCCACAGCCAGCACCGTGGCCTGCTGCGCACGGGCGATCTCCACGCTTTCCTGGATCTGGTCGTCCCCCATCAGCTCCAGCGCGTCAAAGCTCAGGCCGCTGGCGGGTTCCTTGCCGGCGGTGCCGGCGATCGCCTGGGCAAATTCGGCCAGCAGGGCCTGCGGGTAGCTCTCGCGCAGGTTGCCTTCAAACTGCATCAGCAGGCGCAGTGCCTCTTGCTGGACTTCGCGCTCGCGCACGTCGTTGGCCAGCGCGATGCGCTGCGGCAATGACTGCCGCGCGCCCTGCACCATCTGCTCCATCAGCAACCTGCCGCGCTGCGCCGCCTCGCCGATACAGGCGCGAAACGGGGCTTCATGGCGGTGCGGCGGCGGTGTGGACATTGCGGAACTCTCCTGATGTAATGCCCCGCCAGCCACTCACATTCACCAGTGCCACCGTGGAACCGGCTTTGCCGGGCCGCTGGTGGCGCCCCCTTGAGGGGGAGGCGCCGCAGGCGCTTCGGGGGGGAACCTATTTCAAGGCTTTATAGCGCACGCGCTTCGGTTTGGCACCTTCTTCGCCCAGGCGCTTTTTCTTGTCGGCTTCATATTCCTGGTAGTTGCCGTCAAAGAACGTCCACTGGCTGTCGCCTTCGGCCGCCAGGATGTGCGTGGCAATACGGTCCAGGAACCAGCGGTCGTGGCTGATGACCATGACGCTGCCGGCAAACTCCAGCAGCGCGTCTTCCAGCGCGCGCAGGGTTTCCACGTCCAGGTCATTGGAGGGTTCGTCCAGCAGCAACACGTTGCCGCCGGCAATCAGCGTCTTGGCCAGGTGCAGTCGGCCGCGTTCGCCGCCGGACAGCATGCCCACCTTTTTCTGCTGGTCGCCGCCGTTGAAGTTGAAGCGCCCGCAATACGCGCGGCTGGCCATCTGGAACTTGCCCACGTTCAGGATGTCCAGGCCGCCCGAGACGTCTTCCCAAACCGTCTTGTTGTTGGCCAGTTCGTCGCGGTGCTGGTCCACAAAGGCCATCTTCACGGTCGAGCCGATCACCACGTTGCCGGAATCGGGCTGCTCCTTGCCGGCGATCAGCTTGAACAGCGTGGACTTGCCCGCGCCGTTGGGGCCGATGATGCCCACGATGGCGCCAGCCGGCACGGTAAAGCTCAGGTTGTCGATCAGCACGCGGTCGCCGAACGACTTGGTCACGTTGTGGAATTCGATCACCTGGCTGCCCAGGCGGTCGGCCACGGGAATGAAGATTTCCTGGGTTTCGTTGCGCTTCTGGTATTCAATGTCGCTCAGTTCTTCAAACCGCGCCAGGCGCGACTTGCTCTTGGCCTGGCGGGCCTTGGGGTTCTGGCGGGACCATTCCAGCTCTTTCTTCAGGGCCTTGGCGTGGGCTTCCTCGCTCTTTTGCTCCTGCGCCAGGCGGTCGCCCTTTTGCTCCAGCCAGGTGCTGTAGTTGCCCTTCCAGGGGATGCCGGCGCCGCGGTCCAGTTCCAGGATCCACTCGGCCGCGTTGTCCAGGAAGTAGCGATCGTGGGTGATGGCCACCACGGTGCCTGTGAAGCGCTTGAGGAACACTTCCAGCCATTCGACTGATTCAGCGTCCAGGTGGTTGGTGGGCTCGTCCAGCAGCAGCATGTCGGGCTTGGAAAGCAGCAGGCGGCACAGTGCCACGCGGCGCTTTTCACCGCCGGACAGCACGCCGATGTTGGCGTCCCACGGCGGCAGGCGCAGTGCGTCCGCGGCAATCTCCAGCTGGTGCTCGGAATCCGTGCCGGCCGTGGCGATGATGGCTTCCAGGCGGGCCTGCTCGGCGGCCAGCGCGTCAAAGTCGGCGTCGGGCTCGCCGTAGGCGGTGTAGACCTCTTCGAGCTTGGCCTTGGCGGCGAACACCTCACCCATGGACTCCTCGACACTTTCGCGCACGGTGTGTTCGGGGTTGAGTTTGGGTTCCTGGGGCAGGTAGCCGATGTTCAGCCCCGGCATGGGAATGGCCTCGCCCTCGATTTCCTTGTCCACGCCGGCCATGATCTTCAGCAAGGTGGATTTGCCCGAGCCGTTCAGGCCCAGCACGCCGATCTTGGCGCCGGGCAGGAAGCTCAGCGAGATGTCTTTGAGGATGTGGCGCTTCGGCGGCACGATCTTGCCGACGCGGTTCATGGTGTAAACGTACTGGGCCATGGCTTTCTTTGTATCTACAGGGGTTGCGGTGGTGCAAACCCTTGATTATCAGGCCATGCCCGGCGCAGCGGCGCCAAAGGCCGTCAGGGTTTGCCTGACAGGCTGTTGCGCAGGGCGGCGCGGGCCACCTGGTCCAGCGCTTCGTCCACCACGTGCCGGCCGGCCACCACACGGATCTGCCCCTGCGCGTGCAGCCGCTGCAGCGTGCGGCGCGACATGGAATGCGCCGTGCCGGCCGGCGACGTGAACATGAACAGCGTGCCGTGCGGCGTGGCCCAGGTCAGCTGCACACGCAGCCACTGGCCGTCGTCCGCCATCAGTTCCACCCAGGTGCCGATGACCAGGCCGGCCGCGCCCACGGCAGGCGTCCCGTCAGCATGCGTGGTTGGGGCAGGTTGGGCTGCGTCGGCGGGCATGACGGAGTCCGCGCCCACATAGCCGGACTCCTGCGCCTCGTGCCCTGCCACCCAGGGGTCCACGCTGTGCATGCCGCTGTCGGCAAACCGGCTGGGCGCGGCTTCGGCGGCGTCGGCCGCCGCCTGCGCGGCCGCCTGGGCGGCGGCATCGCGCCCGGCCTTCAGGGCCGCGTGGTGTAACGCGCCCAGGCCCTCAAAGAAGCTCTCGGTCAGCTCAGGCGGATAGCCCGAGCGCGCCAGGCCGTCACGCAGCTTGCCGATCAGGCCGGGGATCATCTGCATCAGCCGCGCCGCGCGAC